>NZ_JBFUBH010000002.1:0-454246 GCF_056405855.1 Pararhizobium sp. P1_E7 | reverse complement strand
GAGCTGACCTCGGCGAAGATCATCATCTCGGGTGGCCGCGCACTCGGCTCGTCGGAAAAATTCCAGGAGGTCATCCTGCCGGTGGCCGACAAGCTCGGTGCCGCCGTCGGCGCATCGCGTGCCGCCGTCGATGCGGGCTATGCCCCGAACGACTGGCAGGTCGGCCAGACCGGCAAGGTCGTTGCGCCGCAGCTCTACATTGCGGTCGGCATCTCCGGCGCCATCCAGCATCTGGCCGGCATGAAGGACAGCAAGGTCATCGTCGCCATCAACAAGGACGAGGAAGCCCCGATCTTCCAGGTCGCCGACTACGGCCTCGTCGGCGATCTCTTCACCATCCTGCCAGAGCTCGAAAAGGCGCTGTGAGCTTCTTGAAAATGTGACCAACGGCCGCGTAACTTTGCGCGGCCGTTTTTCGTTTTGGAAGCAACGTGTTTCCTTAACTCACAATGCCTTCCGCCGCGAATAAAGGCTGGAAAATTGGGCGCGATGCCTTTATCACTGGCATCCGAATACTTCGCCCCAACGGGCGCATATCTTTTTGCTCGAACGGAAGCGCGATCGCTCTTTCGTATGAATGATGGAAAATCGGCTCGATGATCAAGAATGTCGGAATTGTTGGCGCTGGACAAATGGGCTGCGGCATTGCCCAGGTATCGGCCTCGGCCGGCTACAAGGTGCATATCTACGACATCTCCGCCGACCGCGTTGAAGCAGGCCTTGCCACCATCAACGGCAACATGGCGCGTCAGGTCTCCTCCGGCAAACTGACCGACGAGGAGCGCAAGAAGGCATTGTCGCTGATCAAGGGATCGGCCGACCTCAACGATCTGTCGCCGATGGATCTGGTGATCGAGGCCGCAACCGAGGACGAGAGCGTCAAGCGCAAGATCTACGGCCAGGTCTGTCCGGTTCTGAAGGCAGACGCCATTCTCGCCACCAACACCTCCTCCCTGTCGATCACGCGGCTTGCGTCCGCGACCGACCGGCCGGAACGCTTCATGGGCATTCATTTCATGAACCCGGTTCCGGTGATGAAGCTGGTCGAACTGGTGCGCGGTATCGCCACCGAGGAAGGCACGTTCGCGACCGCCAAGGAGTTCGTCGCAACACTCGACAAGACGGTCACCGTTGCCGAAGACTTCCCGGCCTTCATCGTCAACCGCATCCTGCTGCCGATGATCAACGAGGCAATCTACACGCTGTACGAAGGTGTCGGCAGCGTCGATGCCATCGACACGGCGATGAAGCTTGGCGCCAACCATCCGATGGGACCGCTGGCGCTTGCCGACTTCATCGGGCTCGACACCTGCCTGTCGATCATGCAGGTGCTGCATGACGGGCTGGCGGATTCCAAATACCGGCCCTGCCCGCTGCTGGTCAAATATGTCGAGGCCGGCTGGCTCGGCCGCAAGTCCGGCCGCGGTTTCTATGACTACCGTGGCGAAGTTCCCGTTCCGACACGCTGAACCGAACTACTAAATCAGCGGTAGAACATTCAAGCGATTTTAACCTGTTTCCGCCACGGTCCGAGCCTTAGCAAAAGGCCGGGCCATGACCGTTCAGCGCAGACTACGCTTCACAGCTCTCATGCTGTGTTTTACCGGCCTGTTCGCCGGCGTCCTTTATTGTGTCCATTCCGCCTTCATTGCCTCGTGGAATGAGAAACAGTTGCGGCAACTCGCGATCGACACGATAGCGCGCACGGAGCTGGCGCTCGACGCCGCCACCATGAAAATGAGCGATGTCATCCTGAACCGCAGCACATCCTGCGCGACGGCCGATCCGATGGCGATGACCAAGGCACTCTACGGCTCCAGCATCATGAAGAACATGCGGCTGGAAACGAAGGACGGCGTCTGCTGGAGCTACGACGAAAAGAACGAAGCGCTCGAGCAGTCCATTGCAAACGCACGGCGCAACCGGACCAACAGCCCCGGCTATTCGCTCTTTTCCCTTGGCTTTCCGGGCTGGAAGGGGCTGGGTGTGCGCTGGCAATATGGACAGGATAAAAGCCTCGTCGAAGTTCTTGCAACCAGCGGCCTGCTTTTCGCCATTCTGCCGGACAAACTGCGCGACAGCGCGCTGATGCAACTGACCCTTGAAGATGGCTCATCCTTCGCCAGCTATCGTCCCGAGCGGAAATGGTCGGTCGAGGGTGCCAATCTCATCAGCTTCGACCAGAATTCGGCCAAGTATCCCATCAAGTTCAGCCTGAGGGTCGATGCGGCCGCTCTTGCTCAATGGAACCAGACACTATCGCCCGGGATGATCGCGATTGCCGCTGCACTCGGCCTCGGCTTCGGCGCCCTTGCCGCACGCGGCATGATGCGAAACACATCCATTCTCGACGAACTCGACCGGGCATTGTCGAATGGCCATATCCAGCCCTATTTCCAGCCGATTTTCAATCTCGAGGACCGAACGCTTCTCGGGTTTGAGATGCTGGCGCGGTGGATCAAGCCGGACGGAACGGTGATCCCGCCGCTGTCCTTCATCCCGCTGGCCGAAAGCAGCGGCCGCATCGAAAGACTGACGAGCGAACTTTTGAGACAGGCTGGATCTCAGCTCGGCGGGCTCTTGCTGACGCAAAGCCATCTCAAGCTGACCTTCAATGTGACGCCGGATCAATATCTGGCCGGTGGGTTCGTCAACAACCTGATCGCCGACACCACCCGCTTCAACCTTCCCCACCACGCCCTCGTCATCGAGGTCACCGAACGGCAGGTCATCGCGGACAAGGGACGGGCAGCCATCGTGACCACCGAGCTGATCGCGGCCGGCATGCGCGTCGCCATCGACGACGCGGGGACCGGGCACAACGGCCTGTCGGCCATCCATGCGCTGGGCGCCAACTACCTGAAGATCGACAAATTCTTCGTCGATGGCGTCACGCTTGATCGAAAGTCGTCCGAACTGGTGGAAATGCTGGCCGGGCTGGCGACCAAATTCGGCATGACCGTCGTCGCAGAGGGGATCGAGACGGAAGAACAGATTGCCGCGCTGCTACAGCTGGGAATCCGAGAGGGTCAGGGGTTTGTCTATTCCCGCCCGGTTCCCGCCGCCACGATCCTCGCCATGGCGACAAAGGGCGCGGGGGCAGCCACACAGAAAAAAAGCGCCAACCGCGTCTCGCTCCTACTGTGTGCCTGACGGCGGCGCGGCGACAGCGGCCTTTACCAGCGCCTTTGCATCGTCGCTGTCCCAGGCGGCAGGACCGTTCATCGACGAGATCAGGCAGCCCTTGTCGTCCATCAGCAGCGTCACCGGCAGGCCGAAGGCAAGGCCTTCCTTTTTCAACGCGTTGAAGACGCCCATGGACGCATCGCGGTAGTAAGCGAGATCGTGCACGCCCGTCTCGTTGAGGAAAGCCTTCGGCTTTTCGTCGTCGCCGATGTCGATGTTGACAGTCACGACTTCGAACGTGTCGCTGCCTGCCGCTTTCTGCAGGGCGTTGAGCGCCGGCATCTCCTCCCGGCAGGGCACGCACCATGTTGCCCATAGATTGAGGAGGATGGTCTTGCCGCCGAAATCGGCAAGCGTGAGATCCTTACCATCCCGGCCCTTGAAGTTCAGGCCCGGCAACGGCCGCGGTTCGCTGACCGGCGCCATGGCGGCGACTTGGCCTTTAAGGAGCGGGGTAATGGCCGCAATCTTGTCTTTTGCCGCTTCGCAGGTCTTTGCACCGGCGGTTTCCACCACCACACCATTGCCAGACCCGCTTTCCCTGACGTATACCGCTGCCGCACCGGCGATCAGCCCTGCGAGGGCAGCGATCATCACCAGTCTGGCAGGCGGAAAGCGTTTTTGTCTGTCGTTTACTTCAGTTTCCAAAACGGGTCATTCTCCAGGGCGGGCATTCTTCATGGCTGACGGCACTTCTGAAACCAAAAGCTCCAACCAGATGTGGGGCGGTCGCTTTGCTCAAGGACCGGCGGCGATCATGGAGGAGATAAATGCCTCGATCGGCTTCGACAAGAAGCTTTTCGCTCAGGACATCCGCGGCTCAATAGCGCATGCGACCATGCTGGCGCATCAAGGCATCATTTCGGCTGATGATAAAGACAAGATCGTTCACGGCCTCGACACGATCCTGTCAGAGATCGAAAGCGGGCAGTTCGAATTCTCCCGTCGCCTCGAAGACATTCACATGAACGTCGAGGCGCGACTTGCAACCCTGATCGGCCCGGCCGCCGGACGCCTGCACACCGCCCGCTCGCGCAACGACCAGGTAGCACTCGACTTCCGCCTCTGGGTGAAGGAAGAGCTGCAGAAGTGCGAGGGCATGCTGACGAGCCTGATCGCCGCCTTCCTCGACCGCGCCGAAGAACACGCCGAAACGGTGATGCCCGGCTTCACCCATCTGCAGACGGCCCAGCCCGTCACCTTCGGCCATCATTGCATGGCCTATGTCGAGATGTTCGGCCGTGACCGGCAGCGTGTTCGCCATGCCATCGAGCATTTGGACGAAAGCCCGATCGGTGCTGCGGCCCTTGCCGGCACCGGC
Source organism: Pararhizobium sp. P1_E7 (assembly GCF_056405855.1). NCBI lineage: Bacteria > Pseudomonadati > Pseudomonadota > Alphaproteobacteria > Hyphomicrobiales > Rhizobiaceae > Pararhizobium > Pararhizobium sp. P1_E7. The sequence goes on along the minus strand of NZ_JBFUBH010000002.1, from coordinate 449,739 downwards.
TTTCCGATCGATCGCCACATGACCGCCAAGGCGCTCGGCTTCCGCGAGCCGACCCGCAACTCGATCGACACCGTGTCGGACCGTGATTTCGCGCTGGAATTCCTGTCGATCGCCTCGATCTGCGCCGTGCACCTGTCGCGGCTGGCTGAAGAAATCGTCATCTGGTCGACGCCGCAATTCGGCTTCGTGCGGCTGTCGGACGCTTTTTCCACCGGCTCCTCGATCATGCCGCAGAAGAAGAACCCGGACGCCGCCGAACTGGTGCGCGCCAAGACCGGCCGTATCAACGGTTCGCTCATCGCACTCCTGACTGTCATGAAGGGCCTGCCGCTCGCCTATTCCAAGGACATGCAGGAAGACAAGGAACAGGTCTTCGATTCGGCCGAGAGCCTGGAGCTCGCCATTGCCGCGATGACAGGCATGGTGCGCGACATGACCATCCGCGCCGACCGGATGAAGGCGGCGGCCGGCTCCGGCTATTCCACCGCCACCGACCTTGCCGACTGGCTGGTGCGCGAGGCGGGCCTGCCCTTCCGCGACGCCCATCATGTGACCGGCCGGGCCGTGGCGCTGGCTGAGCAGAAGGCCTGCGAGCTTGCCGAACTGTCGCTGCAAGACCTGCAGGCGATCCATGCGGATATCACTGACAAGGTGTTCGACGTGCTGACCGTCGAGGCCTCCGTTGCCAGCCGCACATCCTTCGGCGGCACGGCACCCAGCGAAGTGAGGAAACAGATCGCCTGGTGGCGGACCCGCAACTGAGTACGAGATTCAGGGTGCACAGCGCCTTAAAAACTCGATATGAGTTCTGACGAATTTGCACGAAGGGCTTGATTGCCCGGACCGGGAAGCATCCATGCATCTGCGAAACACCACTTATCTGATTGCAGCCCTTGCTTTAACCGGGCTGACGCTGTCCGGCTGCGGCCGCAAGGGCGATCTCGATCGTCCGGGCTCGTCCGCGCCGATCAACACCAAAGCGGTACCCGGCAGCGTCGAAAAAAAGGACGAAGCGCAAGGCAAGCCCTTCCTCCTCGATCCCCTCTTGTAGCAGAGCACTCCCTTGAACCATTTCGAATATCGTGACGGCATTCTCTTTGCGGAAGACGTTTCCGTCATCGACATCGCCAAGGCGGTGGGCACCCCGTTCTACTGCTATTCCACCGCAACGCTGGAACGGCACTATTCGGTCTTCTCCAAGGCCTTCGCCGATATCGACGCGATGGTCTGCTATGCGATGAAGGCGAATTCCAATCAGGCAGTACTGAAGACGCTCGGACGCCTGGGCGCCGGTGTCGACGTGGTGTCGGGCGGCGAACTGCGACGCGCTCTTGCGGCCGGCATTCCAGCCAACCGCATCATGTTTTCCGGTGTCGGCAAGACGGCCCAGGAAATGGACCTGGCGCTCGACGCCGGCATCTACTGCTTCAACGTCGAATCCGAGCCGGAACTGGAAGTGCTCAATGCCCGCGCCGTGCGCGAAGGCAAGAAGGCGCACGTCTCCTTCCGCATCAACCCGGATGTCGATGCCAAGACCCATGCGAAGATTTCGACCGGCAAGAAGGAAAACAAGTTCGGCATCGCCTATGAGCGCGCCCGCGCGGTCTATGCCCATGCAGCGACCCTGCCCGGCATCCAGATCACCGGTATCGACATGCATATCGGCAGCCAGATCACCGAGCTGCAGCCCTTCGCCGATGCCTTCAAGCTGCTGCGTGAACTGGTCGATACGCTGCGCGCCGACGGCCACAGCATCGATCACGTCGATGTCGGCGGCGGCCTTGGCGTGCCCTACAAGACAGACAACAGCCCGCCGCCTTTGCCCGACGCCTATGCCGTGATCGTCAAGGATCAGCTGCGCGAACTCGGTTGCAAGATCGTCATGGAGCCCGGCCGGCTGATCGTCGGCAATGCCGGCATCATGGTCACCGAAGTCATCTACGTGAAGGATGGCGGCTCCAAGACCTTCGTCATCGTCGACGGCGCCATGAACGACCTGGTCCGCCCGACACTCTACGAGGCCTATCACGAGATTCAGCCGGTGCGCATATCCGCCGCCAACGCGCCGCGCATCAAGGCAGACATCGTCGGCCCCGTCTGCGAGACCGGCGACTATCTGGCGCTCGACCGGGAAATGGCCATGCCGAAGCCTGGCGACCTGATCTCGGTCGGCACCGCCGGCGCCTATGGCGCAGTGCAGGCCGGCACCTACAACAGCCGCCTCTTGGTGCCCGAAGTGCTGGTCAACGGCGATCGCTTTCATGTGATTCGGCCGCGCACGTCCTATGAAGACCTGATCGGGCTGGATTCGGTTCCCGACTGGCTCGATTGACGCGACCTCAACAGTTCCCGATCCGGCGCTGTTGATAGCGCCGCCATCGAGCGTTGAAATCGATCACGATTGCGTTGCCGCCCTCGTCTTCGCCACAAAGAGTGTTATCCTTCGCACTACGTTTTGAACGTTGAAAGGGAACGGATGACGGAAATCCGGCGGGACAGCGCGACGGCGGCGGCAGGCTTTATGAGAAGTCTCGCGGTCAAGCGGGCGCTTGCGCGCCTTGTTCTCGTCACCGAGCAGGCTGCACCCCGCGCCCTGCCGCTCTTTGCCACCGTGCTTCTGTTTCTCTCCGTTACCTGGTTCGGCTTTTTCCGCGTAGCGCCGGGCTGGCTTCATACCACAGCGCTTCTTGCCTTCGCAGCTGCCCTCATCGTCTTCTTGATCCCGCTGCTGCGCCTGCGCGTCCCCGGCAATGCCGACGCCGACAGGATGCTGGAGGAGCGCAACGACCTGCCGCATCAGGCAATCCGCGTGCAGGACGATCAGCCGGCCACCAGCGGCGCCTTCGGCCGGACGCTGTGGCAGGAGCACCAGGCACGCATGGCGCGGATGATCGGCGGGCTGGAAACAGGCCTGCCGAAACCGGACATTGCCCGCACCGACAGCTACGGACTGCGCGCCGTTCCGGTCCTGCTTGCCTGTATCGCCTTTGCCTATTCCTATTCGAACAAGGCCGGCCTGATTTCCGATGCCTTTCATCCGCCGCAGCAGATCGCGTCAGCGCCGGATGTCCGCATCGACGCCTGGGTGACGCCGCCGGCCTATACCGGCCGGGCGCCGGTTTTCCTCACCGGCCGGCTGGGTGCGGAACAGGTTGCCGCCAGTGCGGAGCCGCTGCGCATCCCGCAGTTCAGCGAACTGACGGTGCGCATCACCAGCGGCGGCGAAGAGACACCGGTGACCTATCTGGAAAACGGCGCGGCCCAGCCGCTCGTTATCGCTGCGCAAGCCGCAAAGCCCGGCAAGGATGGGAAAACTGCCGCCGAAGCAGCGTCCGTTGATCCGGCAAAGCCCGGCAGCAACACCCATATGATGAAAATCACCAAGGACGGTTCGCTCTCCGTTGGCGGTGAACAATGGGCCTTCACAGTAATCCCGGACAGCGTTCCGGATATCGCCTTCGACGGCATTCCGCGCACGACGGTCAATGCCGCCCTGGAAATCAGCTTTGCAGCCAAGGACGACTACGGCATTCAGGACGCCTGGGCCGAGATCGTCCCGCTGGACAAACCGGAAGCGAACGCACGGCCGCTTTATCCCCTTCCGGAATATCGCCTCGACCTGCCCAAGCGCAATGCGCGCGAGGCAAAGGGCCTGACCAGCCGCAACTTGAGCGAACATCCGTTGTCGGGAAAGCGTGTGCGTGTGACGCTGGTTGCCAAGGATGCAGCCGGCCAGGAAGGGCGCAGCGTGCCGCAGGACATGATCCTGCCCGCCCGCCCGTTCTTCGAACCGCTCGCTGGCGCCGTAGCCGAAGAGCGCCAGGTGTTTGCCCTCAATGCCAACGACCTGCCGCGCGCCATCGATCTCAACGACGCGCTGTCGGTGCGCCCGGATGAAACGATCCCGAACCTGACGCATTTCCTGCTTCTGCAATCGGCCCGTACACGCATGGCGCTTGCGCGCAATGACGACATGCTGCGCGATGCGGCAAGCTATCTCTGGGAAATCGCGCTCGGCATCGAGGACGGCGACATGGCGCTGGCCGACAAGCGGCTGCGCGACGCCCAGCAGAAGCTGTCCGAAGCCCTGGAAAGAGGCGCCTCCGACGCGGAGATCGCCAAGCTGATGCAGGAACTGCGCGATGCCATGAAGGACTACATGGAGGCGCTGGCCAAGCAGGCGGCAAAGAACCCGCAGGTGGCGGCCAATCCGAACCAGAACAACGTGCTGCGTCAGCAGGATCTGGAAAAGATGATGAACCAGATCGAGAACCTCGCAAAATCCGGCGCCAAGGATCAGGCACGCCAGATGCTGTCTGAGATGCAGCGCATGATGAACAATCTCCAGGCCGGCCGCATGCAGCAACAGCAGCAGGGCCAGGAAAACAGCGAGATGCGCAAGCAGATGGACAAGCTTGGCCAGCTGATGCAGCAGCAGCAGCAGCTGATGGACGAGACGTTCAAATTCGATCAGGCGCTGCGCGACCGGCTGCAGCGCGGCGACCCGCTGGATGGAGAAGACCAAGAGCTCTTCGATCAGGAGATGCCGCAGGAGCCCGGCCAGCAGCAGGACGAAAATGCCCAGGAGCCCGGCCCGCTCGACAACATGACGGCGGAAGAGCTGAAGCAGGCACTGAAGGACATGCAGGCCCAGCAGGACCAGCTGGGCAAGCAGCTCGGCGAGTTGCAGAAAGGCCTTGAAGGCATGGGCATCAAGCCCGGCAAGGGTTTTGGCGAGGCCGGCCGCGAGATGAAGGGGGCTTCAGGCGCCCTTGGCAAGGGACAGGGCGAACAGGCCGTCGGCAGCCAGGGCCGCGCGTTGCAGGCCCTGCGTGACGGTGCGCAGGACATGATGCAGCAGATGCAAAGCCAGGGCCAAGGCCCGGGACAAGGTCAGGGCGTGCCGCAATTCGGCCAGAACGGCCGCGACCCGCTCGGCCGCCGCCAGCAGAATGCCGGGCCGGATTTCGGCGATCAGGTCAAGGTGCCGGACGAGATCGATACCCAGCGGGCGCGCGAAATCCTCGAAGAAATCCGCCGGCGTCTCGGCACGAATTCATCGCCGGAGACGGAGCGTCGGTATCTGGAACGGTTGCTGGATATAAGGTGAGGGAGGAGAGGAATCAATGTTGCAAAGTCACCCCTTGGCTCTCGCGATCGCCATTGGCCTCACGAGCGCCTGTCTTATTTTCGTCAAACCTCTGGTCGCTGCCGATCAGGAGCGGTGGCCGGGCACCAAAGTTGGAGAGCCAACCCCGAAAGTCGAGGGCATGCCGGCCGAGTTGGCAAAGCGCCTGGCTAACTTTGACGATCTCGATTTCCATGTCTACACCGGCCAGCAGTGGGAGGACCTTCATAAGAGCCACGCCAAGGACATCATCGTGCACTATCCGGATGGCCACACCACCAAGGGCATTCCGGATCACATCAAGGAGTTGGAGTTCTTATGGACCTTTGCTCCAGATAACCGAATTACCGAACATCCAGTAAGGTTTGGCACAGCAGACAGCGAATGGACTGCTGTGATGGGATTTCTTGACGGCACCTTTACCAAGCCTATGGCTCTGGCGGATGGAACGGTTATTCAGCCGACACATAAAACCTACCATTTACCGATGGCGACCTTAGGGCATTGGAACAAGGAGGGCACGATGGATGAAGAATATCTGTTTTGGGATAACGCCGCTTTCATGAAGCAGATCGGGATTGGTAAATAAGGGTTGCTTCAAATTGGGAGGTCAATCCACGGGGTGGCCTCGCCTCTCGCGACATCAAGACGTTGTGCGGCTGGAGAAAACCTAAAGCGTCGAACACTGTCGTCAAACTTTCAGAATGGCTTGAAAGTCTGAAGGGTGCGCCGCTCACGCCGCCAACGCCACGGCAACAGCCTTGCGGATATCCGGCAGCGTGAACGGCTTGGAGACGACGTCGATGACCTTGCCGTTGAGGTTGTCGGCCCGTTCGCGCTGCTCGGCGTAACCTGTCATCAGAAGAATCTTCAGTGCCGGAAAGGCGGCCGATGCCTGATGGGCGAGCTCGATGCCGTCCATCACCGGCATGCGGATATCGGAAAGCAAAAGATCGAAACTTGCCTGCTGAAGGCAGGCGAGGCCCTCGGCGCCATCGGCCGCCTCGACGGTTTCATGACCATCGAGCTGTAAGGCGCGGGCAACGAAACGGCGCAGGCCGTCCTCATCTTCGGTAATCAGGATTTTCGCCATCATGGCCTCCGTTTCGGCAACAACTCCGCCGGGACATTTGCCTTGACGGCATCCGGTCCCTGATCCGCAGCACGGTTTGCTGCGGATCAACACCAACAGAGTTTTGTTTGTTTTCCGTAAACGCGGATGACCAGATCAGCGGTTTGGCACAGCCAAATGGCTATTCGGCGTCGCCGGTGACAATGCCGACGAAGGGCAGCTCGCGGAACGCATAGGCCACGTCCATGCCGTAGCCGACGACGAAATAGTCAGGGCATTCAAAGCCGACATAATCGGCTTCGAGATCGGTCTGGCGCTTGACCTTCTTGTCGAGAAGAACCGCGATCGTCACCGACTTGGCGCCGCGCTCCAGCATCAGCTCCTTGGCAAAGCGCAGGGTGCGGCCCGATTCCAGGATGTCGTCGATCAGGAGAACGTCGCGGCCGTGCACGTCGCTATCGATATCCTTGATGATCCTGACGCCCTGCGACACTGTGCCGGTGCCGTAACTCGACAGCGTGATGAACTCGACTTCCGGCGCAAGACCGACGGTGTGCATGGCGCGGATCAGGTCGGCGGCGAAGATGAAAGAGCCCTTGAGCACGGCGATGACCAGAAGGTCGTTGAGCGGCCCCTTGGCGATCTGCTCGGCCATTGCAATGTTCCGCTCGGCAATCAGCTCGGCGGTATAAAGCGGGTCAATATTTTTTCCACGAACAACGGGCATGCGAATGGTCTCCAGAAATACAATGGAGACTGCGTTTTATGCCTCCGGAAGCCAGCCGCATAGCACAGTCAGGGCGCCGAATCACCCGGTTGTCCGAAGGAAACCGCAACGTCGGGCAGTTTTCCACCTGTGTGTAGAAGACGTGCGGAAAAGGCCCGGCTCTCTCCCGGAGCCAGCGCGGGCTGCCTCGCGTCAATTCGGGTGGCGGTCCGCCGGTGGCCGTTGGCAATCACATCGACAAGTATGGCCGGAACCACTTTGGGCGTATCTGAATGGTTTTTGACCGACCCGTAGACCGAAAGCACCTTCATGCCGTTGGCGTCGTTCAGCGAGGTGGTGACATCGTTGATCGACAATGCCGGCACGGAGGCAATGGCGGGCTGATCCTTGGAAAGGCTGGCAAACAACAGGAAGACCGGAGCGCAAAGGCATGTGACGAGAACGGCAAACGCCTTAGGAGAAGCCGTCTGGAGCAGGCGCTCGAAATGGTTGACCGCCCGTCCGAACGGCGATGCAACATGACGCGGCGGCTGCGCCGGCGAGACCACCATCCGAACCCGATTGTCGTTGAAAACCGGGTAGACGTTGCGCCGGCTGTGCGGCGGGACGATCTCGAACTCGGCGTCGACGATATCGGCACGACGCGGCATGGCGCCTGCTGGAACCGTTCGCTCGCGGCGCTCCGGAGGCAGCAGATCCATGCGGCTGGCAGCGCCGTTGGAACGGAAAGCGTTCATCGTCTCTCCCTTGCAGGGCCTACCGGCCGCACCAGAATGCCCTTGGCCCCAAAAGGCAACGATCAAGGCATTGAAACAAACCTTTCCCAGACGTAAACCTAAATGGTTAATGCTTCGAAAATGACGCCGCGGAAACGGCTCGCTTTCAGGCAAAATTAACCACTGTTTAACCATGTTGGCGCTGTAACAGCGGTCTTACGTTGTATTCTGAAAGCTGGGCCATCAGCCCGCCGCGAAAACATGGCATCCTGGACCGAAGAAGAGAAGCTGGACACTGACCGTTGATTCATTTTGAAAATGTCGGATTGCGCTATGGAATGGGTCCGGAAATCCTCCGCGACCTGACCTTCGACATTCCCAGAAAATCGTTCCAGTTCCTGACCGGCCCTTCGGGTGCCGGCAAGACTACGCTGCTGCGGCTGCTGTTCTTGTCGCTGCAGCCGACGCGCGGCCTGATTCGCATGTTCGACCGCAATATCTCGACCATCCCGCGCGACGAATTCCCGATGCTGCGCCGCCGTGTCGGCATCGTCTTCCAGGACTTCCGGCTGCTCGATCATCTGACGACCTACGAGAATGTCGCCCTGCCCCTGCGCGTGCGCGGCAAGGACGAATCGTCCTATCGCGCCGATGTGCTCGAACTGCTTGGCTGGGTCGGCCTTGGCGAACGCATCAACGTTTTGCCGCCGGTTCTCTCAGGCGGCGAGAAGCAGCGCGCTGCCATCGCCCGCGCCCTGATCGACAGGCCCGAGATCCTGCTTGCCGACGAGCCGACGGGCAATGTCGATCCGCCGATGGCACGGCGGCTACTCAACCTGTTTCTCGAACTCAACCGGCTCGGCACCGCCGTCGTCATCGCGACGCACGATCTCTCGCTGATGGACCAGGTCGAGGCACGGCGGATGATTCTTTCGCAAGGGCGGCTCGACATCTATGAGTGAAGCGCCCGTCAGCAATCGCGCCGGTCAGGACGCGCCGCAGGAGCGCAAGGCTTCGCTGCGCGTGCGCCCGACGGCGCCGATCGTGCCGCCCGCAAACGTCTCCGGCAATGCGCTGGTGCTGGTCATCGCCATCATGGCTTTCCTCGCCTGCCTGACGCTCGGCGCCGTCAGCATGGTGCGTTCGACGGCGCAAAGCTGGGAGAGCCAGATTTCCCGCGAGATCACCATCCAGATCAAGCCGGACGAAAAACTCGACATGGAAAAGGCGCTCGCCGACGCGCGCGATCTCGCCCTGACCTTCAATGGCACCACCGATGGCACAATCGTCGACAAGGCGGCGACCGCCCGGTTGCTGGAGCCATGGCTGGGGGCCGGCCTTGATCTCGACGACCTGCCGGTGCCGCGCCTCGTCATCATCACCATCGACGAGCAGAACCCGCCCGATTTCGCCGCCATGCGGGCGATGTTGACGGAAACCATACCGCAGGCCTTTCTCGACGACCACCGGACCTGGGTCGACCGGCTGGTGGCCATGGCGCATACGACGGCACTGATCGGCACCGGCGTCCTGGTGCTGGTGTTTTCCGCCATGGTTCTGACCGTGATCTTTGCGACGCGCGGCACGCTTTCCGGCAACCGTCACATTGTCGAGGTGTTGCATTTCGTCGGTGCCGAGGCGGGCTTTGTCGCTTCGGAATTCCAGAAACATTTTCTGAAAATCAGCCTGAAGGGCGCCGGCGCCGGCGGGTTTCTGGCGGCGGCCTGCTTTGCGATCGCAGGCTTCTGGCAATCGCGGTCACTGGCAACCCCCCAGAGCGACCAGACGACAGCCATGTTCGGCAGCTTCTCCATCGGCTATTCCGGCTATCTCGGCATTGCCGCCATCATGATCGTCATCGCGCTTCTGACGACGCTGACTGCCCGCTTCACCGTGATGCGCACGATCTATGAAATCGATCTGATCCGGTCCGACCCGGCACGCATCGACGGCAACCAGACCTGACCATCATGATTGCTTTGCCTTGCATCCATTCCTTGCCGCAATCTGTCTATATTGAAGAGAATCAAGACCGCTGGCAAAGCAGCAGGACCTGCCATGAATGAAAACGGCGAAACGCGGCGGAAGGGGACGCTGGTGCGACGGCACGTCAGTGTCCGCCGCCGGCTGGTGCGCCTGACATTCTATGTGCTGCTGCTGATTGCCGGATTTGCGGCGGCCGGCTTCCTCTATTTCGCCGATTCCGTTGCGTCTCTTCAGCCACCTGCCAACCCAAAGGCAGACGCGATCGTTGTCCTGACCGGAGGGTTCCAGCGGATCGACCAGGCTGTGGATCTCTTGAAAAACGGAGCAGGAAAACGGCTGCTGATCTCCGGCGTCCACCCCTCGACGACGGGCGGCCAAATTCGCCGCAACACCCAGAGTTCGGCCGATCTGTTCAAATGCTGCGTCGATATCGGCCACGATGCGATCGATACGATCGGCAATGCCAACGAGACCGCCAGCTGGATCCGCGACAACGGCTACCGCAGCATTCTCGTCGTTACCAACAACTACCACATGCCGCGCAGCCTGCTCGAATTGCGCCGTGCCAACCCGGGGATCGAGTTCATCGCCTATCCCGTCGTCAATTCAGACCTGAAGAGCACCAACTGGCTGAGAAACCCGATGGTGCTGAAGACCATCCTGTCGGAATACGTCAAGCTGACCATCGCCTCGGTGCGCAACGCTCTCGGCGCTCATCCGGCAAGCGGCCTGCGGACAGAAAAGACGGGCGCCGTGGCCACCGGCAATTAGCCGCAGCGAAACGTCTCGCAAGCGAAATTGTTTTCCTTGCGCCAATATTCGTGTAGGCAGCGGATCACCCTTTTCGCTGTGAAAGCTTGCCGATGATCATCCTGCGTTCAGTCCTGTTCAACATCGTGTTCTACATCAACCTGATCGCCCAGATGGTCGTGATGACGCCGTTCTACTTCCTGGCGCCGCGCAAGACGGCCTGGTTCGTTCCGAAAAACTGGGCGCGCAGCAATCACTGGCTGTTCCGGGTCATCGTCGGCACGACGTTCGAAATCGAGGGCCTGGAGAACATCCCCAAGGGCGGTTACATCTTTGCGCCGAAGCACCAGTCGTTCTGGGACGTCTACGCGCTGCTGCCGTGGCTGTCGGACCCCTTCTTCATCCTGAAGCGTGAACTCGTCTGGATCCCGCTGTTCGGCTGGTATGTGAAAAAGCAGCGCATGGTGCCGGTGGATCGCGGCGCACGCGGCAAGGTGATGGCGGCGGTCATGCAGCGCGCCAAGGATGAACTGGCAACGGGCCGCCAGCTGATCATCTATCCCGAGGGCACACGCCGGCCGCCGGGCGCACCGCCGGAATACAAATACGGCATCGCAAGGCTCTATCGCGATCTCGACATGCCGGTCATCCCCGTCGTCATGCATCCGGGCCTGTTCTGGCCGCGCCGCAAGTTCCTGCGCTATCCCGGTCATTTCAAGGTGCAAATCCTGCCACCGATCGGCCCCGGCCTCGATCCCGATGTCTTCCTGAAAACGCTGGTCGATGTCATGGAAACCGCCAGCGATGCACTCTTGCTGGAGACGGTGAAGAACAATCCGCATGTGCCGCTGCCGCCAACGGCCGCGCAGCGGCTGAAGGAGCTGAACGCTCAGGCTTAGAGCCTCATTCGTTCAACGAGCGTTGCCACTTCTTCCAGCCAGTGATCGCGAATGCCCATCTCCTTCAGATGGGCAAGCGTGTTGACCACATAGTCAGTATTGGGTCCCGATTTTCCGTGGGAAACCGCGACGGTCGCAGCCGCGTCCTCGGTACTCAGCGCACCGGCATACTGCGTATGGCCACGGTCGATGATGTAGGTCAGCGCCGGCACGCGGCGGCCATCGGCAAGCAGCACGGGCATGGTGCGCTCCAGGTAGACATGGGTGACCAGTTCACGCTCGCGCAGATAGCCGACAACGTCATCCTTGTCCTTCAAGGCCACCTTGAACGCCATGCCCCGGCAGGAGCCGCCGCGATCGAGACCGAGCACAAGGCCCGGACGTTCCTGCGTTCCGCGATGCACCCAGGAGCGGACGCAGAGCGAGCGCCGGTAGCCGAAGGCCCGGGCCGTCATCTTGTCCTCGAAGGCAAAGCCGGGGTTCCACATCAGTGAACCATAGCCAAACACCCAAAAATCGTCCATATCCACTGCCATTCACATCCATGCCATCCCGGCGCCACAAACCAGGGCCAGGAGCGGCGGATAGATCATCCTGGTGCTTTTCTAACGCATCCGCCCGGCAATCGGAATCGATTTCCTGAACGATTTTGGAGCGCATGCAACAGCGGATCGCCAGATCAGCAGACCGAAATTCCCTTGTCGCAACGTCGCGAACGAACGACAGACCCGGAGCAGACCATGACCGCAGCAGATATTGCCGAAGCCTCTACCGGTAGCCGCAAGATCAAACGGCTGGCGATCGGCATCGTGCTGTTCCTGATCGTCTATTCCGGTGCATGGTTTCTGGCGGCCAGCCAGATAGAGACACGGCTGGCGGCGTTTCTCACCGAGAAAAGGAAGGGCGGCGTATCGGCGGAATGCGACGCCATGAGCGTGCGCGGCTTTCCGTTCCGCGTCGGCCTGTTCTGCGACAGCGTGCGCCTCGATGACATCGCACGCGGCGCTTCCGCGTCCTTCGGCGCGCTGCGCTCGGCAGCCCAGGTCTATCGGCCGGGACATGCCGTCATCGAACTCGACGGCCCCGCGGAAATTCGCGTCTCGCCCGGCCTGACGGTCTCTGCCGACTGGGCGCTGATGCATGCGAGCATACAGGCAACGCTATCGGGCCTGAACCGCACCTCGATCACCTACGACCGACTGGCCGGCACGGCCATGCTGCCGGCTTTCGAGGACGATGCGGCACCGGGCGACACACATAAAGTGATATTCAATGCCGGGCATGGCGAGGCACATCTGCGCCAGAACGGACCGGATCTCGATGCAGCCCTGAGTGTCGACACATTCGATCTGAAACTGGACAACGGATTGAGCTTGCTGCCGCCCGTCAACGCCAGCACCGACATGACACTCGTCGATCGCGCCACCTTGATGCAGAGGGGCGGATGGAAGCCTGAGGCCCTGCGCAACAGCAAGGGCGAGATGCGCAACCTGACGCTCGACCTCGGCAACGGCATGGTCACCACCGCATCAGGCCCGTTCAGCGTCAACGGCCAGGGGCTGATCTCGGGAGAATTCAGCGTCACCATGAAGAATATCGAGGGCTGGCGTCAAAACCTCGTCAAGGTGTTCACCGACGAAGATGGTACGGTCATGGTCAACAATATCGCCAACATGCTGACGGCGCTGGCCGACGGCAAGAACGAGGCGACGGTCAAGCTCAACGTCCGCGACGGGATCGCCTTCCTCGCCTTCTTCCCGATCGGCGAACTGCCGCAGCTTTGAGGGTGTTCGGCTAAAGGCCCCTCATCCGCCCTGTCGGGCACCTTCTCCCCGTAAGCGGGGCGAAGGGATAGGCGGCAGCCTCCGAGCCAGTCCCCTCTCCCCCGTTTACGGAGAGAGGGTTAGGTGGGGCTGCGCAAGACACTGCGGCCGGTTACTTCTGATCCATTGCGTGGCGGCCAAAGTCGGCCATCTCGGTGTCCTGACCGGCCTGAATGATCGAGCGGCGGATGGCACGGGTGCGGGTGAAGAGGTCGAACAGCTTGTCGCCGTCGCCCCAGCGGATCGCCCGCTGCAGATAGGCGAGATCCTCGGAAAACCGTGCCAGCATCTCCAGGATCGCATCCTTGTTGTGCAGGCAGACGTCACGCCACATGGTGGGGTCTGAAGCCGCCAGACGCGTGAAATCGCGGAAACCGGAAGCGGAATACTTGATCACTTCCGATTCGGTCACCGCCTCCAGATCGTCGGCCGTGCCGACGATGTTGTAGGCGATGATGTGCGGCAGGTGCGAGACGATCGCCAGAACCTTGTCGTGGTGTTCCGGGTCCATGTCATCGACCATCGAGCCCAGCGTTTCCCAGAAGGTGCGCAGCCTGGCCTTGGCCGTTTCGTCGGTATCCGGCAGCGGCGTCAGGATGCACCAACGACCCTTGAACAGGCCGATGAAGCCCGCATCCGGGCCGGAATATTCGGTACCGGCAATCGGATGGCCCGGAATGAAGTGTACGCCCGGCGGCATGTGCGGCGCCATCTGGGCGATCACCGAGCCCTTGGTCGAGCCGACATCGGTGACGATCACCCCCGGCTTCAGGTTGGCGGCGATCTCGGCGGCAACGGCGCCGGAGGCACCGACGGGCACCGAGACGATGACCAGGTCGGCATTCTTGACCGCCTCGGCGGCCGATGTCGTGTAGCGGTCGCCGAGGTTCAGTTCCTGCGCCCGCTTCAATGTCGCTTCGCTGCGCGTCGAGACGGTGACGGAGCCGGCAAGGCCCTTGTCCTTGATCTCGCGGGCAATCGACGAGCCGATCAGGCCGATGCCGATCAGTGCGATGGTTTTAAACTGCTTTGCCATCACGCCCGGCCCATGAACTCGGTGAGCGCGGCGATCACGCCCTCATTGGCCTCCGCCGAGCCGATGGTCATGCGCAGCGCATTGGGCAGGCCATAGCCGCGAACCGCCCGCAGGATGAAGCCGCGGCTGGTCAGGAACTCGTCGGCATCCCGCGCCCGCTTGCCGTCGATATCCGGGAAGTGGATCAAAACGAAATTGGTGACCGACGGCGTGACGCGCAGGTTCAGCGCAGAGAGCGCGCCGGTGAGCTTGCCGAGCCAAAGCTGGTTGTGCTCGACGGCAGTCGCCGCAAAAGCCTGGTCGCGGATCGCGGCGGCACCGGCGGCAATCGCTGGCGCGTTCATGTTGAACGGCCCGCGCACCCGGTTCAGCGCATCGATGATGGCAAGCGGCGCATACATCCAGCCGATCCTGAGCGCTGCAAGCCCGTGGATCTTCGAGAAGGTGCGGGTCATCACCACGTTCTGGTTGGACGACACCAGTTCAAGGCCCGCCTCATAATCGTTGCGGCGGACATACTCCGCATAGGCCGCGTCGAGAACCAGAATGACGTTCTTCGGCAGGCCGGCCTGCAGGCGGCGCACTTCATCGACCGGAACATAGGTGCCGGTCGGATTGCCGGGATTGGCAAGGAACACCATCTTGGTCTTCGGCGTCACCGCGGCCAGGATGGCATCGACGGTCACCTGGCACTCGTTTTCCGGGACCGTGACCGGTGTCGCGCCGGCCCCCATAATCTGGATCTTGTAGACGAGGAAGCCATGCTCGGTGATGATCGCCTCATCGCCGGGGGCGAGATAGACGTGGCAGAGCAGACCCAGCAGTTCGTCGGAACCATTGCCGCACATCAGGTTGGCAATGTTCAGGCCATAGACGGAGGCGATCGCTTCACGCAGTTCGATCGCCTGACCATCGGGATAGATTTCAAGCTTGGCCGCCGCCTTCTGGAAGGCTTCGATCGCCTTCGGGCTTGGGCCGAGCGGCGTCTCGTTCGAGGACAGCTTATAGACCTTGGCGACACCCGGCGCATGTTCCTTGCCCGGCACGTAAGCGGCAATATCGAGAATACCGGGGCGTGGCGTTGGGCTCTTGGTGTCTGTGCTCATGGGATCAGCTTTCACGGCGGGGAAAATGACGTTCAGCCAATACCGGGGCAGAGGGTTTTTGTCGAGTGTGGCGCTAAGTCACAAATCGATTCGATGCGCCTGCCCAAACGGCTTTTCCCGCGTCGTCGGCACGCCGTGCGGTGCCAGCACCGGCACGAAGACGCGGCGCGAGGCGCGGGCCGCGACCGGCAGGCCCTGATAGAGCCGTTTCTGCGCCTCGACGATGATGACCCCGGAAAAGACCGGCCAGAGCGAGCGGCCAAGCCGCTCGAAGGCCTGGCGCATCTTCAGGATCAATTTCAGCTTGGAGGGTGGAAAGAACAGCGCATCGGCGGAAGCACCGGGCGTAAAATTGGTTTCGCGCAAAAGGGCAGTCAGCTGCCCGCGCGAATAGGGCCGGCCGGAACCGAAGGGCGTGTGCTCCATGCGGGCCCAGACGCCGCGGCGATTCGGCACGACGATCACCAGACGGCCGCCAGGCGCCAGAACACGCCAGAGCTCTTTCATCGTTTCGCGCGGGTTTTCCGCGAATTCCAGCGAATGCACCATCAGTACCCGGTCTACAGACGAATCGGGGAGCGGCAGCTCCTCATCGAAGATCAGCGCTGTCGTGGAGAGTTCGGCCACCGGCCAATTCACCGCCCCTTGGCCCGCCGGCATGAAGGCGAAGGTGCGCTCGGTATCGGCGCGAAAGCGATCGAGATAAGGGACGGCATAGCCAAGCCCGACCAGCCGCTCCTCCGGCAAGCGTGCCCAGACCGACGACAGCGCCATGCTGATCGATTGTTCGGCAAAGCGCCCGAGTCGGGAATGATAGAACTGGCGAAGGTCGACGATATCTGCGTGCATGCCTTCATGTTATACCAAGGATCACTGATGGGAACCCATAGGATCGGCTCGATCTTCGTTTCCGGCGAGGAGTGGGTCGCAGTCACGATGCAAGAGCATCGTGCAAGAGCCTCGACGCCGCCGGAGACGAAGAGAAGCCGACCGAAAGTGGCTCATACTGGCCTTTCGGCGTCGTTGCGTCCCTTGACCGATGCGACGCATCGCTCTTCGGCCCGCGCCTAGCCGAAAGGCCAGTATGAGCCATCCTATGGATTTCCATCATTGATCCTTGGTATCAGACTGGAACGGGTGGACTTCAAGGCGGCGGTCACTACATTCGCCACAACGACATTCCGTCTGCAGGAATACCACCATGGCCAATCTCGATATCGAACTCTTCCCGTGCCGCACCGATAATTTCGGTGTGCTCATCCACGATCCGGCAAGCGGCGCCACCGCCTCTGTCGATGCTCCTGAGGAAGCGGCCATCCTGGCGGCGCTGAAGCGCCGTGGCTGGACGCTGACCCATATCCTGACCACCCACCACCATCTCGACCATGTGGACGCCAACCTGACGCTGAAGACGCGCTACGACGCGACGATCATCGGCCCTAAAAACGAGGCGTCGAAAATTCCGGGTATCGACACGACCGTGGGCGACGGCGGTGAATTCGATTTTGCAGGCCACAGGGTGCGTGTTTTCGAAACGCCGGGGCATACGGCCGGGCATATCTGTTTCTACTTCCCCGACGACAAGCTGCTGTTTTCCGCCGACACGCTGTTTGCACTTGGCTGCGGCCGCCTGTTTGAAGGCACGCCGGCGCAGATGTGGAATTCGCTGCAAAAACTGATGGCGCTGCCGGACGACACGGTGGTCTATTTCGGCCACGAATACACGCAGGCCAATGCGCGCTTTGCCGTAACGGTGGATCCGGACAACGCGGCCCTGAAAGCCCGGGCCGCCGAAATCGACGCCCTGCGCGCCAAGGGGATCTTTACCGCCCCGACGACACTGGGGCTGGAAAAAGCCACCAACCCCTTCCTGCGGCCGCATGACGCCGGGATAAGGGCGCATCTCAGGATGGACAAAGCATCGGATGCCGAGGTCTTTGCCGAAATCCGCAAACGCAAGGACAATTTCTGATGGACGTGCAACTGCCGCTGTCGGCGCAAGCCATTATCGAAACGCTGAACATGGAGCGCCATCCGGAAGGCGGCTGGTATATTCAGACGTTCAAGGACAAGGCGGGCGGCCCGCGCGGCCATTCCACCGCCATCTACTATCTTCTGGAGCGCGGCGAGCGCTCGCACTGGCACCGCGTGCGCGATGCGGCCGAAGTCTGGCACTTCTATGCCGGCGCACCGCTGGCGCTCAGCATCGCTGAGGATGGCAAGCCGGCCACGACCGTCAAGCTCGGCTCAAACCTCCTGATTGGCGAATTGCCACAGGCGGTCGTGCCGGCCAACTGGTGGCAATCGGCGGCCTCGCTCGGCGCCTGGACGCTGGTCGGCTGTACCGTTTCGCCGGGTTTCGATTTTTCCGCCTTCGAGATGGCGCCAGCGGATTGGCAACCGCCCGAAGCGTAATACCAAGTCTCGATGATAGAGACTTGGTATTAGCCCTACTCGGCGGGCTGCGTCTCGACAGAGCGATTACGGAAAATGATGTCCTTGGCCGCAAGAACCGCGCCGCCGGTCACGAACAGGCAGGCGAGCGCGATACGCCAGGATGGCTCGGCAAAGCCGAAAGCGATCAGCACCAGCGTCGAGAGAACCGGCGCGGCATAGCTGGCAACGCCGAGGATCTGGATATTGCCGTTCTTGACGCCATAATCCCAGGCATAGAAGGCAGCACCGACCGGCAAGAGGCCGAGACCCGCAACGGCGATCCACTGCGTTGCCGTTTCCGGCCAGACCGTCGTTTCTAGCCCAAGATGGCACAGGAACGACAGCGCCGCCGTGGCCAGGCAAAAGCCGGTGACGACATCCGTCGAGACGGCCTCGAACCGCCGCGTCAGCAGCGAATAGCCGGACCAGGTGAAGGCGCAGGCCAGAGCCGCGCTGTAGCCCATGACGTAGGCATCATCGAACTGAACGCCGTTGCGCGCAACAATCAGGATCGTGCCGGCAAGACCGCAGATGGCACCGGCAACGTGATACCAGCGCAACCGTTCGCCCGGCAGCAATGCCGAACCGACGACGATCAAAAGCGGCCAGAGATAGGCGATCAGCCCGGCTTCGACCGCAGGCGCGTTGCGAAGCGCCGTGAAATAGAGGAAATGATAGCCGAACAGGCCGGCAATGCCGACGATCCAGACCTTTGCGGGCTGCTTGAGAAGCGCCAGCCGTTCCGGCTTGAGGGTCAGCACCACAAGGCCGGGAATGCTGCCGATGGAAAAGCAGATGGCCGAAAGCTGGAAGGGCGGCATGGTGCCGGATGCGGCCGTGAACAGGGCCAGCAGAGACCACATCAGGATCGCCGAAAAACCGATCAGCGTCGCCTTAACTTTCATGCGCTTGAACTTTCATGCACTTGACCCCGACCATATGGATCGTCAGCTTCCGAACCGCGTCGCCCAGATGGTCACCGGGCCGAGACTGGTCGGAATCCTGACATAGACCGGAGCATATACGTTGACCGCATCGGCCTTGGCAAACCAGATTTCCATGGTTTCCAGCTTGCGCAAATAATCGACGTCGTCGCGTCCCTTGCGGTAGCCGGATTTCGGCACGAACTTGATGCCGCAGACGATGACATCGCCCTGGAAGCCCTCCGTCTTGAAGGGCTTGGTGCCCTTCGGCGAGAGTTTCAGGTCCATGCGCGATTCGCCGTCGAAGATCGGCACGCTTTTCGGGCAGACCCGCGTATCGGCCGGAAAGATCAGGCCGGACAGCGGATCGACGACATTGCGCATATCCGCCTTGGTCACAGGCACCCAGTTCTTCGGGATCCGGCGCGCCGGCTTCATCGAGGCGGACATGACATCGCCGTCGCGGAACTGGACGTCGATCGCCCGGCCCTTCTTGCCGCTCTGGTAGCGGACCCGATATTCCGAGGCGCTCAACCGGTCGCGGCCGACGACACCCGACACCGAGGTCTCGCCCGACGTCTGGGCGAAAATATCGGCGAGCCCGGCCGAGTTCATGGTGCCGGAAATGGTATAGCGGTTGGCCTTGAGCTGGGTATGGAACGACGCCCGGGCAATCGGCAAGCCGGCCAGCGAAATGCTGTAGTCGGTATTATGCGTCACTTCGACAGCATAAACCGTGCCTGTGGAAAACGTTGCCGTGGCAAACGCCAGAAGCGCGAAGACACCGATGCGCCAGTTCATTGCAGATGCCCTTCCCATTCCCGTTCACGCGACATTAGCCGATACGGCCGGTTTACGGCATTTCTGCGCCGTGCCCCGGCTTTCGCCACAAGCATTAATCCAAGGCTATATAAACTGGAATTCGCTGCTGCAAAGATGTATACGGGCGAAGAGAATCCAAACAGATCGGCTTCTCCGGCCTGAAAGACTCGACGTTTCCCAAGAGTTTTTCCCGGAAAACGAAGGTTTGGCTTGACGCCGCGGCTCTCGCTGACTATAGAACCGCAACTTTCCAATCATGGCCAACGGAATGCGGCCTGGGCTTATGGCCCGCCAACGCATGGACCGAAGGCGAAAAGAAAAATAGGTGCATCATGTCCCGTAGTTGCGAATTGACCGGCAAGGGCGTCCAGTCGGGCAACAATGTGAGCCACGCAAACAACAAGACCAAGCGCAAGTTCCTTCCGAACCTGTGCCAGGTTACGTTGATTTCCGACGTGCTCGGCCAGCGTTACCGTCTGCGCGTTTCGGCCGCAGCCCTGCGTTCGGTTGAACATCGCGGTGGTCTCGACGCATTCCTGATCAAGGCTGACGAAGTCGAGCTGTCGATGCGCGCTCGCCTGCTGCGCCGCCAGATCGTCAAGAAGACGGCTGAAGCCGTCGCTGTCGCCGCTTAATCGGCACACTTGGCTACACTGATTAAAAGGCTTGCCAGGGCAACCGGCGGGCCTTTTTCTCGTGTGCCGTTTGCAGTGAACCGTTCGCGGCTTGCCTGGCTTAAAGCACGGTGAACAGCGGATTCAGATGACTCCAACTGGTGGCATACCCCAGGATAAAAAAATGCTGACAAACCGCACGTTCATGACCTATGTCGCGCTGATGACCCTGGTGGTCGTAGCCTCCAATGTCCTGGTCCAGTACCCCCTGCCCGGCTCGATCGCCGGCATGCAGCTGGGTGACCTTCTGACCTGGGGCGCCTTCAGCTATCCAGTCGCCTTTCTGGTTACCGATCTCACCAACCGCCAGTTCGGACCGCGCACCGCCCGCAAGGTCGTGGTCGCAGGTTTTGCCGTTGCCGTCGTCCTGTCGGTGCTGGTGGCAACACCGCGCATCGCTATCGCGTCCGGCTCTGCCTTCCTGCTCGGCCAGCTTCTCGATATCTCGGTGTTCAACAAGCTGCGGGCACAGAGCTGGTGGCGCGCGCCGCTGGTCGGCTCGCTGTTCGGATCCTTCCTCGATACGGCGATTTTCTTTTCCTTCGCCTTCGCCGCCTTCTTCGTCTTCTTCGGCCCCAACGATCCGTTCGCGCTCGAAAGCGCCCCGATCCTCGGCGTCCTGACGGCAGAAGCGCCGCGCTGGATCTCCTGGGCGCTCGGCGATCTCAGCGTCAAGATCATTGTCGGCCTGGTGATGCTGTTGCCCTATGGCGCACTGATGAACGTGATCAAGCCGATGCCGACTGTGAAGGCCGGAGCCTGATTTCGAAAACGGAATAAAGACGTGGAACCCGCATCATTACATGGTGCGGGTTTTTTCCTGTGCTGTTTCTATTTCGACCAGCCGGAACTCCAGCATCAGGTTGCGCTCGAGGATGGAGTGGTTGTCATCGGAAACGATGATGATGCGGATGTCGCCGCCGGGCTCAATGACGACATCCAGACCTTCCATATTGTCGATCTGGTAGCCCATGTCCGCGTTCAAAAGGATTTCGCCATCGACCACCGCGCCGGGCTTGATGTCGCCCCCCTTGATACGGCGTATCTGCATGCCGATACCCTCGGCAAAGCTGAAGCGACGCTCCAGAATCAACAGGTCGCCATTGGGCAGGAACGCACCGTCGGTCACCGCGAACGGCCCTTTCCGAACGACACCGAAAATGCCCTTGCGGGGGCCATCGAGCACGGCGGCCAGGAGATGGCCGGCCGGGTCGAAGCTCCGCTCGGCCACAACAGTGACGCCGCCGGCAAGCGGGCTGTCCTTCGGCGAAACGGCGATGGTTTCAAGCCCGCGATTGCCGCCCAGTGATTGCTCGGGAATGAGAAGCGGCAAGGTCGCGACAGGCCCGGACTGGGCAAAGCCGGGATCGGGATAGGCATCAACGCGGTGAAGTCCCTCATAGCTGGCGAGCACCGCGCCGTCGCGCAGCGCCAAGCCCTCGCAATCCATCCGCTCCTTGACCTGTTCGGACCGGCCATTGGCATCAATCATCGAGGTGACCGTCAGATCGCTGGCGCCCGCCAGCCGGCCCGCCTGGTCGCGCTCAATTTTCCCTTCAACCCAATGGCCGGTATCCATGACCGCGAGGAAGGATTTCCGGTCGGGGCGAAAGCGGATCGACGAGATCGCGCCAAGCAGAGCGTTCGACGACGACATCTCGATGCCACCGATGAATTCCAGCTTGCCGAACAGTTTCTGGTCCGAGCCGATCTTGAAGTTGTCGATCTGCCGGCTTTTCACCGGGACGACTTCCGACACCGGCAATGTTGCCGCGACCGACGGCATGGTGGCCAGTGTCAGGGAAAAGGCGGCAGCCTTAATCAGTGTCGTGTTCAAAGGAAATCCTTCCGGCATGCCGGCATGGAGCGCAAAGCGGCTCCGGCAAAATCAACACGCAATATGGCAGGCAAGACCGGGGCGGCACTGAGCGCCCCGGCCCGACAGTATTGTCAGCTCGCCCGCCGGCGCGCGGGCGCGGCCCGGCGGCGGGAACTCTCGTCGTCAAACAGCGAGGCCAGCTGCTCGGTCATCGCGCCGGCGAGCTCGTCTGCATCGACAATGGTCACGGCCTTGCGATAGTAACGCGTCACGTCATGACCGATGCCGATGGCCAGCAATTCGACTGGGGAACGCGTTTCGATCTGTTCGATGACGGCGCGCAGATGCCGCTCGAGATAGTTGCCCGGATTGACCGACAGGGTCGAATCGTCAACCGGCGCACCATCCGAGATCATCATCAGGATACGGCGCTGCTCGGAGCGGCCAAGCAGCCGGTTATGCGCCCAGATCAGCGCCTCACCGTCTATATTTTCCTTGAGCAGGCCTTCACGCATCATCAGGCCGAGATTGCGGCGGGCGCGGCGCCAGGGGGCGTCTGCGGACTTGTAGATGATGTGGCGCAGGTCGTTGAGGCGGCCCGGCGTCTGCGGCTTGCCGCTGGCCAGCCACTTTTCGCGCGATTGCCCGCCCTTCCAGGCTTTGGTGGTGAAGCCGAGGATCTCGACCTTGACGCCGCAGCGCTCCAGCGTGCGGGCAAGGATGTCCGCGCAGGTGGCGGCGACCGTGATCGGCCGGCCACGCATCGAGCCGGAATTGTCGATCAAAAGCGTCACGACCGTATCGCGGAAGTTGGTGTCCTTCTCGCGCTTGAACGACAAGGGCTGCATCGGATCGATGATCATGCGCGTCAACCGCGCCGAATCGAGATAGCCCTCTTCCAGGTCGAATTCCCAGGAACGGTTCTGCTGCGCCATCAGGCGGCGCTGCAGCCGGTTTGCCAACCGGCCGACGGCGCCTTGCAGATGGGCCAGCTGCTTGTCGAGAAAGGCACGCAGGCGCTCGAGTTCGGCTTCGTCGCAGAGTTCCTCGGCCGTGATGGTTTCGTCGAATTCTTCGGTGAAGACGCCGTAATCGACCTTTTCGTTGAAATCGTCGAAGGGATGGTTCGGGCGCTTGACCTCGCCGGGCGTCTCGCTGTCGTCCTCGCCGTCATCCGACATCTCCTCTTCGGAGATTTCGGCGCCGTCCATCTCGCCTTCGTCCATCTGCTCGTCGGCGGTCTCGTTCTCGTCGGCGGGGGCAGCGTCGGAACCGGCATCCTCGTCGGAGCTGTTTTCATCCTCTTCCTGGCTGCGCGGCTGGTCCTCGTCGGTCTGGCTGTCCTGGTCGTCGGGCTCGACATCGTCATCGCCATATTTCTCGGCGACTTCCATCGATGTCAGCATGTCGCGCACGACACGGGCAAACGCCTGCTGATCGTTGACGGCGGCCGACAGGTTGGCCATGTCGCCGGCGGCTTTTTCCTCGATGAAATCACGCCAGAGGTCCAGCACCTGACCGGCGGAGGCAGGCGGTTTCTGGCCGGTGAGCTTTTCGCGCACGATCAGCGCCACGGCTTCTTCCAGCGGCGCATCCGCCTGCCGGTCGATAGTGCCGAAATTGGCGCGGGCATATTTGTCGTCGAGCATCGACGTCAGATTGGTGGCCACGCCGGTCATGCGCAGCGCGCCGATCGCCTCGACACGCGCCTGCTCGACGGCATCGAAGATCACCCTTGCGTCCGCCCCCTGCGGCGACATGGTCGCATGAATGCGGGGGTTGTGGCAGGCCTTGCGCAGCGCCATCGAATCGCCGAGACCGCGGGTGATCGCCAGTTCCTGGCGTGTCGGCCGCTTGGAGATTTCCGGCAGCCGCACGCGCTCTCCGGCAAGCCCCGGACGCTCGTTGGCAAACACGACCTCGATTTCCGAATCCCCGGCAATCGAACGGATGCAGCCGGTCAGTGCGCGGCGGAACGGCTCCACGTCCACGACACCGGCCGGCCTTGCTTTCGAATTGTCGCCCCGGCCTGCCATGGATCAGGCCGTGGCTTCGAGCACGATATTGGCAGCACTTTCCTTCAGCTCGATACCGAAGGCGCGCTGATAGTGTTCGGCCACCAGTGCCCGCTCAAGCTCGTCGCACTTGTTGAGGAAGGTGACGCGGAAGGCAAAGGCGATATCGCCGAAGATATGCGCGTTTTCAGCCCAGGTGATGACGGTACGCGGGCTCATGACGGTCGACAGGTCGCCGTTGATGAAGGCTGCACGGGTCAGATCAGCAACGCGGACCATCTTCGAGACGGTGTCGCGGCCGCGTTCCTTGGTGAAACCCTTGACCTTGGCGGCGACGATATCGACTTCGTTGTCGTGCGGCAGGTAGTTCAGCGTGGTGACGATCGACCAACGGTCCATCTGCGCCTGGTTGATCTGTTGCGTGCCGTGATAGAGCCCGGTCGTATCGCCGAGGCCGACGGTGTTGGCGGTCGCAAACAGACGGAAAGCCGGGTGCGGGCGAATGACACGGCTCTGGTCGAGCAGCGTCAGGCGGCCGGAGGATTCAAGCACGCGCTGGATGACGAACATCACGTCCGGACGGCCGGCGTCGTATTCGTCGAAAACGAGCGCGACATTGTGCTGGTAGGCCCAGGGCAGGATGCCGTCCTTGAATTCGGTGACCTGCATGCCGTCCTTGACGACGATGGCGTCCTTGCCGACGAGATCGATACGGCTGACATGGCTATCGAGGTTGACGCGCACGCAGGGCCAGTTGAGACGGGCAGCAACCTGCTCGATATGGGTCGACTTGCCGGTGCCGTGATAACCGGACACCATGACGCGGCGGTTGTGGGCAAAGCCGGCAAGGATGGCGAGCGTCGTCTCGCGATCGAAGAGATAGTCGGGATCGAGATCCGGCACATAGGCATCGGCCTTCGAATAGGCCGGCACGCGCAGATCGGTATCGATACGGAAAACGTCGCGGACAGAAACTGTCGTATCGGGGAGGTTGGAAATGTCGAGGTCTACCTTGCTCATCATGTCTCCAGCACGGAAAGCCCCTTGACTCGCTTGGCGGGGGCAGTCCCGTCTATGCCTTTATAAATGTGTGACCGTAATAAAACGGGTTCCTAGCAGAAGCCAGCCTGTTTTAACAATTGATATGCCTGGATCACGGCACGAAAACGCTCTTCCGATCCCCTGTCCCCGCCATTTGCATCGGGGTGATGCTTTTTTACAAGCTCTTTGTAGGCTGTCTTGACGTCAGCCGGCGTGGCATTGGCATGCAGGCCGAGCGTTTCGAAGGCCTTGGCCTCCAATGTCTTCAGCTTGCGCAGCCGTGGCTCTTGCCTGGGTGCCCGCGCCCGGGCCTGTTCGACGAAGCCGAAGGGATCGCGCATACGGGCCTGCGCGCCGGCGGAACCGGAGCGCTGCTGCGACTGCTGCGGCGCATTCTTGGCGTTCTTGTTGACCCCCACCGTCCATGTCGGACGGTGGCCGGTGATGGCTTCCTTCTGGTAGCGGGCGATCTCGGCATCGGACAGGCCGGAGAAGTAATTGTAGCCCTTGTTGTATTCCTTGACGTGCTCGAAGCAGAACATGAAAAATTCATTTTCGGCATTGCGGCCAACGGGCGCACGATGAACAGCATTCTCCTCGCACCCGTCCCACTGACACTTGGGTGCCATCGGCTCGGGCTTCTGGTTCACCTTGCGGCGCGTCCGGATCCCGTCGAAGTATTTTGAATCAAGTTTCATGGCGCTAATTATGGGGCGTGGCGGGCGCCACAACAAGAATTGACAAATGGGAATGTTGCAGGCTTTGTGAACCCATTTTGCACGCGCAAAACGCAATCCCGGACAGGTCGTTCGTTTGAGATCGATGCCTACGGAAAAGCCAGACAAACGGGGCTAAAACATGTCGCTTCAAAGCCGCATCGAAACAAAACTCAACGCGGCCTTTTCGCCCGAACGGCTGATCGTTGTCAACGAAAGCCATCTGCATGCCGGCCATCATCCGGATATCGACGGCAGCGGCGAAACCCATATGCGGGTGCGGATTGTCTCCAGCGCTTTCATCGGCATGAGCCGTATCGCCCGTCACCGCGCCATCAATGATGTTCTGAAAGCCGAAATCGACGCAGGATTGCATGCACTGGCACTAGAGCCGGCTGTTCCCGGGGAAACAACCCGCTGGTAGGGACAGAGGTAGCTTGCATTGAAGCAACGAGTGCAGACCCAAGGGTTCAGCTCCTGCCGAACGACGGCATACGGAAAATTTTCATCATAGGCGGAGCCGGTTCAAGGTTATCCGGGGAGCCTCTATTTCGGGGTCAAAACGATGCTCAGGTGGCTTGGGCTTGTCGCGGCGTTCAGCGCTGCGTTTCTATCAATCAGTGAGGTATCGGCAGCAACGCCATCCGGAAAGAAAGTCGCGCTTGTCATGGGCAACAGTGCCTACAAGCACGCCGTTGAATTGCCGAACCCGAAAAACGACGCCAAGCTGATGGCGGAGACCTTCCGCACGGCAGGCTTTACCGTCATCGAGGGCGAAGATCTCGACAAGACGGCCATGAGCGCACTGGTCGATCAATTCACCGAGATCGCCTATGACGCAGATATTGCCGTCGTCTACTATGCCGGCCACGGCCTGCAGGTCGACGGGCGTAACTATCTCGTGCCGATCGACGCGCAGCTGGAAAAGGCCGCGCAGTTGCAGACGCGCACCGTGCCCGCCGAAAAATTCCTTGCAGCCCTGCCGCCGGATCCGGCCGTCAGCATCATCATTCTGGATGCCTGCCGCGACAATCCGCTGGCGCGTTCGCTGGCAAAGGTCATGCCGGCCAGCCGCTCCGCCTCGATGGGCGCCGGCTTGGCGCCGGTGCAGGCCAACAGCGAGACAGCCGGAGCGGGCGGACTGCTGATCGCCTATGCGACCGATCCCGGCGCCGTCGCCTATGACGGCAAGGGCATCAACAGCCCCTATACGGCAGCACTCGCGCGGCATCTGACGACGCCTGGCCTCGAAATCCAGAGCGCCCTGACGAGGGTTCGCGCCGACGTCTCGGAAGCGACCGGCGGGGCGCAACACCCCTGGCACAATGCCTCGCTGTCCCGCGAAGTCTTCATCGGCGGAGAGTCCGCGGCTCAGGCTGTAGCCGCGCCTTTAGACGTCAAGCCTACGGGTGATACCCCTTCGGCCGATAAGAACGAGATCAATTGGACCGTCGAACAGAAACTGTGGGAAGAGGCTTCCAAGCGCAACACTGTCGCCCACTACGAGCTTTACCTGCAGCAATATCCGAACGGCAATTTTGCCACGCTTGCCAAGCTCAATCTCGCCCAGATGAAAACCGCGGCGACCACTGAAGTCGCTTCGGCTGCTCCAGCTGGCGAAGCCACCGCCGCAGCGTCGCAGGTTCGCACCGCCGTCGCCATGCCCGATGACGTGAAGCTCAGCGTCGGAACGCCTGAAACGGAAGCTGCCCTGAATCTCGACAAGGAAGGCCGGGTCGATCTGCAACTGCGGCTCGGCGCGCTCGGCCATGTCACGGGCGGTGCGG
Organism: Pararhizobium sp. P1_E7; assembly: GCF_056405855.1. NCBI lineage: Bacteria > Pseudomonadati > Pseudomonadota > Alphaproteobacteria > Hyphomicrobiales > Rhizobiaceae > Pararhizobium > Pararhizobium sp. P1_E7. The sequence continues at coordinate 422,263 of NZ_JBFUBH010000002.1, read as the reverse complement.
ATGGTGCGCTTGGCGCCAAGTCACGTACCGCAATCGGCGCATGGCAGCAGCAGAACGGCATGGTTGAGACAACCTACCTGACGCTGCAACAGCATATGTTCCTTGTCGTTCAGACCGATCCGATGATGCCGCAGGTGCGCGCCCAGTACGAGGCCCAGAAAGTCGCCATTCGCAAGGCCCAGAAGGTCGCAGGACAGCGCGTCAACAGGCAATATCGGGCAGATACGCTGGAAGGCCCGGTCGAAAACAGGGGCAGCGGCGGCGCAGTGGATCCGGCAGGTGCAGCCTTCGCCGGGGGTCTGCTCGGCGGCGCTCTCGGCGGCATCATCAGCAGCCGCTAAGACTGAACCAACCAAGCCTATTCGTTATTCACTGCCTTCGCTCTTCATCGAGAGCGGAGGCATTGTCACATCGTCGGCCGGCCTGATCCTGAGCCGCGTGATCCGGTTCTTCACCCGTTTCATCACGATGAAGCGCTTGCCATAAAAGGTGAATGCCTGCCGCTCTTCGGGGATCGTCTTGGATTCGTGGATGACCAGACCGGCGACTGTCGTTGCCTCCTCGTCCGGCAGGTTCCAGTCGAGTGCGCGATTGAGATCGCGGATCGGAACGCTGCCGTCAACCACGATGGAGCCGTCGGCCTCCTGGCGCACACCCTGGATATCGATGTCGTGCTCGTCGGAAATATCGCCGACGATTTCTTCCAGAATGTCTTCCAGCGTCACCAGTCCCTGGACTTCGCCATATTCATCGACGACGATGGCGAAATGCCCCTTGCGGCGCAGGAAGGCGTTGAGCTGTTCTTTCAGATTGGTGGTTTCCGGCACGAACCACGGCTTCTGTGCAATCCGGACGATATCGAGATTTTCCGGCTCGACATCCGGTTCGGCAAGCGCCCGCAACAAATCCTTCGCATGAACGACGCCGATGATGTTGTCGGTCGATCCGCGCCAGACAGGCATGCGCGTGTAGGGACTTTCGAGAACGGCACGAACCGCCACTTCCGGCGCATCATCGGCATTGATGCCGCGCATCGAGGTGCGATGGATCATGATGTCGGAGACTTCAAGCTCGCCGAGATCGAGCACGCCGCCGAGCCGGTCGCGGTCGGCCTTGATGACGGAACCTTCGCGGTGCAGGAAATCGACGGCACCGCGAAGCTCCTCATGTGCGGTGAGCATCGGCATTTCCGAGGACAGATTGATGCCGAACAGGCCAAGGATACGCCGGACAATCCAGTTCACCAGGCCGGAGACCGGGCCGACCATCAGAACGACGATACTGACCGCCCGCGCCACCGCCAGCGCAAACCGGTCCGGCGATGCAATCGCCCAGCTCTTCGGCAGCACTTCGGCAAAGATGACCAGGATGATCGTCATGGCGAGCGTCGCATAGGCTACGCCGGACGCACCGAAGAAATGCAGGAAGAGACTGGTGGCTATGGACGAAGACAGGATGTTGGCGAGGTTGTTGCCGATCAACAGCACACCGATCAGCCTGTCGCGGCGCTCGATCAGCCGGTTGACCAGCCCGGCGCGCTCGTCTCCATTGCCTTCCAGCGTATGCATGCGGGCCCGGGACGCAGCCGTGAGCGCGGTTTCCGAGCCTGAAAAGAAGGCCGACAGCAAGATCATCGCCAGGATGATCAAGATGCCCGGACCGTAATCCGCCAGGAAAACCGTGAATGTCTCGTTGCTCATCCCGGATGTTTTTCCTTGAGAAATGCGCTCACTTCCGATGCCGGAACGTCATCAGCGACAAACGACTGGCCGATCCCGCGTGTCAAAATGAAAGTGAGCTTGCCACCGCTAACCTTCTTGTCCTGGGCTATCGCATCCATCAGCTTTTCCACGGGCGGCAAGGTGCCGGGAATGTCATCCATGCGGGTCGGCAGGCCTACCGTCTTCAGATGCGCTTCGACACGTTTGGCAGCGTCGGGGCTTGCCAGATTCATGCGCGCCGAAAACTGATGCGCCAGCACCATGCCGATCGCCACGCCCTCGCCGTGCACAAGGCGCGTACCATCATACTGCGTCGCCGCTTCCAGCGCGTGCCCGAATGTGTGGCCGAGATTGAGCAAAGCGCGCCGGCCGTTCTCCCGCTCGTCGGCCGCAACCACGTCGGCCTTGGCCTGGCAGCTGATGGCGATCGCCTCGATACGGGCATCGCCACCGGCAAATACCGCCTGCCAGTTGTTTTCCAGCCAGGCAAAGAACTCCGGTTTGTCGATCAGGCCGTATTTGGCGACCTCGGCATAACCGGCCTTGAATTCGCGCGGGCTGAGCGTGTCGAGCACATCGGTATCGGCGAGCACCAGATCAGGCTGGTGGAAAACGCCGATCAGGTTCTTGCCGTGCGGCGAGTTGATGCCGGTCTTGCCGCCGACGGAGGAGTCCACCTGTGCGAGAAGCGACGTCGGGATCTGGATGAACCGCGATCCACGCCGGGCAATGCCGGCGGCAAAGCCGGTGAGATCGCCGATGACGCCGCCGCCGAGCGCGATCACCGCATCGTTGCGCTCGATCCGGGCACCGAGGATCGCCTCGCAGACCGGGATCAGATGTTCGAAACTCTTGGTCTTTTCGCCGGCCGGCAATACCAGCGACACCGCCGCAATGCCCTTCGCCTTCAGACTTTCCATCAAAGGCTCGAGATAGAGCGGTGCGACATGCTCGTCGGTAATGACAGCCATGCGCCGGCCCTTCAGCCGTCCGGCAATCTCGGCGGCCGCAGTAGTGATCAGGCCGGGGCCGATAAGGATATCGTAGGAACGATCGCCGAGATTGACGCGAACGGTTTTGCGGGCGGCGGACAGGCTGGCACTGGTCATGGCTTCACTTCTTCGGCATTGCGGCGAGAGCGGAAAGGACTTCTTCCACCATCACCTCTTTCTTCACATCACGCGAAAGCACGGTCAGATCCGCCTGCGCATAGATCGGATAGCGGGCGTGCATGAGGTTTTCGAGCGTCTGCTTGGGGTTTTCGGTTTTCAGCAGCGGGCGGGTATCGCGCTTGTTGACACGCTCCCACAGAACATCGAGTTCGGCGTTGAGCCAGACGGACAAGCCGTGGCGCTTGATATGCTTGCGGGTGCGCTCATTGATGTAGGCGCCGCCGCCGGTGGAAACGATGCGCGGACCGGTGTTGAGCAGCCGCTTGATGACGCGGGCCTCCAGCGCGCGAAACTCGTCCTCGCCGTAGGCTGCGAACAGCTCGCTGATCGACATGCGCGAAACGCGCTCGATCTCATGGTCGGAATCGACAAAGGGAACCCCAAGCGCCGATGCGGTCATCCGGCCGATCGCCGACTTTCCGGCCCCCATCAGACCGACGAAGACGAGGTTTCGTCGCCCGAGCGCGGCCTTCGCCCGCTCGATCAGCGCTTCGGAAACCGGTTCAATCACGTCGCTCATGCAGTTTCAACTTCCCCGTTCCGTTCCGGTATCGACAAATCAGCCGGAAGCGTCAAGACTTCACGACATACGGCGGCGTGAATCCCGTGCGATACCACGGTTCTTGCACTTGCAAACAGGCATGGTCATATAGACCCCTGACCCTAGGAGTTGAAAATGCCCACCCTGTTCCGGTTCCTGTTCATCTGCGCCCTGATCGCCGGGGGGATCTATGGAACGATGGTGGCACTGGTGACCTTCGTCAATCCCGTGGAGCGCGACGTGACCATCCGCATTCCCTCCGAGCGGATCAACAAGCCGCAATGATCGATCTTTCCGCCGCCCATATGGAATCCTTCCTGGAGATGATGAGCGCCGAACGGGGTGCTGCCAACAACACGCTGATCTCCTATGAACGCGATCTGGAGGACGCCTACTCCTTCTTGAAGCAGCGGGGCGTCAAGCCGGTGGAGGCCGTATCGGAAGATCTGCGCGCCTATCTCTCGCACCTTGCACAGCAGGGTTTCAAGGCCTCGTCGCAGGCGCGCCGGCTGTCGGCGCTGCGGCAGTTCTACAAGTTTCTCTATGCCGAAGGCCTGCGCACGGACGACCCGACCGGCATTCTCGACGCGCCGAAGAAAGGCCGCTCGCTGCCCAAGGTGCTGAGCATCGATGACGTTTCAAAGCTGATCGGCCAGGCGGAACAGGAGGCGGCCCAGGGCGGCAGCGACCCCGTGGCGCGGCTGCGCATGCATGCGCTGATCGAGCTGCTCTATGCCACCGGCATGCGGGTCAGCGAACTTGTCTCGCTACCGGCCTCGGTGCTGGCCCAGAACGGCCGCTTTCTCGTTGTTCGCGGCAAGGGCAACAAGGAGCGGATGGTGCCGCTGTCGCATTCGGCGATCCGGGCGATGCAGGTCTATGGCGCGGCGATGGCAAGCGACAATGCCGCGCAGAAAACCCCGCCGCCCGAAAGCCCGTGGCTGTTCCCCTCCTCCGGCAAGGCCGGCTATCTTCCGCGCCAGGTCTTTGCCCGCGACCTCAAGGATCTCGCCGCCCGCGCCGGCATCCGCGTTGCGGCGATCTCGCCGCATGTGCTGCGCCACGCGTTTGCCAGCCACCTTCTGGCCAATGGTGCGGACCTGCGCGCCGTACAGGAACTTCTCGGACATTCGGACATTTCAACGACACAAATCTATACCCATGTGCTGGAAGAACGGCTGCATCAGCTGGTCCAGAACCATCACCCTCTTGCCAAACAGGCGAAAAAACAGGATTAGGAGCGCCAGAACACTTGGCCGGGACGGCTGAAACGTCAGACCCGTGGCCACTGGCGCAATATGATCGGAAACGCATCACATGCACAATTATCTCGATTTCGAAAAACCAATCTCCGATCTCGAAGGCAAGATTCACGAGCTGAAGAAGATTGCCAGCGAGGACGAGAGCATCGACACGACCGACGAGGTCGAGCGCCTTGAAGTACGCGCCCGCGAGGCGATGGCCGAAATCTATTCCAAGCTGAACCCCTGGCAGAAGACGCAGGTCGCGCGCCATCCGCAGCGCCCGCACTTCCAGGAATATGCTGCCAATCTCTTCACCGAGTTCACGCCGCTGGCCGGCGACCGCAAGTTTGCCAATGACGAGGCGATCCAGGCCGGCCTTGCGCGCTTCCGTGGCACGCCTGTCGCCGTCATCGGCCAGGAAAAGGGCAACGACACCAAGTCGCGCATCAAGCACAATTTCGGTAGCGCCCGGCCGGAAGGTTACCGCAAGGCGATCCGCGTCATGGAAATGGCTGATCGTTTCGGCCTGCCGCTGATCACCCTGATCGACACCGCCGGCGCCTATCCCGGCATCGGCGCCGAAGAGCGCGGCCAGGCCGAGGCCATCGCCCGCTCGACGGAAATGTGCCTCAACATGCGCGTTCCGATCGTCTCCGTCGTCATCGGCGAGGGCGGCTCCGGCGGTGCTATCGCCATTGCCACCGGCAGCCGCGTCTACATGCTCGAGCATGCGATCTACAGCGTGATCTCGCCGGAAGGTGCAGCCTCCATCCTCTGGCGCGACTCGACGCGCGCCAAGGAAGCGGCGACCAACATGAAGATCACCGCCGAAGACCTGAAATCGCTGGGTATCATCGACGGCATCATCGGCGAACCGGTCGGCGGCGCGCACCGCGATCCGGATGCCGTGATCGAAAAGACCGGCACGGTGATCGCAGACGCGCTGAAGGATCTTTCCGGCCGCACCGGCGACCAGCTGCGCTTGGACCGCCGCCAGAAATATCTGGCCATCGGCCGCCAGCTTTAACCACAATCTCGAGCGCGTTCCGGGGATAAATGGAGCGCGCGGTCCTACCTTGGCCATATTCTTGGCGTCTGGAACGGTTGGGGCAAGGCGGTTCTGTAAGGTTAATATTTTGTGAAGTATAAGGGCATATTGATTCCCTGTGGTCCGCCTGCATGGGAACGCCACGTTCGACAGTTTTCTTGATGGACCTTTGCCGATGCGTTTGACACATCTTGTTGCCACCGCTGCCATCGCCGCGCTCCTTTCGAGCTGCACCGCCAACGAGGCGATGGATACGGTCGATGTCGATCTGAAGAAAGTTTCCAGCAAGGTCAATTACCAGCTCTCCGGCAAGATCGTCCAGAAGATGCAGGCGATGAGCATGGCGACGACCTCGCCGATCATGCTGCGCATTTTCAAGGAGGAAGGCGTTCTCGAAGTCTGGAAGGCCAATGCCTCCAATCGCTTCGAAATGCTGCGCCAGTACAAGATCTGCGCTTGGTCGGGCAAGCTCGGCCCCAAGGTCAAGGAAGGCGACCGGCAGGCGCCGGAAGGTTTCTACCCGATCTCGCCGGGCCAGATGAACCCGAACTCCAGCTATTATCTGGCCATCAATACCGGCTTCCCCAACCGTTTCGACCAGGCCAACGGCCGCTACGGCACCAATCTGATGATCCACGGCGCCTGCTCGTCGTCCGGCTGCTATTCGATGACCGACGAGCAGATGCAGGAGATCTTTGCCCTGTCGCGCGACGCCTACAAGGGCGGCCAGCAGGCGATCCAGCTGCAGGCCCTGCCCTTCCGCATGACTGCGGAAAACATGGCGCGGCACCGCAACAGTCCGAACATCGACTTCTGGAACATGCTGAAGCCCGGCTACGACCAGTTCGAGATCACCAAGCGCCCGCCGGAAGTGAACATCTGCGAAAAGAAATACGTCTTCAACCAGCAGACCGACGGCAAATTCTCGCCGACCGGCCAATGCCCGGCCATGTCGACGCCGGCGGTGATGCAGCTGGCGCTGGAATCCTATAATCGCAAATACAACGAAGACTATGCCAAGGCGACGAAGAAGCTCGACGGCCTGGTCTGGTACGAGCCGACCGAGGCCGAGCGCAAGGCGATCGTTGCCAAGCAGCGCGTCGGCAAGGAGCTGGCTTATGCGCCGACCGGTACCTCGCTGGATGCCGGCAAGCTGATGAAGGTCGCCGACCTCGAAAAGCAGGAAGCCCATCGCGCCGAACTTGAGGAAGCCAAGAAGGCGATCGAGATCCAGAAGGCCGAACTCGAAAAATCCACCCGTAACGGCAAAAACGTACCGGTGCCAGTGGAGAACCCATTGCCCAAGCCGGTCGAGCAGGCCGCGGTCGAACAGACAGGCCCGGCGCGCAAAGGATTCTGGGGCAGCCTGTTTTCCAGAGGCGGCGCCGATGCGCAGCAGCTGGAGCCCGCAGCCGTAGCTCCCCTCGATGCGGCTCAACAGCAGCAACCGGCTGATCAGAAACAAGCGGTGCAGCAACCGGCGCCAACGGCGACCGCCCAGCCCGTTGCCTCCGCGACGGCAAAGAATCCGGCCGATGCGCCGGCACAGGCAACGACGGCAACCGAAACTGCGCCAGTCGCCGAGGTTGCCGAACAGCAGCCGAAGAAGCGGCCGTTCTGGAAAATCTGGGGCAATTGATGCCTGACAGTCTGGTCTATGACCTCAAGGGGCTGAAATGCCCCTTGCCGGTTTTGAGAACACGCAAGCGCATGCTCACCCTTGCTCCCGGCACGCTGATCACGGTCGAGACCACTGACCCGCTCGCCATCATCGACATTCCGCATTTCTGCAACGAAGACGGCCACAGCCTGGAGCGATCCGAGGCACTGGCAGGCGGGCATCGTTTCGTCATCCGCAAGAAGGCGTAGAGTTCAAAGGTATCGCTACCGCCAGCCGTTCGCCGTCCCACTGTTCAGCCCGCAGTTCCTCGTCTAAAAAATCTCAAAAAAGTTTCGGCAAGCTGTCGATATCACTGACACTCGCTCGTCGTATGATCAGGAAGGCCAGTCTGGCTTTCAAAAACCAGAGGAGAAGACAATGCGTGTCATGGTTATCGTAAAGGCGACGGAAGACAGCGAAGCAGGCATCATGCCGACGACCGAGCTTCTGGAAGCAATGGGCAAGTACAACGAAGAGCTGGTCAACGCCGGCATCATGATGGCCGGCGAAGGACTGCACCCCTCAGTCAAGGGCAAGCGGATCGCTTTCGACGGTCCGGGCCGCGCCGTCATCGACGGCCCTTTTGCCGAAACCCGCGAACTGATCGCCGGGTTCTGGCTCTGGGAAGTCAAGGACATGGCCGAAGCCATCGAATGGGCGAAGCGTTGCCCCAACCCGATGCCAGGGCCAAGCGAACTCGAAATCCGTCCGGTGTTCGAAGCTGCGGACTTCGGCGAAGCATTTACGCCGGAATTGGCCGAGCAGGAAGAACGGCTGCGCGAAAAGGCAGCCAAGCGCTAAAATCGCTCCACCAAGGTCAAGCCGCCGCAGCGGCTTGACGCTGCTACTGCTGCTCGCTTACAGCGCCGCGCGTCACTCATGACGCGCAAAGGTTGCTGTAGCACTTTAAATTTGCTGCATAATTTTTTCCTTAAATCGATTCCGATTTCAGGAATTATGCAGTAAGCCGGACGCATGGCTGCGAGCGAAACACATCAGGCAATTGAGACGGTTTTTCGGATCGAGCAGGCCAGGCTCATCGGTGGCCTGGCACGGATGGTCCGGGATGTCGGGCTGGCCGAAGAGCTGGCGCAGGACGCTCTGGTGACCGCCCTATCGGAATGGCCGAAGACCGGTGTGCCCAAAAATCCGGGCGCCTGGCTGATGGCTGCCGCCAAACGCCGCGCCATCGACGGCTTCCGCCGTAAGAAGATGCTTACCCGCAAGCATGCCGAAATCGGCCGCGACCTCGAAGACGAACGCGATACCAGCGTCGAGGACGTCGAGAAAGCACTGGACGACGATCTCGGCGACGAGCTGCTTAGCCTGATTTTCACCGCCTGCCATCCCCTCCTGTCGGCGGAAGCGCGTGCCGCGCTGACCCTGCGGCTGATCGGCGGACTGACGACCGACGAGATCGCCCGCGCCTTTCTCTCCAACGAGGCAACCATCGCCCAGCGGATCGTCCGCGCCAAGAAGACACTTAGCAATGCCGGCCTGACCTATGCCGTGCCGCGCGGGGCCGAACGCAAGGAACGTCTCGCATCCGTTCTGGAGGTGATCTACCTGATCTTCAACGAGGGCTATTCGGCCACCACTGGCGAGGACTTGATCCGCCCGGCCCTGTGCTCGGAAGCCCAACGCCTCGGCCGCATTCTCGCCGGCCTGCTCCCCGGCGAGCCGGAGGTGCTTGGCCTGCTCTCGCTGATGGAAATCCAGGCCTCCCGGCTCCACGCCCGCGTTGCCCAGGACGGTTCGCCCATACTCCTGACGCAACAGAACCGCGCCCATTGGGACCAGCTTCTGATCCGCCGTGGGCTTGCGGCCCTGCAGCGCGCGCAAGCACTCGGCGGCGCCAACGGGCCCTATGCCCTGCAGGCGGCACTGGCCGCCTGCCACGCCCGAGCCCGCCGCGCGGAAGATACCGACTGGCAGAAAATCGCTGACCTTTACGATACGCTACGCGCGATAATGCCGTCGCCGGTGGTCGATCTCAACCGGGCGGTGGCCCATAGCATGGCCTTCGGTCCGCAGGCGGGGCTCGCACGCCTTGACGAGATCGATCCGGCTGCGGGTTTGCAAAACTATGTGCCTCTGCCGGCCGCAAGGGGGGATTTTCTGTTTCGTGCCGGACGGTTGGCGGAAGCCAGGGTGGAATTCGAACGTGCGGCGGACCTCACCCGCAACGCCCGCGAAAAGGCCTTCTTCCTCGCCCGTGCCGCGGCCTGCGCCAGCTGATCCACCCGGGCCTTCTAATCCGCCGGACCGTCATCCGCCGACAGATTGTGACCGGCCCAGTCGCTTTCCGGGATCTCTGTGCCGACGGCAAAGGCGAAAGACACGACCTGCTTGAGATCCGGCGTCACCTCGCAGGTGAAGCCGATGTTGTACCAGAGGCGCTTGCTGCGGAATGCGCCGCCATCAGCCTTGAGCTTCTGCCCCGACAATTCGATATCGGCCATGGCGTAGGCCACCAGGAAATCCGGCCTGAACGCGGTTTTCCAGATATGGATCTGCTCCATCGCCTCGATGTTGCAGAGCTGGACGATGCGCTCAAGGGGCGCCAGTCGCTGCAACGCCTTGCGTGCCTTGGCGCTGCGCGGATCGGCCAGCACCTTTGCCGACTGAAGGCGCGTCGCCCGCACCGTGACGCTTTCTGCCGGGCGTCGCCGGTCTGTCGGCAGCTTGGTAAAATCCGGCACCGAACTTTCGCTCGATAGCCTGGATGGCGCATCGTTCAAGGCATCGGCCTGGGTCTCAGGTACCGATGGCCTGCTTGCGGCTTCAAACTGTTGTGGCGTCAGAACATCGACGGTGACGCTGTCCTCCGACGACGGGGCCTGCCGGCGTGGCGTCACGGCCAAAAGAAGGGCAAGCCCGATCAGAATATGGAAACCCAGCGAGGCGCCAAAACTCCAGCCGCCGGGACGGTTTCCGGGATAGGCCGGCGCCCGCATGTTGCCGATGACATCGCCCGCACCGAGAAACATGCCAGCCCCTTGCCGGTGCGCTACAGCCTGAGCCCGGGAACAGCCAGCGGATTGTCCTCCAGCGCCTGCCGGTCCGGACGGTCGATACGCGGCTTGCCGGTGAAGGCGTCGAAGAGATCGCGCACGAACGCTTCCGGCAAATCCTTGGTGATCAGCACCATACGGGTGCGCCGGTCGGACGGGTCAGGCCAGCCAGCCAGGCGCTGCGGCGTATGGAATACGCTCTGCACGCCGTGCAGGATCAAGGGCCGGTCCGGATTGTCGGACATCGCGACGATCGCCTTCATCCGCAGCAGTTTTTCGCCATGGGCGGAGCGCAGGAGATCGACGAACATTTCCAGCGCCATCGGATCGATCGGCCTGTCGTGGACAAGGCCGAAGGAGCGGATATCGGTACCATGCCGGTTTTCGTCATGATGGTGGTGATCATGGTGGCTGCAATGCGCATGGTCATGATCGTGGTGGCCATCATGGTCGTGATCATGGTGATGATCATCATCCGCGGCCGCTTCGTCCTGCAGCCAGCGGCCGACATCGGCGATCTTGGTTGCCGGATCATAAAGCCCGCAATGGAAGAGTTCGGCCTTGCCAGCCTCAGGCAGATCGCCATCGATCATCGGCGCGCGCGGATTGAGCGCCCGCAGCCGCGCTTTCAGGGCAATTACCGCATCCGGCGTCGCGAGCGACATCTTGCTGATCACAAGGCGGTCGGCCATCGCGGCCTGCTTGGCAGCTTCCTCGTGATTGTCGAGCGTCGATAAACCGTTGACCGCATCTACGACGGTGACGACGCCGTCGAGCCGGTAGCTCTGGGCGATGACCGGATTGCCCATGACGGATTGCAAAACCGGTGCCGGATCGGCAAGGCCGGTGGTTTCGATGACCACGCGCTTCAAGGGCTTGATCTTGCCGGTCTGCATCCGGTCCATCAGATCGGCCAGCGTATCGACCAGTTCGCCGCGCACCGTGCAGCAGAGGCAGCCATCCGACAGCTCGATGATGCCGTCGCTCGATGCCTCGACCAAAAGATGATCCAGCGAGACATCACCGAACTCGTTGATGATCACGGCGGTATCGGTGAGATCGGGATCCTTCAGCAGCCTGTTGAGAAGGGATGTCTTTCCAGCACCGAGAAAGCCGGTGAGGATCGACACCGGCACGGCGTTCTGAACAGGGCTCATGGTTTATCCGATCAGCAGGCGGGAAGCTTTAAAAAACGGGACGCGGAACCGGGATCGGCACATTGGCGACATCGCCCTGTGCGGTCTCCGTCTGTCCCTTGCCCTTGACATCGGCCACCTTCTCGGTGCCGGGGATAAGCCCGGCGGCGACGAGGTTGAGCGGGCGGTTGATCTCGTGAATATAGGGCGACAGCAGTTTCTGCCGGCCGGCCTCATCGCGGTTTTCCGAACGGACCTTGGCCGCCTTCGGATTGCAGATTTCCTTGCTGACATCGGCAACCATGTCGCGGGTCTCGCCATAGGGCGCGATCTGGCCCAGGCCGGGCTTGCCGGCACCGCTCGATGTCAGGCCGAGCTGCAGCAACCGCGCCGACTCGTCCGCCCTGCCGCCAAGGCTGTTTGCGCCCAGGACGACCGAAACGACGGCGCGGCCATTGCGCGTTGCCGAGGAAACCTGGTTGAAGCCCGAAGCGCAGATGAAGCCCGTCTTCATGCCGTCGGCGCCGTCGAAGCGGCCAATCAGCATATTGAGGTTCGGATAGTTCCTCTTGCCGGTGGTAAACCCCTCATAGGCGAAATAGGCGGCGTATTGCGGAAATTCGCGCTTGATGGTGATTGCCAGAACGGCAAGATCGCGGGCCGTGGTGTACTGACCCGGCGCCGGCAGGCCGTTCGGGTTGACGAAATGCGAGGATGACATGCCGATCCGCACGGCCTCGGCATTCATCCTGTCGACGAAGGCAGGCTCGGAGCCGGCAACGGTCTCCCCGATGGCAACCGCAATGTCGTTGGCAGACTTGATCAGCATCATCTTCAACGCGCTGTCGAGTGTCACTGCCTGGCCGGGCTTGTAGAACATCTTGCTCGGCGGCTCGCCTGCGGCGTTCTTGGTCATCACCACCGGCGTTTCCAGCGTCAGCTGGCCGGATTTCAAGGCGCGGAAGGTCGTATAGGCCGTCATCAGCTTGGTCAGCGACGCCGGATACCACTTCTGATAGATTTCCTGCTGCTCGTAAACCTTGAGTGAGCTGACATCGACAACCAGCTGCGGATTGGCAGCGCTCGGCAGGGTGGCCGAAAGCAGCGACGCGCAGGCGCCCGTCAGGACTGCGAATAGCTTCAACGCGCCACTCTTGCGAATTCCAGTTGTCACCACATCAAACCTCGAAATTTCGGGAATTGCCTCGTATCGTCCGGCTATTTAACCTATATGGCGAGGAGATGGCAAAGACCATTCTTTTGCGCCGATGCCAAATATCTCCTATCCCATGCCCGCAATGGACCCACAGGAAGCCAAAATGCCAATTCTGAACCGCGCAGCAGAGCTCCAATCCGAAGTCACGGAATGGCGGCGCCACCTCCACACGAAACCGGAACTGCTGTTTGCGGTCGAAAATACGGCAGCTTTCGTCGAAAATAAACTGAAGGAATTCGGCGTTGACGAAATCGTGACCGGTCTTGGCCGCACCGGCGTCGTCGGCCTGATCAAGGGCAATCTCGGCGAAGGCCGCACCATCGGCCTGCGCGCCGACATGGATGCCCTGCCGATGACGGAAACGAGCGGCAAGCCCTGGGCCTCGACGACAGCCGGCAAGATGCACGCCTGCGGTCATGACGGCCACACCGCCATGCTTCTGGGGGCTGCAAAATATCTCGCCGAAACGCGCAACTTCAAAGGCGCGGTCGCCGTGATCTTCCAGCCGGCTGAAGAAGGCGGCGGCGGCGGCAACGAAATGGTCAAGGACGGCATGATGGAGCGGTTTGCCATCGAGGAAGTCTACGGCATGCACAATATGCCGGGCATGCCGGTCGGCCAGTTCGGCAGCCGCATCGGCCCGATCATGGCCTCGACCGATGAATTCACCATCACCATCGACGGCCGCGGCGGTCACGCCGCCCAGCCGCACAAGACGATCGACCCGATCGTGATCGGCTCGCAGATCGTCAACGCGCTGCAGACCATCGCCTCGCGCACGGTCGATCCGTTGTCCTCGGTCGTCGTCTCGGTGACGAAGTTCAATGCCGGCTTTGCCCATAACATCATTCCGGAACAGGCCGTGCTTGCCGGCACGGTTCGCACGCTGATGCCGGAGGTGCGCGATCTCGCCGAGGAACGCATCAAGCAGATTTCCGAAAGCCTTGGATCGGCCTTTGGCGCCAAGATCAAGGTTTCGTACGGCCGCAACTATCCGGTCACCGTCAATCATCGCCAGGAAACCGGCCACGCCCTTTCGGCGGCAGCCAACATCGCCGGGGAAAACCAGGTATCGGACGATCTCGACCCGATGATGGGCGGCGAGGATTTTTCCTACATGCTGCTTGCCCGTCCGGGCGCCTTCATCTTCATCGGCAATGGCGACACGGCCGGGCTGCACAATCCGGCCTACGACTTCAACGACGAGGCGATCCCGCACGGTATCTCCTACTGGGTGAAACTCGCCGAAATGCGGCTGGCAGCCTAAGCCGCCTTAAGCGTTGAACGACTGGGGAATCCGATGCATGAGATAGACAAAATCGACCGGCGGATCCTCAACATCCTGCAGGCGGACGGCCGGATCACCAATCTGGAACTGGCCGACCGCATCGGGCTTTCTCCCACAGCCACCAGCGAGCGGCTGCGCCGCTTGCTCAAGGAAGGCTATGTCTCCGGCTTCGGCGCGCGGCTTGATCCGCACAAGCTTGGCTTCGGCCTTCTCGTCTTCATTGAGGTGATGCTCGACAAGACGACGCCGGAAGTGTTCGACAAGTTCGCCGCTGCCGTGAAACAGGCCCCGTCCGTGCTCGAATGCCACATGGTGGCCGGCGGTTTCGACTATCTCGTCAAGACCCGGTTCGAGGACATGAACGCGTATCGCAATTTCCTTGGCCAGGTGCTCTGGACGCTGCCCGGCGTCAAGGAAACGCGAACCTACGCGGTGATGGAAGAGATCAAGAACGACGGGCCGCTGCCACTGGCTTGAGGAGCGCAGGCAACCGGGCCGAACCTGTCGTATCCGGTGGCGCGCTCGGTACATCGGCATCCCCTTTCAAACCATCGAGAATCTGCTTACGCTCCGGCGCAGCTCGATCGTCGAGCGTTTATTTTGAGGGGTCCAATGAAGAAGGTCATTTTCGCCGCAGCACTCGTGCTCGCGGCCGCATCCACTGCGAATGCGCAAACCGTCAATGCCGGCAAATACACCGTCGAAGGCACCAATCTCGATGGGTCGAGCTATTCCGGCACGGCTGAGATAACGCTCGCCAGTGAAACCACCTGCGTCATCGAATGGGAAACCGCCGGCGTCAAGTCGAGCGGCGTCTGCATGCTCAACGGCAATGCCTTTGCTGCCGGCTATGTGCTTGACGATGCCATGGGGCTGGTCGTCTATCAGGTGAATGGTGACGGCACCCTCGAAGGCAAATGGACCATCACCGGCAAGGATGGCTCCGGCACCGAAACGCTGACCGAAGTAAAATAAAGCCCTCGCGCCAGACAAGTACGAAAAGGCCGGCAAGCGTACCTGCCGGCCTTTTCGTCAAACAGTTTACAGCGTCGACATGTCGATGACGAAGCGATAGCGCACATCGCTCTTGATGACGCGCTCATAGGCTTCGTTGACTTGGTCCATACGGATCAGTTCGATTTCCGAGACGATGTTGTGCTCGCCGCAGAAATCGAGCATTTCCTGGGTCTCCTTGATCGAGCCGATCATCGAGCCGGCAATCGAACGACGGCCCGGAATGAGCGAGAAGGCATGCACCGGCACCGGCTTTTCCGGAACGCCGAGCAGCACCATTGTGCCATCGACCTTGAGCAGACCGAGATAGGCGTTCCAGTCGATTTCAGCCGAGACGGTGCATAAGATGAGGTCGAACGTACCGGCAAGCGCCGTGAAGGTTTCGGCATCGGCGGTCGCATAGTAGTGGTCGGCGCCAAGCTTCAGGCCATCTTCCTTCTTCGACAGGGACTGGCTGAGGACGGTGACGTCGGCACCCATCGCATGGGCAAGCTTGACGCCCATATGGCCAAGGCCGCCCATGCCAACGATCGCCACCTTCTTGCCGGGGCCAGCGCCCCAGTTGCGCAGCGGCGAATAAAGCGTGATGCCGGCGCACAGAAGCGGCGCCGTGGCCTCGAAAGGCAGGTTCTCCGGAATGGAGAGGACATAGCCTTCCTTGACGACGATGTGATCGGAATAACCGCCCTGTGCCGGTGTCTTGCCGTCGGCTTCCATGCCATTGTAGGTGACCACGAGGCCTGGCATGTACTGCTCGAGATCGACGTCGCGGGTGGCGCAGGTGGTGCAGCTGTCGACGAAGCAGCCGACGCCGACCCGGTCGCCGACCTTGAACTTCGACACCTTGGAGCCGACCGCCGTGACGATGCCGGCGATCTCGTGGCCGGGAACCATCGGAAACATCGAGTTGCCCCATTCGTTGCGGGCCTGATGGATGTCCGAATGGCAGATGCCGGAATATTTGATGCTGATGACGACGTCGTCCTCGCGGGGTTCGCGCCGTTCGAATGTGAAGGGCTGCAGCGGCTTGGACGCATCCGTCGCCGCATATCCTCTTGCCAGGGCCATGGGTCACTCCTTTATCTGATGAAGCGGGGTATCTGATGAAGCGGGATTGCGATGGAAACACAAAAGGCCTCTCCCCGGATGCATACTTGCAGATCACGCCGGCGGAACGTTAGAGCAATCCTGCAAGATTATTGTACGATCCTGCAAAAGGTGCCGTCGGCATTTTGCAAAAGCCACTCAAGAGACTAACTTTCGGTTCGCGAGACGAAATCTAAATAACTGGAAAGACTTTCGATTATGACAGATTCACGAAACTGGCGCAGCCAGGAACTGATTGATCTAATTGCCCGTTTCGCCAAGGAAGATGGCGATCATCAAACGGCCATTCCAGGAGTCAGCGTCCACCGGCGTTCAGGAACGGGCACGAAGTCCTGCGGTGCCTACAAGCCGAGCCTGGCACTGATTGCACAAGGCGCAAAACAGGTGGTGCTCGGCGACGACATCTACCGCTATGGCGGCGCTGATTATCTGCTGACCTCGATCGACCTGCCGGTCACCACGCAGATCGTCGAAGCTTCAGAGGAAAAACCCTATCTGAGCGTGACGTTCGGCATAGACACCACACGCATCGCATCGCTTCTCGAACATGCCGGCGGCGGCGTCCCTGCCTCAACGGCACGCGGCATGACCGTGAGTTCGGTGACGGCAGAATTGGAAGACGCAGCCATAAGGCTTCTCAAGCTGCTGGATCGGCCGGACGACATTCCGGCTCTGTTGCCGCTGATAGAGCAGGAGATCATCTACAGGCTTTTGACCGGTCCGCAGAGCGCCCGTCTGCGCCAGATGGCGGTCACCGAAAGCCAGTCCCACCAGATCAGCCGCGCCTGCGTCTGGCTGAAGGAGCACTACGCCCTGCCCCTGAAGATCGAGGATCTGGCCAGCCGGGTCAGCATGAGCGTCTCCTCTCTGCACCATCATTTCAAGGCGATCACGGCCATGAGCCCGATGCAGTACCAGAAACAGCTGCGGCTGCAGGAGGCCCGCCGGCTGATGCTGGAGGACATGCTGGACGCAGGCTCCGCCGGCCATCAGGTCGGCTATGAGAGCCAGTCGCAGTTCAGCCGCGAATATGCCCGCCAGTTCGGCGAACCGCCGCTGCGCGATGTCGGCCGTGTGCGACGCAGCCTGATGGACCGTCTGACCGGCGGCATGGAAATATTGAGCGAGGGATGATCATCGCTCCGTGGACGCCAGTCACCGCACGCCTGGGTTCATCGCGCGGAAGCGGCGTCCTGCGCAAACCGGTGCCTACGAACTCCACAGCGTGACCGGGAGAGCAATCGGTGCCCCGGCCACGCAGAGGTTTCTAGGCTATGACCGGCACTGCAATATGGTCCGGTTCCTGGTCATTGCGGGCACGCTCGATCATCAGCTCGAACGCTTTTTCCAGATGGCGTATTAAGCGCGTCGTATCGAATAGCGGTGCGACCGTGCGCTGCGCGGCAACCTTGTCTTTCACGGCACGCAGTTGGTCTGGATTTTTTGCCAGCGACACGCAAAGCTCGACGTAAAGTACCGCAGTATCCGCAACCAGCTCGCCGACCCCAAGCGCACGCAGTAGGCTCTCGGTGACACGCGAGGCAAAGTGTGTGCCCTTGAAAGTCGGCACCGGCAGGCCTGCCCATAACTTGTCCGAGGTCGTCGTATGGCCGTTGCAGGGAAAAGTATCCAGCCCGATATCCGCCGCCTGAAGGCGGGCAATGTGATCCGGATAGGCAACCGGATCGGCGAAGATGATCCGGTTGCCGGCGATGCCTGCGTTTTCCATCCAGCGCACCAGATTGTCGCGCGCAAAACGATTGGAGCACATTATCCACAACAGGCTGTCGTCCGCCCGCCTCAGGATGTCCGCCCAGATCTCCGCCGTCGCCGGCTTGATCTTGCGGTGGGCGTTGAACGAGGCAAAGACGATACGGCCCTCCGGCAGGCCAAGGGCGCTGCGCGGCGTGGCCGGCGGCAGCGGACGGGTGACATTGTCATTCGCCTGGTAGCTGTCGGGAAGCAGGCAGAATTTTTCGTGATAGAACGGCCGGCTCGTTTCCGGCGTCACAATGTCGTCCGTGAGGATATAGTCGCAATCAATACCTGTTCCCGATCCGGGAAAGCCGAGATACGCAACCTGGATCGGTGCGGCACCATGATTGAGCACTCCGGCCCGGGAACCTTTCGTGTGCCCCTTGAGGTCAACGAGAATGTCGATGCCGGAACGGCGGATCAGCGCCGCCGCATCCTGGTCCGAGAGGTGTCCAATCTGTTGCAGGTTGGGATAGGTGCCACGGGACCCCTTGTCGAGCTTAATCAGGTCATCTCCGGTGCAGCAGAAAAGCGCGATGTCGAACCGCTCCCGGTCATGTTGGAGCAGCGCGCTTTGAAAGAGGCGCATCGTGGCATGCTGATCGCTGAAATCCGCCGATAGATACCCAACCCTGATCCTGTCGGAAAACCGGTGCGGCACGGCCCGCCTTGCGGCCCTCGATGCCTGCGTGAAGGCAATGGCGTCATAGACCTTCGTCTGTCGCGCATTGATGCCTTCGTCGCCGCACCAGCCGACATGACGGTGGGGAAACTCCGTGGCCAGATACCGTTCATCGCCAGCTTTCAACCGGTCCAGAAATCGCTGGTCATCCATCAGCGCCTCGTCAAGGCACAGAAACTCATGCAGATAGCGGCGATAGGTCTCCTCGGCATTGGTATCGAATGCGCCAGATTTGGCGGCGAGCCGGGCGACGTTCAGGGATGCAAAGGAATCGTCCGCCTCCTGCAGCATATTGGCCGCAAGTGCCCGCAGCATTGCCTGTTTGGGACCACCCTGTTCCGCCGCCTTGATGTAGAAAGCAGCCGCTTCAGCGAATTTCTCGGTCTTGGCATAACATTGGGCGATCAGCAGCAGTTCGTTGAGCGCCAAGGGTTGCCGGCGGGCGGGCGACAGAATGCTCAATGCCCTGTCATAGTCACTTGCGTTGTAGTAACCGAGCGCTTTTGAAAATGATGCCGACATCGACGTTCCAGACGTACCCACTGATAGACCATCGCTAACGAAACCGGCTGGTGCAAGGCTGGATCGGACGAAATCGGCCACGCAAGCCTCGCGCAGCCGACGCGGCCTACAGCGGGAGAACTCAATCCGCCTGGATGCGCCCGATGACACAGCTCACCCTCTGCATGCCGAGCAACCGCGATCTCCGGCACTCCGCCAGCGCGATCGAAACGGCGCTTATCTATGCGGACAAAAGAGATTGCCGACTGGTCCTATCCGACAATTCCGGCGATCCGGATAAACGCGCACGCTATGAAAACAGCCATCCACGCCTAACTTATGTCGTCCCGGACGGTGATAACGGCCTGCAGAACATGGCCTATGCTCTCTCGCAGGTCGACACACCTTTCCTGATGCCGATGGGCGATGATGACGAGATCTATGGTCTCGACGACAAGCCTCCGCTCGACCTTTCGGATCTGCCCGACGACGTGATCGGGGTTCGCCCGCAAACATTCGTCTGGACAAACGAAAAGGGGGTACAGCAGGTTGACCGATTTTCGATCACTGCCGATGATGCCGGCGCCCGGCTGCTCGAATATAACGGCAAGGCCAACGGCAATAACGGGCTCTACTACAGCATCTACCGCTCTGACCTGTTCAAAGACCAGTTTTCGCTGTTCTCGCAAGCGCATCCGACGCGCGGCGGCTATTGTGACTGGGCCCTGAGCTTTGCGCTGTGTGCCGCCGGAAAGTTTCTCTCCGATGCCTCAACAATCTACCGCTACGACCTCGGCCGCTGGGCGGGCCGTAGCGGGCTGGAAGCCGCAAAAACCAGCCTCTATCTTCAAGCAGGCTTGCCGGACACGGCAGAACACTTCTCGGCCCTTCTGCGGTTCATAGATGTCCATGTCTTCCTGATCAGCTTGCCCCTTCCAGACGCCGAGCGCCGGAATGCGCAGATGATCAATGCCCGGCTGGCCCTCCGGACCTTCCTGCACGAGGTCGCAAGGGCGCCGGATCAATACGATGCCGAAGTGGTTTATCTGGCCGAACTGACTGGCCAGACCCCGGATCTCGACACTGCCTTCCAGATCTCGCTTTTGATCATAGACCGGCTGCAGGATGGTTTGGCTGAGAAATATGTGCGGTTCGCGAAGGCAGCAGGCGGCGTGTTTGGCGGTTAGCCGCCACTCGGGCGCAAGCATCCCTCCGTGACGCCGGCTCTCTTTCCCGTCAAAACGCTCCCACTGGTAGCAAACAGATGCAGCACCGGCACTGGTTGTAGAGGACGCAAGACAACGGTCATATTTCAACGTACTGTATTCCCATTGTCTAATGGGAGATTACAAGCATGGCATTGCAGATATTTGGATTCAGCATTACCGGCACAGGCATCCGTGCCAACCTGGGAACGGCAGACAGCGTCTTCGTTGCCGCAGGCGTCACGTTGGGATCAACGGATAGCATCGCGATCAGTGGAACGGGAAGTTATCATATCGTCAACATTCAGGGTACGGTTGTGGGAGCAACCCGCGGCGTTCTTCTCGGCGATGACGGCTCAGTGGATCACGATCAGCAATTGATCGTCGGCACAAATGGGTATGTGGGACTTGTTAATACCGCCGGCGCTGGCGCTTGGATTACCGCCTACAATTCTGTCGTTGAAAACAATGGCACGATCTGGAGCGGGCGCGTTGCCCTTATAATGAGCGGTACGAGCGCAATCACACATTCAACGATCACCAACACCGGCATTATGGACGGAACGGTGTATGGCATCAGCCATGAAGGCAGCGGTGAAACCCTGATCCTGGAAAACAGCGGCACGATCAAATCCGGAAAATACGCCTATTACGATTACAGCAATTCCATCGACCAGATCACCAATACCGGCAAGATGATCGGCACTGTCATTCTGAACGGCGGCAATGATATTTTCGACACCCGGCTTGGCACGCTGTCGGGAACGCTCACCGCGGGCACGGGCACCGACAAGGTCTACGGCAGTGCGCTTGCAGACACATTTTACGGCGGCGACGATGACGATACCATTTCCGGCTATGCCGGCGATGACAAGCTGTATGGCGACAACGGCAACGACCTGCTGGCAGGCGGCGCAGGCGCCGACACGCTTGACGGCGGCCTGGGAACCGATCGTGTATCCTACTCAGCGGCAACCTCAGGGCTTACCGCCAGCCTGCTCGCCGCGTCGCTCAATACCGGCGAGGCAAAGGGCGACATCTACACCGCGATCGAAAACCTGACCGGCTCCAACTACAACGATTCCCTCTTCGGCAATACGGTGGCAAACGCCGTCAACGGCGGCGGCGGCAATGACCTGATCAAGGGCTATGCCGGCCTGGATAAACTCACGGGCGGTTCGGGCAACGATACGTTTGTGTTCGACACGGCGCTAGACGCCGCCACCAATGTCGATACCATCACCGACTACAATGTGGCGGCCGACACCATCAAGCTTGAGAATGCCATATTTGCCACGCTGACGGCCACGGGCGTTCTCGCCGCCACCGCCTTTGTCAAAAACGCGACGGGCCTGGCGGCCGATTCCTCCGACCGGATCGTCTATGAAACCGATACCGGCAAGCTGTTTTACGACCAGGATGGAAACGGCGCGGCCTTTGCCGGTGTCCAGTTCGCCAAACTGGCAGCAGGACTGGCACTGACCAACGCGGATTTCTTTGTCATTTAAGACACCTAGTTCGCAAAAGCGACCGCCGGACACCTGCCCGGCGTTCCGCAGCCCCCTTGAAAAGACCTGAAAGAGTTTGAGTGTTTTCCTGTAGGGAGACGAACCGAAAAGACCCGCGCGGCAAGCGACAACGGCACACGCTAAATCTGTGATCTGGGATATATCGACTGGAACAGAGGACCTTGCAAACCATCGACAACGCGTTCTGTACGAGGTTGTCACCCATGTCTTGGGTACAAACTGTTACCAATGTCTCCGGATCGGACAAGAGAAGATGTGGTAGCGGGAGAGGGACTCGAACCCCCGACACGCGGATTATGATTCCGCTGCTCTAACCACCTGAGCTACCCCGCCATCGGACAGTGACTTGGGCTCTTGGCCGCTGTCGTCACCGTCAGTGGGGCGGCTTATAAGGTGCGGTTCATGCCGGTGTCAAGCCGAGCCGTTTCAAAAAACCGGAAGTTTTTCAAGCGGTGGTGGACAATGGCCGGACGACGGACGCGATAGATGGCCCCTGCCCGGGGTCAGGCCGCAACCACGCCCTGCAGCAAGTCCTTGAGGGCGGCTTCGGCTGAGGCTTCGCGTTCGGAGCGCAGGATGAAACCGCCACCATAGACGCGGGCGTCTTCGCCGATGCCGGAATAGAGCGCACAGGCCTGACCGGGGGCAACGCCCGCCTCGCCTTCCAGAAGCTCGACCGAGACGCCGCTTGCATCGGCGCGCAGGATCGCAGGCGCCGGCTGGCGGGTCGAGCGGACCTTGGCGAAACAGGCAAAACCATCCGCCGCCACATCGGAAATATCGCCGTCGCCCAGCCAGTTGATGTCGCGCAGATAGACGCGGCGGGTTTCCAGCGCTTCCTTCGGACCGACGATGACGCGGCGCGAACGGGCATCAAGATGCACGACATAGAGCGGCTCACCGGTGGCGACCCCGATGCCGCGGCGCTGGCCGATGGTGTAATGCAGGATGCCGTCATGGCTGCCGAGCACGCGGCCGTCCAGGTGGACGATATCGCCGGCCAGAGACGCATTCGGCTTCAGCTTGTTGATGATGTCGGCATATTTGCCCTGTGGCACGAAACAGATGTCCTGGCTGTCGGCCTTCTTGGCGACAACGAGACCCATGTCTTCGGCAAGCTGCCGGGTTTCCGCCTTGGTCAGGTTGCCGAGCGGGAAGCGCAGATAATCGATCTGCTCCTGCGTGGTGGCAAACAGGAAATAGCTCTGGTCGCGGTCGGCATCCGTCGGCCGGAACAGCGCACGGCGGCCGGGGGCGCCTGGCTGCGGGTTGGCCTTCGAGCGGATGTAATGGCCGGTCGCCAGCGCATCGGCGCCGAGATCGCGGGCGGTTGCCAAGAGATCGGCGAACTTGACGGTCTGGTTGCAGGCAACGCACGGGATTGGCGTTTCGCCGGCCACGTAGCTTTCGGCGAAGGGGTTGATCACCGTCTCGCGAAACCGCTGTTCATAGTCGAGCACGTAATGCGGAATGCCCAGCACCTCGCAGACGCGGCGGGCATCGTCGATGTCCTGACCGGCACAGCAGGAACCGGCGCGATGGACGGCGGCGCCATGATCGTAGAGCTGCAGGGTAATGCCGAGCACGTCATAGCCTTGCCGTTTCAGGATGCCGGCCACGACGGAACTGTCAACGCCGCCGGACATGGCAACGACGACGCGCGTATCTTCGGGCTTGCGATCAAAATCGAGACTGTTCACGGCATCCAATCCGGTATTCCGGTCCATCGGCGGGTTTTTCGGCATTTTCGCGCGACCATACCCTGTTTTCAGCAAACGGCCAACGCCGCAGCGAAGCGGGTTCCGGCCGGGACCGGACATGCCGCAAGGCCGCTATATAGAAAGTCGCTCGGAGTTGGACAAGGGCCAGGGTTTTAAGGGCAAGCGTTAAGGGTAAGGGCGAATGGCCCTTGCGGCTCAGATCAGCTTCATTCGCATGGCACGGGCGATCGCCTGCATGCGATTGACGGAATCGAGCTTGCGGGTCGCTGTCTTGAAGTAACTGGACACCGTATAGGCGGAAATGCCGAGAATGATGGCGATCTCGTCGCTGCTTTTGCCGGCCGCAGCCCAGCGCAGACACTCGATCTCGCGCGTCGACAGCTTGTCGCGCGCCGAGGCTCCGACTTCGAAGGTGCGCTCGAGGGTCTCGAACAGTTGCAGCAACGTCAGGTAGAGATCGGCCGTCTCGGTCCTGTCGGGTTCGCCACGCGGCCCAGACAGCAGGACGGCAAAAGCTTCCCCGTGGGTGGTGTGCAGCAGAACGGCAAATGTATTGCCCATCGCCTGACCGGCAAACAGCGCATTGACACTATCGAGGGAGCCAGCCCCTTTCACGTTGAGCAGGGATTTCGTTTCACCGAAGATCGGCAGCTTCGTATGGCGCAGGCGCTCAATCAGCGCGCTGGCCTGAAAGACCGTGGCGGTATCATATTCCCGCACAAGCTCCGATGGCCAGCTGCTCAAAACGAGACGCTCGGCAAAACGCTGCTGCTCGCCGAACGGTATACGGGCGATCATGAAGTGGCTGAAACCGAATCGCGCCGTGCACTGGCGCATCAGGTGGAGCACTTCATACTCCGTCTGGACTGTGGAACTGTTCATGCCCGAAAGGAAATCAGCATAAGCCTCGCTTCGCAAGGCCAGCTTGTCAGGGTCTCTCATATTTTTGATCACCAGCTTGCCAGCCAAAGTGCCGGCGTTCCCAAAAAACTCACATTCCGGATTTTTTCGGAAACAGCACGATTAAATCCACCACCGGCGAAACACCGAAAGCACCATAAAAGGACGCAATCGAAGCAAAATTACGGGACTTTTGAAATAATGTGATGCAGCGAGAGCATTCCGGCGCATCAATATGACGCTTGTGCTCAGTTACAGCGGCGATATATCAACAATTTTAGGAAAAATGAACCGTTATATTTGCATAACTCCTATGCAGATGCCAATTTTAACGCATCTACCCTTCCCGATGCAGGAAATAAGCATAGCAGCACAAGACAATGGGCTATCGCCTGCGGCATCATCGCCGCAAAATCTCTGCTGGTTCGGGATTAGTTGAGGCTAGCCCCGGAAGTCTCTAAAATTATTAGCAAATTGTTACCGTGCGTTTAGGCAAATGTTAAATGTGGCAGGGTAAGTTGAACCCATATGGTCTTGAGTATGTGTAGAGAGTCCAATGACCGAAATGATACGACCCCGCGTGAAATATGTCATCGGACCCGATGGCAGCCCTTTGACAATTGCTGATCTGCCACCGGCCAATACACGCCGTTGGGTGATCCGCAGAAAGGCCGAAGTCGTCGCCGCCGTGCGCGGCGGACTTCTCAGCCTGGAAGAAGCCTGTGAACGCTATACCTTGACCGTCGAAGAATTCCTGTCCTGGCAGTCTTCGATCAGCGACCATGGCCTTGCCGGGCTGCGCACGACCCGCATCCAGCAATATCGCCACTGATCGAACCTGTTCAGAGATTTTTTCGGGCGGCTGCCGTGAACCGGCAGCCGCCCGAAATATTTCTGACCCGCCCTACCCTTCGCACCCACTTTGTCACATATCATGGTGGCACAGGTCCGCGATCAGGGGGTGTTCCATGAATATACAATTAGAAGAAACCGGCTCGCATGGCCGTTACAGTACAGTCGTCGAAGGCCATACGGGCGAAATGACCTATTCCCGGTCATCACCACACCTGATCATCATCGATCATACCGCCGTTCCGGATGCGCTGCGCGGCAAAGGCGTCGGCCAGGCGCTGGCCGCACATGCCATCGAAGAGGCGCGAAAAGGCGGCTGGAAAATCATCCCGCTCTGCCCTTTCATGCGCGCCCAGGTTCAGCGCCATCCCGACTGGCAGGACGTGATCCAGGCGTAGACCACGCCCGCAGCTCTGCCCAAAAAAAACGACCCAAAAATGCACAAGGCCCTTCTCACGGACTTGAGTTAAGTCCGTGAGAAGGGCCTCTTGGCCAAGCCTCAAGCGCCCACTTCGCGCGCCTAAGCGCGCATGCGGGCACCGCTGTCGCGTTCTTCGAGCGCCGCGGCCTTGGCGAACTCCGCCTGAACCTCTTCCAGCGCAAGCTCCGCCGCATCCTGCTGTACCTTCAGTTCCCGGACCGAGACCTGGAGATTGTCTGCCCGCTGTCTCGCAGCCTTGGCAAACGTCGGATAGGCGAAATGGGTGGGATCGGTGATCCCGGACTTCTTTTCCTCGAACGTGATCTGGTTTTCCAATTCCTTGGTCATCCGCTCAAATTCGGACATCATCAGCTGCAGCTGGCTCAACTGACGCTGTTTCTCCTTCACCTGAAATTCCTTCAGGCGAACAAGGCTCTCACGTGACTTCATACGCAATACTCCCGTGATGCGAGACCCCGGTTACTGGATTTGACCCGTTCAACCGACTTTACGGCGTCGGAAACAAAAAAATTACAGCGATCTTAACAAAATCCTACCGCTGGTAACCTTTCGTTTACGGGCATCGTTAATCATAGAGACGATCATTTAAGGGTCAGTAAATGCCGCACGTTAATTTTGATGGTGGGCATAGATTGAGTCAGATGAGTCAGATAGCCGATTTCCTTAATGTGGCGCATTAAGGATGTCATTCTAGATTCACATGCAAAATCAGAGGACTGCAAAAAATATTTAACATTTCCGATACACCTTGCCAGAGTGAATCAGAATTTGTTAACCATTTGCTGGCAGCCTCCAAATCAGGCAACGACTGGATCCGTATCGCGTAAGGGGGCCATCAACGACCTTTCGGCGGCGGAAAAGGGGACAATTATGCGGGTTCTACTCATCGAAGACGACAGCGCGACAGCGCAGAGCATCGAACTGATGCTCAAGTCGGAAAGTTTTAACGTTTACACCACCGATCTTGGTGAAGAGGGCGTCGATCTCGGCAAGCTCTATGATTACGACATCATTCTGCTCGATCTCAACCTGCCGGACATGTCCGGTTACGAGGTTCTGAGAACCCTGCGCCTGTCCAAGGTCAAGACACCTATCCTCATCCTTTCCGGCATGGCCGGCATCGAGGACAAGGTACGGGGCCTCGGCTTCGGCGCCGACGACTACATGACCAAGCCTTTCCACAAGGACGAACTGGTTGCCCGCATCCATGCGATCGTGCGCCGTTCCAAGGGTCATGCCCAGTCGGTCATCTCGACCGGCGAACTGATCGTCAACCTGGATGCCAAGACCGTTGAAGTCGGCGGCCAGCGCGTTCACCTGACGGGCAAGGAATACCAGATGCTGGAGCTGCTTTCGCTCCGCAAGGGTACGACGCTGACCAAGGAAATGTTCCTCAACCACCTCTATGGCGGCATGGACGAACCGGAACTGAAGATCATCGACGTGTTCATCTGCAAGCTGCGCAAGAAGCTCGCAAATGCGGCCGGCGGTGCGAACTATATCGAAACCGTCTGGGGCCGCGGCTATGTGCTGCGCGAGCCGGAAGGCGATTTCGCAGAAAGCGCCTGATACCACCGGCCATTCCAGCCGGCGGTGTTTCGCATCCCGCATAATGCAGGGACGCCACGGCTGATCGTGCCGAACGTTTCGTCAAAGCCCGCCGATGATGGCGGGCTTTTGCGTTTCCGAACTTTGCAGGATACGGCAACACCTCTCTCGGAGGCGCACAGAAAAGCCGCAGCCTGAAAGGCAACGGCTTATTGGAAGCAATATCGGTTGGATCAAGGATCAGGCGGCGATCGACAGGCTGGCAAAAACGCTGGTCAGGATCTTGCGGTCAAACGGCTTCAAAAGGAAATCGTCGGCACCGGCGCGCTTGCCGGCCATCATCTTCTTCAAATCCGCCTCGACGACGCAGTAGTAGATGCGCACAGCCTTGCCATCCGGCAGATTGCGGATATTGGCAATCAGGTCCAGCGCGCCATCAAGGCCCGCATCGACGATGAGGATGTTGGGAAGTTCGGCTTCGCAGCGCACCAGCGCTTCAAGACCGTTTGCAGCCTCAGAGACGAGAAAATTCAGGCCGGAGAGGATACGCTTCCCGACCTTGCGCACGACGTCTGAATCATCGGCAATCATCAAGCGTTGCATCTCAAGCTCCTTCTCTGCGGCCTACTACATACGTGCTACAGGCCTTTGCCCGTCATGAATGACACGCGGCGCTGTAGCGGGAATTTAGGCCCTATCGACAACGGTAGGCCGCTTTGGCAAAGAATCAGTTACCGCGGAGACCCAAAAGCCGATTTTTCTCCACCTCAGGCTGCAATCATCTTTGCGGAAAACACGATTTCCTCGGACGTCGAGTTGACCTCGATCTCCATGCCGGCTTCCTCGGCAAGCAGGACCGTGTAGTAGGGCTGGATCGTATGGGCATCGACGGCCTCTTCGAGCGTACCGGAGAGAAGCTCGACCAGCTTCGGCGGCACGCGCATCATCCGGCCCTTGCAGATCAGCTTGAAGACCGCGTCATATTCCGGATTTTCCAGGACGACATCGATCGAACCACCGCGGGGAATGGCGCCGTAAGCAATCAGGAACAGGTTGAGCAGAAGCTTGACCCGGTTCTTGGCGATGATGACGCGCGGTCCGGTCCAGGTGACTTCCGTCTTCTTTTCAACGGATGCGAAATCTTTCGCGGCTTTTTCCGCTTCACCGGTATCGATAGAAGCGCCGACCGAGCCGGAAGCGCCAAACGCCAGCCGGGCGAACTTCAGCCGGACAGAGGCATTGAGCGCGCTGGTGCGGATGAGATCCATGGCATCGGCATCCGCCCCGCCCTCGTCGAGCAGTTCGAGACCGTTGTTGATCGCGCCGACCGGCGAGATGATGTCGTGGCAGACACGGCTGCACAGAAGCGCTGCGAGATCGGGACCGGTCAAGGTCAGGTTCGGGTTCTTTCCCATGGTCGTATCCTCAATGCCTTCGAGCGGCGCACAAGCGAGATCAGGCGGCCTTCCGCGATTCCCTTTGCCCAATTGTCTAGTCCGCGAACATTGCGCGGGCATAGCCTCAGGGCGAAGATCATAAAGACACCACATTTGGTAAACCGATTGTTAAGATCATCGGTTCAAATTGCTGGCAATCAGTCCGAACCCCGTGACAGTCTGGTACGGGGCAGGACAGCGGCCCGCGAATGACGTCGCAGGCGCTCCTGAATTTACGGAGAAGAACATGCAGCGGATCGTCAATGCCGTTAAATCCCCCTTCCTGCGCGCACTCGTGACCGTTCTGGCTGTCTTCAGCCTCACGCCGGCGGCATCGGCGCAGAATGCCAACGGCGGCCAGTACACGATGCAGGAAATCGTCGATGCCGGTCACGGCTTCTTCGGCTCGACATCGGGCGGCCTTGCCAAAGTGGTCGAAAACGCATTTTCCAAATACGGCCTGCCGAATGGCTACATTCTCGGCCAGGAAGGATCAGGCGCCTTCGTGGCTGGCCTCACCTATGGCGAAGGCGACCTCTATACGAAGAATGCCGGCCAGCATGACGTGTTCTGGCAGGGGCCGTCTCTCGGCCTCGACTGGGGCGGCCAGGGCAGCCGCGCGATGATGCTGGTCTACAACCTGCCGGCCGTTCCCTCGCTCTACAAGCGCTTCGGCGGCGTCTCCGGCTCGGCCTACGTGGTCGCCGGTGTCGGCATGACGGTGCTCACCGACGACAACATCGTTCTGGTGCCGATCCGCACCGGCCTTGGCGCCCGTCTCGGTATCAATGTCGGCTATCTGAAGCTCACCCAACAGCCGACCTGGAACCCCTTCTGAGGCAAGGGGGTCGCTGTTTTCCGAAAGTCTTTCCAGACGCCGCCGTGACTTGAAAAAATACGCGTGCGCAAATAGGTGAAGTGATATTGTCGTTCTGCTTTAGGGCGAATGTAACAAAAACCCTAAAGCACGTCGCGACCTTCAGATTCGCTTCTCGCGCTTTAGGTCTTCGATTTCACGCATGTCGTCATCGCAAAACCGCTACACACTTTTGCGCGACATGCTTTAGATTATAGTGTGCCGCCGTGTGTTTTGAATTGAAATGGCCAGCCCGTGATTGAATTCGCACTCCTGTTTGCCCTGGGTTTCCTCACCGCGGCTATCCTCGGCCTGTTGGCGGCACCGGTCGTCTACAGGCGCATCATCCGCTTTGCCGAGGACCGGCTGAAGGCAACGATGCCGCTGTCGCCGCAGGAAGTTCGGGCCCAGAAGGATGCGGCCCGCGCCGGTTATGCCGCCGAAAACGCCCGCACCAGCCAAACGCTGCAACGCGAGCGCGACAAGAACGTCGCCCTGCTGCTGCAGAATGGCTCGACGCTCAAGGAAACCCAGCGCCTTGCCGGTGAAAACGCCGACCTGCATACGCAACTTGCCGACATGAATGTCGAAGCGGCGGACCTGCGTTCGTCGGCCCGCCAGCTCGAGCAGAACATCGAGCGGCTGAAGGCGACTCTCGTGGATGTCGAGCGCGACAGCGTCAAAAAGGACATCGATATCAAAACACTGAGCAGACAGGTGGACCATCTTACCGGAGACATGGACAGCCTGAAAATCGACGTTGCCGCCCATGACGCGGAGGCCGAGAGCCTGAAAAGCCG
Organism: Pararhizobium sp. P1_E7; assembly: GCF_056405855.1. Taxonomy (NCBI): domain Bacteria; kingdom Pseudomonadati; phylum Pseudomonadota; class Alphaproteobacteria; order Hyphomicrobiales; family Rhizobiaceae; genus Pararhizobium; species Pararhizobium sp. P1_E7. The sequence continues at coordinate 391,875 of NZ_JBFUBH010000002.1, read as the reverse complement.
CATTGCCGGCCTGAAGGACGAACGCGAGATACTGCGCAATGAACTGAAAGCGGAAAGCACGAAGGCGCGGGAACTGGAAGTCCGGCTTGCCCGCGACGAAACGCGCTTTCGTCAGTTGGAGGCAAAACTTGCCAGGGAGATGGCCGCCAATGCCGACAAGGACAGCTTCCTTGAGCGCAGGGGCAGCGAGATCGAACGCCTGAAGGTCAAGGTCAGGGATGCGGGCACAGACCTGCGCGATGCGTCAAAGGCGCTGCGGGCAGCCGGCCTGACCATGCCCGTGCGCCGGGAGAAAAAACCGGCAACGGATCCGGCAGCAGGCGGCACGTTGCTGACGGGAACACAGGACAACGCCGATGGGCAAAACGCCATGCCTTCCGTAGCAGCCATCGATCTATCGGTGCCGGCTGAATATGCCCGTAACCGGGCGGCGGCGCTTTCGGAGCAGCTGATCACTTCGGCATCGGCAGCGCACGACGACGCCTTGCGCGACGAAATTGCCGATATTGCAGCAACCATGGTGGCTTTGACAGCGGCCAAGGAAGGCCAGGGATCACCTATACCCGCCCTTCTCCAGGCGACAGGCACGCAGCCCGATCAAACAGACAAAAGTCTCGCCGCCCGCGCCCGCGACATGCTGCCGCCGCAACATCGGTAACCTCTGACGTCAGATAAAGCCGTTGATCATCGCCACCTGATGCAGCGCGATGCCTGTCGCTGTCGCGACGTTGAGACTGTCGAGACCCGGCCGCTGGCGAATGCGGGCCGTCTGGATCGACGCCATGAGTGTCTCCGGCAGCCCCTCGCCTTCGGTTCCCGCCAGAAGCACGGTGCGCGGCGAAGGCGGAATGTCGTGCAGTTCGGTTTTGCCGCGCGGCGACAGTCCCCAGATCGCAAAACCTTCCGCCTGCAGACGCCCGACAAGCGCCGTCACCGAGCCCTCGCGGGCAAAGGGCACGCTGAGCACCGCGCCGACCGATACCCGGATCGCCTTGCGGTACATCGGATCGCAACTGGTCTCGTCCATCAGGATGGCATCGATGCCAAAGGCAGCGGCGTTGCGGAACATCGAGCCCATATTGTCGTGATTGGATATGCCGCAGGCGGCCAGAACCAGGCCTTTCCTGGGAAGGCTGCCAACCAGCGCATCCAGGCGCGGTGCGGATTGGCGCTTGCCCAGCGCCAGCACGCCCCGGTGCATGTTGAAACCGGCAATGGCATCGAAGACCGGAGCACTGGCAACATAGACCGGAACGTCCGCCGGGAATTGGGCGAGGATGCCGCTGACACCATCGACGCGGTTTTCGAGCAGCAGGATAGCTTCAGCCTCAATGCCACGGCCCGCCTTATGGGCGGCAGCCAGCATCCGCAGCACAACCGTACCTTCGGCGATGAACCGGCCATGACGGCCGGTCAGGTCACGCTCCTTGATCGAGACAAAACCGGCGATGCGCGGATCAGCCGGGTCGTCGATGCGCAGCGGGATCACGTCCAGGCCTTCTCAGTTCGTCTTGACGGCAACATCCGCAACGATGCGGCCGGCAGCGATATCGAAGACGATCGCCTTGCGATCTCCACCGGCAACCGCGCCGTAGAACAGGATCTGGCCGCCCGACAAGGCAACGTTGGAAACTTCGAACCCGGCAGGCAGCGCGGCGATTGCCGTCACGGGGGCCTCGCCCGGCACTGCGACGGCGGCGCTTTGCGCCACATCCGTCTTGCCCGGACGCGTAAGCTTATAGACAATCGCGCCCAGCACGACCATAAGCATCACCAACATGACACCGGCCGAGACCAGCTGCAGCTTGATCATCTTGCGGCGCACGTTCTCCATCACCGGATCGAGCGGCTTGTCTTCCTGTTCGACGGGTTTCTGATTGGACATGGCTGGCCTTACCTTGCGGAATGGAACGAGAATGAACGACCCCTTTAAACAAGCCCCGGCGATTAGGAAAGTCCTCACGGCAAATGAGGATGCGTCCGGGCGCATGGACGCCTACCTCACGGAAGCACTGGGCGGCGAGTTTTCGCGCAACCGGATCAAGAGCCTGATCGAACAGGGCGAGGTTTCCGCCAACGGCAAGATCGTCAAGGAAGCCAAGAAGAAGGTGCAGCCCGGCGACGTCTTCGAGATCGGCCTGCCGGAAGCGGAAGACCCGGAACCCAAAGGCGAGGATATTCCCCTCGATGTGCTCTATGAGGACGACGATCTCATCGTACTGGTCAAGCCGCCGGGCCTTGTCGTTCATCCGGGCGCCGGCAACTGGACGGGTACGCTGGTCAACGCGTTGATCCATCATTGCGGCGCAAGCCTTTCGGGAATCGGCGGCGTCAAGCGCCCCGGCATCGTCCACCGGCTCGACAAGGACACCAGTGGCGTCATGGTCGTCGCCAAGAACGATATCGCCCATCGCCACCTTTCCGACCAGTTCGCCGACCACGGCCGCACCGGCCCGCTGGAGCGCGCCTACATGGCAATCGTCTGGGGCCGGCCGCGTGGCCTGAAGGGCACGATCGACGCGCCGCTCGGCCGCGCCGGCGACCGCGTCAAGCGTGCCGTCAAGCAGGAAGGGTCCGATGACGCCCGCGAGGCGATCACCCATTACGAAGTGATGGAGCGCTACCACGAGAAACCGGACGCGACCGCACTTGCCGCGATGATCAAGTGCAACCTCGAAACCGGCCGCACCCACCAGATCCGCGTCCACATGGCCCATATCGGCCATCCGCTGATCGGTGACCCGGATTACGGCGCCGCCTTCAAGACAAAAGCCAATTTGCTGCCGGATGCGGCAAAGGCGGTCGTCAACCGTTTTCCCCGCCAGGCTCTGCACGCCTTCATGCTCGCCTTCGAGCATCCATCGACCGGCAAGACCATGCATTTCGAATCGCCGGTTCCAGACGACATGCAGGAACTGGTCGAGGCACTGCGCGGCTGACACGGGGACTTGGCGAAGCGCCGCTTCGAGGCGTATAACCCTCCTCGAAACACGGAGCGTCCATGAGCCAGTTTTCGGCCAGGAAGATTCTCGATACCGAGATGGTCAGCGTCCACGACGTGCTGTGCACCGGCGAATGCCGGCACAAGAGCGACGAGGAATGTTCGCGCGTGACCAGCCTGGTGTTTCCCTATCGCGGTGTCTTCCTGCGTCACGTCGGCAGCAACGATACGGTTGCTGAGGCCAATCAGGTGCTGTTCTTCAACCGCGATGAGGACTACCGCATCAGCCACCCGGTGGAAGGCGGCGATGCATGCCTGAGCATGGCCGTGCATGAGGCAGCACTTGAAGAGCTCGTGCCCAAGGTTCACCGGGCAGAGACAAGCCCTTTCGTCTTCAACAAGCAGCGCCTGCGCATAGATGCCCGCGCGCAGGCACTCGTGGCACTGCTACGCCACAGCCTGCTCAGAGGTACCGCGGAAACGCTGGAGGCCGAAACGCTGGCAATGACGCTCGTGCGCCGCGCCGTTGGTGAAAGGACGGCCCGTGCCGCGACCGCCAGCATCGGCCGGCAAAAGCTGGTGGACCGGGCCAAGCTCATCCTCTCCTCCGACCTTGCCCGGCGCTGGACCCTGGCGGAGATAGCAAGGGAAGCCGGCGTCTCGCCGGTTTACCTGACCCAGGTCTTCCAGCAGGTGGAGGGGACGCCGCTCTATCGCTATCATCTGCGGCTGAGACTGGCCAAGGCACTCGACCTGCTCGGCAGTTACGACGACCTGACCGGCCTTGGCCTCGATCTCGGCTTTTCAAGCCACAGCCATTTCTCCTCCTCCTTCCGCCAGGCCTATGGCCGCACCCCGGCCGAATTCCAGCGCTTCGCCGGACTGCGCTGATCTTGCCGGTTTGACGGCGAACAAGATCGCTAAAGATTCTGACAGCGCCGCATCAGCCAAAATGGTCTTCTCTCCTGGTAGAACACACCAACCGGAGGAATGATCATGCAGGAAAACACATGCGCCGCCTGTGACTGCGAGCTCGATGCAAGCCGCATCGCCGTCAAGATCGGCGGCAAGACCGTCGAGGTCTGCTGCGAGGAATGCGCGCAGGCGCTGCGCGAAGCAGACGCTGCAATCCACGTCACTCAGGCATCGCAGGGATAGGACCGGAACCGGTCTCCTGCCTGCCGCGCCGGCCCGATAAGGGGCCGGCCTTTTCCGGAGCAACATCATGAAGAACGAACCTCATGTGATCGGCGATCGCGTGCCGAACGAACACGACCTGATCGCCGAGTTGAAGCTTGCGCCGCGGGGTGCCTCAGACGGGCAAGCGGATGCTGCGGCGCGGACAAGCGCCCTGCCACGTTTTCCGCTGCTGCGTGCGATCCTTGGATTTGCCGTCAGGGCCTTGCGGGAACGGCACAACCGGCTGGCATTGCTGGAACTCAACGACGAGCAGTTGAAAGACATCGGCGTGTCACGGTGTCAGGCCTATGGCGACGGATATAGCCGCTATCGCCGGGGTGTCACCAACGCTGACGAAGCGGGCGCAGAGCCCCGGTAACGGCAGGATTTCCGGATTGGTATCTGGAGGGGGGTTGATGATGAAGAACAGGACAACTCGCCGATCCATTGAGCCGCAACACAAAGTGTTACAAATGCCGATTCCGCCCTTGATATTTCGGGGGCGGACACAATTTACAGGCTGTAACCCAACTGGAGCATGCGCTTCTCTGGCTTCACATCTCTGTGAAACCGGAGTGCTTGAATCATGCTTTCACCGCACTTATCTATGAGCATGTGGGGTCGGACAGACCCACAAGCCCGGCTTGCCAGAAGGAGGCCGGAACGCGAAAGGGGGGTGCATTATGGCCCGCAGTACGTTACCGTCCATTACCGCCGGAGAAGGCGGTCTCAATCGTTACCTTGACGAAATCCGCAAATTTCCCATGCTTGAACCGCAGGAAGAGTACATGCTCGCCAAGCGGTATCAGGAGCATGACGACCGCAAGGCCGCCCATCAGCTCGTCACCAGCCATCTGCGCCTCGTGGCGAAGATCGCCATGGGTTATCGCGGCTATGGCCTGCCGATCGGCGAAGTCGTATCCGAAGGCAATGTCGGCCTGATGCAGGCCGTCAAGAAATTCGACCCCGAACGGGGCTTCCGCCTGGCCACCTATGCCATGTGGTGGATCAAGGCTTCGATCCAGGAATATATCCTGCGCTCGTGGTCGCTGGTGAAAATGGGTACGACCGCCAACCAGAAGCGGCTGTTCTTCAACCTGCGCCGTCTCAAGGGCAAGATCCAGGCACTCGACGAGGGTGACTTGAAGCCCGACCAGGTCGCGCATATCGCCACGACCCTCAAGGTGTCGGAAGCCGAAGTGATTTCGATGAACCAGCGCCTGTCCGGGGACGCCTCGCTGAATGCGCCGATCAAGGCGGGTGAAGGCGAATCCGGCCAGTGGCAGGATTGGCTCGTCGACGACCATGACAGCCAGGAAGACATCCTGATCGAGCAGGACGAACTGGAAAGCCGCCGCAACCTTCTGTCGAGCGCGATGAAGGTCCTGAACGACCGCGAACGCCGCATCTTCGAGGCCCGCCGCCTGACGGAAGATCCAGTCACTCTCGAGGACCTGTCGACCGAGTTCGACATCAGCCGCGAGCGCGTTCGCCAGATCGAGGTCCGCGCCTTCGAAAAGGTTCAGGACGCCGTCCGCAAGGCGGCGCAGGATCGTCTGAACGCCCTTCGGGTCGTCGAAGACGCCTGACCCCGGCGCCGGCTGCACAACAAAAACCCGGCTGGAGCGATCCAGCCGGGTTTCTTTTTGCCGTCTTGCCGGCGGTGACTGGCGGGCCGGCTACTGGCCGGCCGGCTCAGGCTTTGCAGCCAGGCTCCAGGCCTGCATGGCCTTGGTGAAGGCTTCGGTGCCGGCAGCACCCTTCTCCAGCGTCAACAGAGCGCGGCGGCCGTTGCGATAGGTCAACGGAATGTCGATCCAGCTGCGCGTGCGCAAAAGCTCGATATTCGTCGCGACGGCCTCGGGGAAGTCGTTGAGCGCGATCATGTGGAAATCTTCGGTGATCTTGGCAGGAACCGCGATCAGTGCATCGCCGCGATCCTGCTCGTTGCGCTTCATCGACACGCGCTGCACGCTATCGATACTGCCGCCTTCGAAATTCTCGGGCAGCGAGAAGACGAACTCGATCACATGGCTGGCCGGCAACGACGAGTCGGCATTGCGCTTGACCGTCATCAACGCCGTCAGGCCACGCTCCGGTACATTGATCTGCGCTTGCACGACCGGCTCCGGCTTGGCGTCGCCACCGGGGGATTCTTCCTTGACCGACCAAGCGACGTTGCCTTCGATTGCCGTTGGCGCCGACTGGCCCAGCCGCTCCTCATAGAGGAACATCTTCTGGGCGCCGGCTGGCACCTGCTGCGTTGCCGGGTCGGCCGCGGTTTGCTGTCCGGGGACCGGCTGAGCAGGCTGCGTGCCATTCGTCGTCTGGCCAGCCGGGGTGGTCTGCGTTGCCTGCGCGGTATCGACGGGCTTGCCCGCCTCCGTCTGCGCCGCCACGGACTTGCCTTCCTCGGTGGCATTCGCACCTGCAGGTGCTACCGCCGGACCTTGATCGATCTCGGAGCCGTCCTGCTGCAGGCGCTGGGTAAACTTGCCGCTGCCTTCGACCGCTGCGACGTCGGTATTGGCCGGCGTCTGTGTCTGGTTGTTGGTTTCCGGCGCGGTCAGGTCCTTGTTGCCCTCTTCAGGCACGGATGCTTCCGGCGTCGTCTGGCCCGGTATCCTGGCAGTGATGGATGCCAGCATGCCGGAGACCCATGAATTCACCGTGGTCTGATTTTGCCAATAGGCATAACCGCCGCCGCCCAGAATGAGGAGCAGCACCGCGCCAAGCCCGACAGCCTTCACATTCAATCGCGAGCGCTTCGGCTCAACCCGATAAGAAACGGGCCGCGCCGGCACTTCGACGTTTTCATCCACCGCAGCGGAAGCCTTGCCGGCCTGAGCCTCGGCCGCGGCACCAACGGCTGCGACCGTGCCGCCATGTGCGAGAAGCTCGTCGATCTCACTCCAGCTGTCATTGGCAGCTGTCCGCTGTTCGGGTTCAGCGGCAGTCGTCTTCTCGACAGGCCAGGACCAATCGGCAATTGCCGGTTCCGACGTTTCATCGGCAGAAGGCGCGGGAGCCTGGGTAAAAGGATCGCTATCGTCCCAGGCCCAGGCCTGTGCTGCTTCGCCCTGATCCTTGCCACCGGCGGCGTCGCTGCGCGGCGTCACCGTTTCGACAGGCTCGTACTGCGTCAGGTCGGGGATTTCATCGGCAACCGGCGCGGCTTCCGCAGCTTCGGTCCAGACCGGCTCGCTATGGGCGGTCGCCGGAACCGGATCGTTCCATTCCGGCAATTCCCATTCGCTGGAGGCCGCAAGTGCGGGCTTTTCTTCGACCGGCTTTTCTTCGGCCGGTTCGTCATGCGGTTCAGCGACGGCATCCGGAACCTGGGCCGTTTCCTCAGCCGCTGCTTCGCTTTCCTCTTGAGGCTCGAAAGCCACGGCGGCCGGATGCTCCGCCTCATCGGACGCGACTGCGTCCTGCTCGAGCTGTTCAGGCTCTACCGGATGAGCCGGCTCAGCCTGGGCATCGTCCTCTTCGGAAGAGATCGCGCTATCCGCCTCCGCAACCGTCTCCGGTTCGGGAGCCACGTGCTCCTCTTCCACTGGCAGCTGGGCAACCTCGACGGGCGCAGCGGCGGTCACATGGTCGTCGGGCTGTTCTGCCGGTTCGACGGCTGACTGGGGTTCGGCAGCAGGCGCAGGAAACTCTTCCGCCTCCAGTACCGCCGGCTCGGCAACCTGGTCCTCCGCCCCGGCCGCTTCGGGGACCGAATCAGTCAGCTGCTCGTCTAGCGGCGGAAGCGCCTCGGCGTGATCGTCCTCGACCTCGTTGATCGCCGCCTCGAGCTTGACCATCTGGCGTTCGATCATCTCGTCCGAAGGACGCGGCTTCATGCTTTCAAGCTGACGGCGGACGGCGCCGCGGGCCTTGTCATAGACCTTGGCCCGCATTTCGGGAACATTGTCCGACAGACCATCGACGGTCCTTCGAATAACTGCAACAAAATCCGCCATCAGAACTTTCTCATACCATCGGCGTGTTTACGCCAAACTCTTCCCTAGTCGTAAACGTGAGACTAGTCCTCAAACGGGTCCGTCACAAGTATGGTGTCGTCGCGCTCGGGGCTGGTGGAAAGCAGGGCGACCGGCGCACCGATCAGCTCTTCAACCTGACGCACATATTTGATCGCCTGGGCCGGAAGCTGCGCCCAGCTGCGGGCACCGACGGTCGATTCCTTCCAGCCTTCAAGCGTGATGTAGACGGGCTTGGCCTGCGCCTGCTGCGCCTGGCTTGCCGGCAGATGATCGATCTCAACACCATCCAGCGTATAGCCGACGCAAATCTTCAGCTCATCGAGACCATCGAGCACGTCGAGCTTGGTGAGCGCGATGCCGGTGATGCCGTTGGTGGCGACCGACTGGCGCACGAGGGCCGCATCGAACCAGCCGCAACGGCGCTTGCGGCCGGTCACGGTGCCGAATTCATGGCCTTTTTCGCCGAGGAACTGGCCGACTTCATCGTGCAGTTCGGTCGGGAACGGACCTTCACCGACGCGGGTCGTGTAGGCCTTGGTGATGCCGAGGATATAGCCGAGTGCACCAGGGCCCATGCCGGAGCCTGCAGCTGCCTGACCTGCCACCGTGTTCGACGAGGTGACGAATGGATAGGTGCCGTGGTCGATATCGAGCAGCGTACCCTGCGCACCTTCGAACAGGATGCGCGCACCCTTGCGGCGCTGGCGATCGAGCAAAAGCCAGACCGTTTCCATGAAGGGCAGAACGCGGGCAGCGATCGAGGAAAGCTCGGTCATGATCGCCTCATGGCTGACCTCGGCTTCACCAAGACCACGGCGCAGCGCATTGTGATGGGTGAGCAGACGATCGACCTTGGCGGGCAGCGTGTCGAGATCGGCGAGATCCATGACGCGGATGGCGCGGCGGCCGACCTTGTCTTCATAGGCCGGGCCGATGCCGCGGCGCGTCGTGCCGATCTTGGTGCCGCTGTTGGAGGCAGCATCCTCGCGGATGCCGTCCAGCTCGCGATGCAGCGACAGGATCAGCGTGGCATTGTCGGCGATGCGCAGGTTTTCCGGCGTGATCGCCACGCCCTGCTTGTCGAGCTTCTCGATTTCCGAGATCAGCGCATGCGGGTCGATGACCACGCCGTTGCCGATGACGGCAAGCTTGCCCGGACGCACGACGCCGGAAGGCAACAGCGACAGCTTGTAGCTGGTGCCGTCGATCACCAGCGTATGGCCGGCATTGTGCCCGCCCTGAAAGCGCACAACGATGTCGGCGCGCTCGGAGAGCCAATCGACAATCTTGCCCTTGCCTTCATCACCCCATTGCGATCCGACCACCACGACATTCGTCATTTCAGATTTCCTGTTTCCTTGGCGCCAGTCATGCGCTGTCTTCAAACCCGCGCATCTATACTGTTTTGTTTTTTGGAAAGCGACCCTGTTTAGGCCGGGATTCGGGGTTTTTGCATGGTAAAGACAGCATTTAGCACTCAGGGATTGCATCGGCACGCTGTTCGGCGAGACGGATTTAGCCCTGGATACTGATATAACGGCCGGGATCGGCCGGATATTCGTGCCTGATCGTACACCCCTTGCACCGTCAGGTCACCTGAAGCCCATAGGCTGCGAGGCGGCCAGCATCCAATCCCGCCGGCTCGGGCCTGTCACGCCCCCCCGTTGCGCAGGCAAGACCGCCAGGGGCCAATAATGCGGGCTTGCCTTCTGCGATCCGGGTTGATTCAATGCACGGGCAACGCTGCGCCGGCAAAAGCCGACAGGACAGCGCCCTGTCTTTTATCGCCCAGGAATACCGTGCCCGTCAATCTCCAAGCCTATATCATCCTTTGCATCACCACCCTGATCTGGGGCGGGAATTCCGTGGCCGGAAAAATGGCGGTCGGCCATGTCAGCCCGATGATGCTGACCGGCATGCGCTGGGTGATCGCCTGCATCGTGCTTTTGATTTTCGCAGCCCCGCAGGTGCGCCGGGATTTACCAGCGATCCGCAAGAACTGGCTGCTGCTGCTCGGCTACGGCACCGTCGGCTTCACCGCCTTCAACGCTTTTCTCTACTCTGCGCTGCAATATACCAGCGCCATCAATGCCGTGATCGAGCAGGCCGGCATCCCGATGGTGATTTTTGTCATGAACTACGTGCTGTTCCGCACCGCCTTCTCGATGGCGCAGATCGCCGGGTTCACGCTGACGCTGTTCGGCGTGGCGCTGACCGCATCGCATGGCGACCTGACCACCCTGCTCGCGCTCGATCTCAATCAGGGCGATGCGCTGATGATGGCCGCCGTTCTCGTCTATGCCGGTTATACCGTGGCGCTGCGCTGGAAACCGGAAATCCACTGGAAGAGCCTGATTGCGATCTCCGCCTTCGGTGCGCTGGTCAGCAGCATTCCGCTGGTTATCTGGGAGCTTTCCACCGGCCGGATGATCTGGCCCGACACGCAAGGCTGGGTCATCGTCGCCTATGCCGGTCTCCTGCCCTCTCTGGTCTCGCAGATCCTCTACGTGCGCGGCGTCGAACTGATCGGCCCCAACCGAGCCGGCCTGTTCATCAACACCATTCCGATCTTCGGCACGCTGCTGTCGATCGCCTTGATCGGCGAGGCGCTGCAGACATTCCATATCGTCGCCATGGCGCTGGTCTTGGGCGGCATCGCGGTGGCGGAGCGCGGCCGTCCTCGCCCGGCCGCACAGGCCGGGACGCAGTAGAGAGAGCGTTACCGCCCGTCCGCACCAACCAAAGCGTGCTCCATGTAGATGGCAGCGCTGCCGTAACCGGCGAGCCTTGCAGCAAGGGCATCATGCCTGCGCACCGAGAAGCCTTGCCGCTCCCAAAAACCCTGCGATCCGTTGACCGAGACGAGCGCGACGGTTCGATAACCAGTCTGCCGGGCCAAATCCGCAAGCAGTTTCGACACTTTTGCTCCAGCGCCGGAGCCGCGCGTTCCGGGCAAAAGGGCGAGATCGTGGAGATACCAGACATCAGCCTCTGCCGGGATTGCCCCGAGCTTGGTGTCAATCGGTGGCGGCGAAAACCGGCGCCAGGGGTGACTGAGAACATAGCCTGAAACCACGCCATGCCTTTCGAGTACGAAACAGCCGCTAGGGCACAGTTCAAGCCGTTCGAGCAAGACCTCGCGCGCTTCAGGATGGTCGGCATGGGCAATGCATTGAATGCCATAGATGACTTCAATGTCGCCGATATCGGCCGGCCGCCAATGATAGATGCGATCTTTCGCGTTCATTCCATCCACCGTCATCAACGGCAAACGCGCCGGAGGTCATCCGGCGCGTTTGCCTGTCAATTGTTCGGAGCTATCAGGCCCCTGAGAATTAGTCGACGTTGAAGACCAGCGGCTTGGCAGCCCTGATGGCCGGGTTGGCGCGCAGCTTGTCGAGCACGTCTTCAGACACCGCGCCATCGACATACAGCAGCGCGATGGCATCCGAACCCGCGCCATGGCGACCGAGCTGGAAGTTGGCGATGTTGACGCCGGCATCGCCCAGCGTCATGCCGATGAAGCCGATCATGCCGGGAACGTCGGTGTTGGTGATGTAGACCATGTGGTTGCCGACGTCGGCGTCGAGGTTGATGTCCTTGATCTGGATGAAGCGCGGCTTGCCGTCCGAGAACACCGTACCGGCGACCGAACGCGTCTGGTTCGCCGTTGTCACCGTCAGCTTGATATAGCCGTCGAAGACGCCCGACTTGTCGCGCTTGACCTCGGACAGGATGATGCCCTTTTCCTTGATCATCACAGGCGCCGAAACCATGTTGACGTCGGAAACCTGGCTACGGATGAGACCGGCAAGCGCTGCACTCGTCAGCGCCTTGGTGTTCATCGAGGCGGTCGATCCGTCAAAGAGGATCTCGATTTCCTTGATCGCGCTTTCCGTTACCTGGCCAACAAAGGCGCCGAGGACATCGGCAAGCCGGATGAAGGGCTTGAGGATCGGTGCTTCTTCAGCCGTGATCGACGGCATGTTGATGGCGTTGGAAACCGCACCCTTGACGAGGTAATCCGACATCTGCTCGGCCACCTGCAGCGCGACGTTCTCCTGCGCTTCCGTGGTGGAGGCGCCCAGATGCGGCGTGCAGACGACGTTCGGCAGGCCAAACAGCGGGCTTTCCGTCGCGGGCTCGACTTCGAACACATCGAAACCGGCACCGGCGACATGACCCGACTTGATGGCATCGGCGAGCGCATGCTCGTCCACCAGACCGCCGCGGGCGCAGTTGATGATGCGCACGCCGGGCTTGGTCTTCGCCAAGGCCTCGCGGTTCAAGATGCCACGCGTTTTGTCGGTCATCGGCACATGCAGGGTGATGAAATCAGCCTGGGCAAGCAGCTCGTCCAGTTCGACCTTGGTGACGCCCATTTCCTCGGCGCGTTCCTTCGACAGGAAGGGGTCGTAGGCCAGTACATGCATCTTCAGGCCGATGGCACGGGCGCAGACGATGCCGCCGATATTGCCGGCACCGATGACGCCGAGCGTCTTGCCGGTAATTTCGACACCCATGAACTTCGACTTTTCCCACTTGCCGGCCTGGGTCGAGGTATCGGCCTGCGGCAGCTGGCGGGCAACAGCAAACATCAGTGCGATGGCATGTTCGGCCGTAGTGATCGAGTTGCCGAACGGCGTGTTCATGACGATGATGCCGCGGCGCGAAGCGGCCGGGATATCGACATTGTCGACGCCGATACCGGCACGGCCGATCACCTTGAGATTGGTCGCGGCAGCGATCAGCTTTTCGGTGGCCTTGGTCGCGGAGCGGATGGCAAGACCATCATAGTTGCCGATGATCGCGGCCAGCTTTTCCTTGTCCTTGCCGAGCTGCGGCTGGAAATCGACATCGACGCCGCGATCACGGAAGATCTGGACGGCAGTTTCCGACAGTTCATCGGATACGAGTACGCGAGGTGCCATGAGAGGCCTCCATTGGTTTCGTCAAAAATTGAAATGGTATGGGAAGGACCGCGCCCTGTTGGCGCGGCCAAATGCCGGTCAGGCGGCAGCTTTGGAAAGCGTCGCCTTCTGGGTCGCGAACGCCCAGTCGAACCAGGGCATCAGCGCCTTGAGGTCCGATGTCTCGATCGTCGCGCCGGCCCAGATGCGGAAACCGGACGGCGCATCGCGATAGGCGCCGATGTCGTGGGCGACACCCTGCTTTTCGAGCAGCGCCACCATGCCCTTGGCAAAGGCGTCCTGGCCGGCAGCGTCGAGTGCTGCAATGTCCTTGTCGACGATCTTCAGGCAGACCGAGGTGTTCGACTGCGTTGCCGGATCGACTGCAAGATTGGCGATCCAGTCCGTCTTTGCGACGAAATCGTGAATGGCCTGCGCATTGGCATTGGCCCGGGCAATCAGCGCCTTGAGGCCGCCGAGCGACTTTGCCCAGTTGAGCGCATCGATATAGTCCTCGACGCAGAGCATCGACGGCGTGTTGATTGTCTCGCCCTGGAAGATGCCCTCGATGATCTTGCCGCCCTTGGTCATGCGGAAGATCTTCGGCAGCGGCCAGGAAGGCTCATAGCTTTCCAGACGCTCGACAGCGCGCGGGCTGAGGATGAGGATGCCATGCGCGCCCTCTCCGCCCAGAACCTTCTGCCAGGAGAAGGTGACGACATCGAGCTTGGCAAAATCAAGGTCCTGCGCAAATGCAGCCGATGTCGCGTCGCAGATTGTCAGACCCTTGCGGTCGGCCGGAATGAAATCGGCATTCGCAACGCGGACGCCAGAGGTGGTGCCGTTCCAAGTGAAGACGACGTCACGGTCGAAATCGACCTGGCTGAAATCGACGAGCTTGCCGTAGTCGGCAACGAACTTGCGGGTGTCGGGAAGCTTGAGCTCCTTGACGACATCGGAAACCCAGCCGGAGCCGAAGCTTTCCCAGGCGACCATGTCGACGCCACGGGGGCCAAGCAGCGACCAGAGCGCCATTTCGACGGCGCCGGTATCGGAGGCAGGCACGATGCCAATGCGGTAGTCCGCCGGCACCTGCAGAATTTCACGGGTGAGATCGATCGCCTGCTTCAGCTTGCTCTTGCCAACCTTGGCACGGTGCGAGCGCCCAAGGGCCGCATCGGAGAGCGCATCAAGCGACCAACCGGGGCGCTTGGAGCAGGGACCAGAAGAAAAATGGGTATTGACCGGACGCAATTCCGGTGTCGCAGGGGTCGTCATCAAAGCTATCCTTCCAGATAGAAAGCCTCTCGTTAGGGAGAGGTGGCCTGCCGCCGTGAATAGGGTGGACAGGCCAGGAAGTCAAGAATGATGTGTCGTTTCTGAAAAGATTTTTGGCGTTGTGGGGCACTGCCGAAGCGAATGCCCTTTCACCTACCAGAGCGACAGCCGCAGACCCGCGCGGATTTCGTGACGGCCGAGGCCGTCGTCGAGGCCGTCGATATCGCTGCTGCCGAACATGTCGCCATCGGTGATCTGCGAATAGCGGTAGCCAACATCAAGCTTCAGCTGTTCGGTCATATTGTAGGAGACACCGGCCATCAGCGCATAGGTCAGGCGCCAGCTGCTGTCTCCGTCAAAGGTCTGGTTGACGGGGGCGGCACCCGAGCAGCCGGCTGCTCCCGGCACGCAGCTGGTGCGCAGGGCAACGTCGTTCCAGCGGAGTTGCGTCACACCGAGACCGGCGCCGAGATAGGGCGTCAAGCCGGCCACCGTCGCGAGGTCGACATAGCCGTTCGCCATAAGGCCGATCGCCTTGTAGTCGGCATTGAGACGCCCGGCGCAGGATGTTCCGGCAGCTTCGCCGCTGCACGGAATGCTCGCTTCGCCGCTGCCCCCAACGTCTCCTTCGAAATAGTCACCGGTCAAATCGGCCCGGAACATGTCGTTGAACTGATAGCCGACGCCCAGGGTTCCGGAAAACGGTTCGTCAAAATCATTATCGAAGGACGCAGCGTTGGTGGCGCCGGTTCCGGCATCGAACAGGCGCAGGGACGGGTCACCGCCGCGCGTCCAACCGGCATAACCGAGATCGCCACGCAGGTAGAAGCCCTGGCCGCCCGTCTCCACGGTCGAGATGCTGACTTCCGGCGCTTCGAGAAGATCCGCAGCCATCGCCTGACCGGCGGCAAACACCAGGATCAGCGCAGATGCATTGAGGGCAGATGCCTTGAGGAGAGTGTGCCGCAACTTCATTTTGCTGTCCTTGGAAAACCATGTGCGGCGACAGGAACCCCGTCGCCCGCGTATATTGGCGGCAATATCGCATCCACCGGTTAACCTCAGGTTAAGCATGCTTCTTAACCAATCGGACCCCACAAAACCAAAAGGCCGCCCGAAACCGGACGGCCTTTCGAAACGCGAAGCGCGAGGCTCTTATTTGTAGACCGCGGGCTCGGCCGGCGGAACGTAGGCTTCCGGGCAACCGCCGAAGGAATAGCGCAGACCGGCGCGGGCTTCGTGAACATAGATGCCTTCGTCGGAGCCTGGACCGCTATTGGCATTGTAGCCGAACATGTCGCCGCCCAGCACGTGGCGGAAACGATAGCCGACATCGGCCTTCAGGTTGCAGGTCAGGTCGATCGCCGTACCGGCCATCAGGCCGTAGGTGAAGCGCCACTTGCTGCGGCCATCATGCTCGAAGCTCGGATCGCAATTGGCCGGATTGCCGGTTTCGCAGCTGGTATTGCGCAGATTGTCCCACCGAACCTGCGTGCCACCGATGCCGGCGCCGACGTAAGGGGTGAATGAGCCATAGGTGCCGATATCGACATAGGCGTTGGCCATCAGGCTCCAGGCGGCAATTGCCGAAACGTCGCGCGAGGTGCAGGCGACGGCGACACCGCAGCCGCCCGTCGTCGAACCTTCGAAATCCGCATTGCCGAGATAGTCAAGCGTCACGTCGGTGCGCAGATAATTGTTGATCTGATAACCGACACCGACGCCAACGGTCCAGGTGTCGTCGAGATCGGCATCGTCGAAGTCGCGGACGAAGCGGCCGGGGCCCTGGTAGAAATGAGCACCGCGAAGATTGGTGAAGGCATAACCGACGTCGCCGCGCAGGTACCAGCCGCTAGCTTCGACGAGCTGAACCGGCTCGGCAACCGGCTCGATAGGCGGCTCATAAAGATCCGCTGCAAAGGTCGCGGTGC
The DNA here is from genome assembly GCF_056405855.1 of Pararhizobium sp. P1_E7. NCBI lineage: Bacteria > Pseudomonadati > Pseudomonadota > Alphaproteobacteria > Hyphomicrobiales > Rhizobiaceae > Pararhizobium > Pararhizobium sp. P1_E7. The sequence goes on along the minus strand of NZ_JBFUBH010000002.1, from coordinate 375,647 downwards.
TGCCGAGCATAGCCGCAACAACGCCAATCAAAATAGACTTCATGGCCACACTCCAATATTTCTTGTTGCTTGGTCAGCCGAAAGACCGGCTTCCAATAAATCGTGTTGGAACGGATCATGGATAGGAAAGGTTAAGGTCTGATTAACTACAAAAATTTACCGTAACTGTTAATAAATTGAATTCATCGCCAAGCAACGTGAGAATGTTCTTTAGCAACGCACAAAAAAGACCGGGTAAAACCCGGCCTTCTTCAAGTCTCATCAAATGGAGCCGATCAGGCGACGTTGCGCATGCCGCTGATCACGCCGATCAGTTCGTCGACGATACGCTCCACCTGGCCCCGGTCATCGCCCTCCGCCATGACGCGGATCAACGGCTCGGTGCCGGATGGCCGGATCAGCAAGCGGCCATTCTTGGCAAGCTCGGCCTCCGCATCGGCAATGGCCTGTCGCACGACGGCATTTTCGAGCGGCTTGCCGGCCGATACCCGGACGTTCTTCAAGACCTGCGGCACCGGATCGAAGCGATGGCAAACTTCGCTGACGGTTTTGCCCTGACGCTTGACGCAGGCGAGGATCTGCAGTGCAGCGACCAGACCGTCACCGGTGGTGCCGAAATCCGAGAGAACCAGATGCCCGGACTGTTCGCCGCCGACGTTAAAGCCGTGCTGGCGCATATGCTCGACGACATAACGGTCACCGACCTTGGTGCGATGGAGATCAAGGCCACGGCCGTTGAGGTAACGCTCCAGGCCGAGATTGGACATCACCGTCGCGACGATGCCATTGCCCTTGAGCACACCGTCGTCAGCCCAGCTGTTGGCAATCACCGCCATCAGCTGATCGCCATCGATAACCGTACCGTTCTCATCGACGATCAATACGCGGTCGGCATCGCCATCAAGCGCGATGCCGATATCGGCGCGCACTTCGTGCACCTTCCTCGAGAGCGCCGCCGGATGGGTCGAGCCGCATTCGAGATTAATATTGGTACCGTTCGGCTCGTTGCCGATGGTCACGACGTCTGCGCCGAGTTCCCAAAGGGCCAAAGGTGCGACCTTGTAGGCAGCGCCGTTGGCGCAGTCGATGGCAACCCGTAGGCCCTGCAACGTGACATCGCGGGGCAACGTGCGCTTGGCATGCTCGATATAGCGGTAGATGTCGCCTTCGACACGCTTGGCCCGGCCGATTTCGTGCGACTTGGCGAGCTGCGCCGTCATGTCCTTGTCGAGAAGCTCCTCGATCTGCGCTTCGATCTCGTCGGAGAGCTTGTAGCCGTCCGGGCCGAACAGCTTGATGCCATTGTCCTCGAACGGATTGTGCGAGGCCGAAATCATCACACCGACGTCGGCGCGAAGCGAGCGCGTCAGCATCGCGACACCGGGGGTCGGAATAGGACCCAGCAGGAAAACATCGAGCCCAGCGGCGGTGAAGCCGGCCACCATGGCATTCTCCAGCATATAGCCCGACAGCCGCGTGTCCTTGCCGATCACAACCCGGTGACGGTGCCCGCCGTTGCGAAAGATCGTGCCGACTGCGATGCCGACACGCATGGCAAGATCCGGCGTCATCGGAAACACGTTCGACTGTCCGCGAATGCCATCCGTTCCAAAATATTTACGCGCCATAAAAACTCCAATTCCTATCAAGGGTGCCGGCAGCTCATCATAGAGCGCGTCCAGCGGCATCGCCTTGCATTTCACCTCGAGCCCAACGGGTCATTGCCAGAAAACCGTCGCCGAGGTCTTTAACGACCGTTGTTCGGCAGCACTCAAGTTCTCAGTCATGACTGCAGTTGCGCCAAAGTCCGATGCATCCCTTTGGGCGGCCTGCGCTACGTCATGCCATAAATCTTCTGCAACAGCATCCCGTTGTATCATCAGAATTCATTACAGCGCGTTACCAAGCCGGAGGTAGCCGAAGCCGTTGGACACAAACAAAAACCGCCGCGCATCAAGGCGCGGCGGCTGGATTTCAGTTTTCTATTTTCCGTAAAGACTATTGCGGCTGCGGCTCAAACCCGCCTTCGGCTTCATCGCCCTTGCCGACGGAACCGTCTTTCTTGGTACCAGCCGAAGGTACGGCCGAACCGCGATGCGGCGGGGAATCGTCGCCGAGGTCGCGCGCCGGCTTTTCGCCGCGGATCAAGGCCTTGATCTCGTCGCCCGTCAGCGTTTCGTATTCGAGCAGGCCTTCGGCGATGGCAACGAACTCACCATGCATCTCGGTAATGATCCGCTTGGCCTCAAGATAGGCTTCGTCGATCAGGCGGCGGATTTCGTTGTCGATCTTCTGCGACGTCGCCTCGGAAACGTTCTTCGACTGCGAAACAGAATGGCCGAGGAAAACCTCCTGCTGGTTTTCGCCGTAGGCGACCTGACCAAGCTGATCGGAAAAACCCCACTGCGTGACCATCGCCCGGGCAAGCTTGGTTGCCTGCTCGATATCGGAGGATGCGCCGGAGGTGATGTTCTCCTTGCCGAAGGTGATTTCCTCGGCAACGCGGCCACCCATCATGATCGCAAGACGCGAAACCATCCACTTGTAGCTCATCGAATAGCGGTCGCCTTCGGGAAGCTGCATGACCATGCCAAGTGCACGGCCGCGCGGAATGATCGTCGCCTTGTGCAGCGGATCGGCGACCGGAACCTTCAGCGCCAGAATGGCGTGGCCGGCCTCGTGATAGGCGGTCAGCTTCTTTTCGGCTTCGGTCATGGCGGACGAACGGCGTTCCGCGCCCATCATGATCTTGTCCTTGGCGTCTTCGAATTCCTGCATGGTGACGACGCGCTTGTTGCGGCGCGCAGCCATCAGGGCAGCTTCATTGACAAGGTTCATCAGGTCGGCACCGGAAAAGCCAGGCGTACCACGGGCCAGAACCTTGAGATCGACATTCGGCGCCAGCGGCACATTGCGGATATGAACCTTGAGGATGCGCTCGCGGCCGTTGATATCCGGGTTCGGCACGACGACCTGACGGTCGAAGCGGCCCGGACGCAAAAGCGCTGGGTCAAGAACGTCCGGACGGTTGGTCGCGGCGATCAGGATGATGCCTTCATTGGCCTCGAAGCCGTCCATTTCGACAAGCAACTGGTTGAGCGTCTGTTCGCGCTCGTCGTTACCGCCGCCGAGACCGGCGCCACGATGACGGCCGACCGCATCGATTTCGTCGATGAAAATGATGCAGGGCGCGTTCTTCTTGGCCTGTTCGAACATGTCACGCACACGCGATGCACCGACACCGACGAACATTTCGACGAAGTCGGAACCGGAGATCGTGAAGAACGGAACATTGGCTTCGCCAGCGACGGAACGCGCGAGCAGCGTCTTACCGGTACCGGGAGGGCCGACGAGCAGCACGCCGCGCGGAATGCGGCCGCCGAGGCGCTGGAACTTTTGGGGATCGCGCAGGAATTCGACGATTTCCTCAAGATCCTGCTTGGCTTCGTCCACGCCGGCAACGTCGTCAAACGTGACACGGCCATGGGCCTCCGTCAGGAGTTTGGCCTTGGACTTGCCAAAACCCATCGCACCACGGGAGCCACCCTGCATCTGGCGCATGAAGAACAGCCAGACACCGAGGATAAGAAGCATCGGCAGAAGCGTGCCGACATAGCTGAGGAAGCCGGAGGAGCCGTCGGTTTCGGGGCGAACCGTCACGGTCACGTTCTTGGCTTCCATGCGCTCGGTGAGCGCCGTGTCGATCGCAGGCGCATAGGTCTGGAATGTTGCGCCGCTCTCGGCATAGGAGCCGATCACCTTGTTGCCGGTAATCACCACTTCCTTGACGCGACTTCCGTCAACGTCCTTCAGGAACTGGGAAAAGGGAACATCCTTCGATCCGGTACGTTCGGTCGGCTGCTGGAACATGCTGAACAGCGCGATCAGCAGTAGAGCAATGATTGCCCAAAGGGCAAAATTTCTGAAATTAGGGTTCATCGAACTCCCCGGAACCTCTGTCGCAACCTGCAATGATTTGTGGCTGCATTCTTGCGCCTAACATAGGGTTGCGTAAGCGGCTTGCCAAGGCAGACTCAGGATCAACCTGTCTTTTCCGTCAAAACATCGTGAACCGGAGGAGCAAGATACCGGTCACGGCCAAAGAGCGCAGCGATACTATTGGCCATCATCAGGTCGAAACACGGCAAAAAGGTGTCGTAAAGGCCGATACTGGCTTCAAAACAAGGCTTTGGCGCCACCTGCGCTGCGATATCTGCGCGTTCGCCCAAAGAGGCCAGTCGCGAGCAGACAGGAGCCGATCGGACGGCGCGCTTGACCACAGGCTCCGGCAGTCCTGCGGCAATCAGTCTCGCGTACAAATCCGCCGTTTCGCCGCCGGCATGGACCGCGATCTGCTCTGCGCTGTCGTTTGTCACGAGAAAGCGGCCGTCCCACATCGCTTGCCCCCCGGGCTCAACGATCATTTCCGGAAGCCCCCTCGCCTCGCGATAAAGGTAGAGACCCGAGCGGCGACAATCGAAAACCACGCGGCCGGCAGTCAGACGGCCGCTCTCGCCAGCGTTGAGAAACGCTGCAAGCCGCGCGGTTGTTTCGCGGCCGGGCAGATGCTGGCGACCGCCGATGACCGCAGCGACGGAAAGAACGGCCCGCCGGCTGTCCGCATCGGCCATGTTCATGGCCAGCGCCGGTTCAAGCCGCGCGACAAGACCACCTTCGCAAACGCTGACCTGCGCGCCAAGCAGACCGGCGACATGCTCGCTCGAGCGGCGGCGCACATTGGCAGCGGCAGCGAAGACATCGGCGGCCGAGGGAGCCGTGCCGCTGAGGGCGTGGCGCACACGCACGCGCTCGAAACGAGTATTGGCATTGCTTGGATCGTCGAACCACCCCTCGCCCCGAACGGACAGATAGTCGCGGATATCGCTCCGGCTAAGGGAGAGAAACGGCCGCAGCACCCAGGCGCGGCGATCGACAAGCACTCCCGCGGCCATGCCGGCGAGCCCAAGGGCATCCGGCTCGGAGCGGCTCTGCCGCATGGCAATCGTTTCAGCCTGGTCGTCGGCGGTATGGGCGGTAACAACGCAGGTCGCGCCGACCTGCTCTGCCGCATCGGCCAGGTGGCCATAGCGGGCGGCGCGCGCAGCAGCCTGAATGCCGGTCGCCGGCTTGTCGCCCTGCCACTTGCGGATGATATGGGGAATGCCTCGTTGCGCGCAAAACGCGGCGACCGAGCGTGCTTCCGCAGCGGAGTCAGGTCGCAGTGCGTGATCGACAGTGCAGGCTGACAGGGAAAAAGCAGGAAAGCCGCCACGCGTGATCGCCTCATCAAGCGCCAGAAGCAGGCCTTTTGAATCGCTGCCGCCGGAGACGGCGGCAAGGATCATGCCGGGGGACTTGAACGTGGAGAGAAACTGCTTTGCCGCTTCGACAGCGGCGTGCGGCGGCGCGGCGCGGTCCGCCTCAGCAGGCAAGGCGACCCTGTTCGCTGGCAACTTTGGTCTTCACCGCCTGCGAAGCCTTCGGATAGCGCTTGTTGACCTCGCGCAGCGTGGCGCAGGCCGTGTCCTTGTTGTCGAGAGCGGCCAGCGACATGCCCAGCTTCAAGAGCATTTCGGGGGCCTTGGGCGACTTGCCGTAGGTCTGGTGTGCATTCAGGAATGTCTTGGCGGACTCGTTGAACTTGCCCTGGGAATATTGGGCCTCACCCATCCAGAAACTTGCATCCGCGGCTTTCTCGCCCTTCGGGAATGCTTCGAGATAGCTGCGGAATTCGTTTTCGGCCTGGCTGTAATCGCCCGTCAGAACATGGCCATAGGCCGACTGATAGAGATCGCCGGGATTGTCGAGTGCTGCCGTCTGCTGCTGGCTGTCCGGCGTCTGGTTGATGCCCTGATCATTACGGGGAAGCGTTGACTCGAGGCTCGAGGTATCCTGGTTCGCAGCGATAGGATTACCGTTTTCATCGAAAACGATCTGGCCAAGCGTGGATGCCGGCGCGCCGGTATTGGCACCGGCAGCAGCATCCGATCCCAAACCTGCGTTGGGATCGGTTGCCGTTGCCTGATCAGTCGTTGCCGGTGCAGTGCCGGATGCCTGATCGTTGGTGCGCGGTGTTTCCAGCTGGCTCTTCTTGGTGGAACCGGACTTGCCGCCTTCCAGATCCTGGAAGCGGAACTCGTTGTCTTCCTGGAACTTGCGGATCTGCTCCTGCATCTGCAAAAGCTGGAAACTCATTTCCTCGATACGCCCGTTGAGCGAGCGGATCTGTTCCTCGAGCTGCCCGATACGTCCAACCTCATTCGACTGGACCTTGAGCAGCGGCGCCTTGCCCGGCGATTGGGCTTCGCCGTGAATTGCGCGGTTAAAAAGCGCGGAAAGCGGCATGGCGGTCACTGTCTGTCCAAACCCCGCAAAGGCAGTCAGGCCGATCAATCCCGCCACGACAAAATGTTTCATGTCATGTGTCCTGTTTGTATATCCACTCTCACCCGAACCGGTTCAAATCGGTCTTTGGATGATTGCCGCACAGTTTTCCAATTGGCCCCAAAAAGCAACGGAGTTCGGTCAAAGTGTGACAAAAAAGAAAAGGCGGCCCGAATGACCGTCTTTTCGCTGCGCGTTTGCCTCAACCGCCGCAACGGGCAAAATCCTCTTGCCAAAGTCAATCACCAAATTCATTATAAAACTAGTTTTATTTTGCAATCACATGCTGCGTCATTGTGGCGCCGGCATTGCCGACCGAGACAATGATGTCTTGTGCAAAAGGAGGACATGATATGGCAGATTTGACGATCAGGCGCGGCGAAGTGGAGCTTGCCACCGAGGCATTCGGCCATCCTTCCGACCCGGCCTTGCTGCTGATCATGGGGGCAATGGCCTCAATGCTTTGGTGGCCGGAAGAGTTTTGTGAGCAGCTTGCAGCTCGCGGCCGTTTCGTCGTCCGCTACGACAACCGCGATACCGGGTTGTCGACAACCTATCCGCCGGGCGAACCAGGCTATACGCTTGCGGACATGGCAGAGGATGCAATGGCGATCCTCGACGGCTACGGTATAGAGACTGCCGATGTTGTCGGCATTTCAATGGGCGGATTCCTGGCCCAGCGCCTCGCCCTCACCCATCCCGACCGCGTCAGAACGCTCACGGTGATGAGTTCGAGTCCTCTGGGGATCGACGGCCTGCCGCCGTTCACCGATGCCTATCGCGAACATGCGGCGACGGGCGAGGCGGTCGATTGGAGCGATCGTGCAAGCATCATCGATTTCATGCTGCGTGATGCGCGCATGACAGCCAGCACCGCCCATCCGCATGATCCAGCCGCCGCTCGTTTGTTGCTGGATCGCGATCTCGATCGCTCCCGCTCCTTTGCAAGCGCGACCAACCATTTCATGGTCGCGGGCGGCGACGACGGCGACCGCCTGGCCGCGGCAGACCTGCGGGTTCCTCTCCTCGTGATACATGGAACGTCAGACCCGATCTTTCCTATCGCCCACGGCGAGGCTCTCGCCAACGCCGTCAAGGGCGCGAAACTGCAACGTATCGTCGGCGGCGGTCACGAGTTGCACAGGAACGACTGGTCGCAGATCACAGGCGCGATCGCTGCGCACGTCGGAGCCCCGTGATATAAAAACGGGCCGCGTGAAGAACATTCACACGGCCCGTTTCAGATCTGGAGAATTCTGCGGCCTTCACACAGGCCGACAGTTTTTACATGCCCGCGCCACCGAGAACCGTAACGGCGCGGCGGTTCTGCGACCAGCAGGAAATGTCGTCGCAGACGGCGACCGGCTTTTCCTTGCCGTAGGAGATCGTCTTGATCTTGGAGGCCGGGATACCGCGCGATGCAAGGTAGTCCTTGGTCGACGCCGCACGGCGCGCACCAAGTGCCAGGTTGTATTCGCGGGTGCCGCGTTCGTCGGCATGGCCTTCGACTGTGATGGCGTAGTTCGGATATTTGGCCAGCCACTGCGCCTGACGGTCGAGCGTTGCCTGCGCATCGGCGCGGATCGAGGTGGAGTCCGTATCGAAGAAGATGCGGTCGCCGACGTTGACCGTGAAGTCCTGCGTCGAGCCCGGGGTCGCCGCATTGGCACCGAGGCCGAGATCACCTGCGCTGTTCATCGGCTTCTTGGCGCAGGCAGCAAGCGCCAGACTGGCAAAGAGAGCGATCATGATCGGGTTGCGAGCGATGGATTGCATGCGGCCTGCGGCCTGGGCGTGAATGCGGCTCATGGGCCGGTCTCCTTGGATGGTCTTAAATTCAGGGTTGCCAGACTGTAACCGGAAGCGGTTAATCCCGCTTCAACGGATATGGTTAACAATTTGTCAAAATCGGCTTGAAGGGTTGCTAGATCAGTCCTTTGCGGCGAGAAAGCGGCAAGTTCGCCATATTCCTCGCCGCATTGTCACAATGCTATTCGAGCAGCGGCGACCAGGCCGGGTCAGACGCGAAGCCTTTTGTCTGAACCAGTTGCTCGTTATAGCCGGTCAGGTCGATCGAATAGAGCTGCGGGCCGCCGGCACCGGCAGTCTGGCGGAAGAACATCAGGACGCGGCCATTCGGGGCCCAGGTCGGGCCCTCATTGTGGAAACCGGTCGTAAGGATGCGCTCGCCCGAACCGTCCGGCTTCATCACGCCGATCGAGAACTTGCCGCCCGACTGCTTGGTGAAGGCGATCAGGTCTCCGCGCGGCGACCAGACCGGGGTCGAATAGGCACCGTCGCCGAAAGAGATGCGGTTCTGTCCGCCACCGCCGGCGCTCATGACATAGAGCTGCTGGCGGCCGCCGCGGTCGCTTTCAAAGACGATCTGGCTGCCATCCGGCGAATAGGACGGCGAGGTGTCGATCGCAGCCGTCGACGTCAGGCGCGTCGTGGTGCGCGAACGCAGGTCCATCGTATAGATATTGGCGTTGCCGTCCTGCTGCAGGCTCATGATCACCCGCTGGCCGTCCGGCGAAAAGCGCGGCGCAAAGGTCATGCCGGGGAAATTGCCGACCACTTCGCGCTGTCCGGTTTCTAGCTGCAGCAGATAGACGCGCGGCTCGTTGCCCTCGAACGACATGTAGGTGATTTCCTGCTTGTTCGGCGAGAAGCGCGGCGTCAGCACGATATCGTTGGAATTTGTAATGCCGCGGGCATTGGCGCCATCCTGGTCCATGATGGCCAGCTGCCGCTTGCGCGCCGTCTTCGGGCCGCTCTCGGCGACATAGACGATGCGGGTATCGAAATAGCCCTTTTCACCGGTGATCTGCTCATAGATCGCGTCGGCGATGATATGGGCGACACGGCGCCAGTTTTCCGGCTGAGTGAAGAACTGCTGGCCTGCCATCTGCTGGCCGGCGAACGAGTCCCACAGGCGGAACTCCGCTTTCAGGCGGCCATCGCCCTCCTGCGTGACCCGGCCGGTGACCAGCGCCTGCGCGTTGATGACCTTCCAGTCTTCAAAACGCGGAGCGGCATCCGGGTTGGTGATCTTCTCGATGAAGGCACTTTTGGCGATCGGCGCGAACAGGCCCGAGCGTTTCAGGTCGGCTGCCACCACGTCGGAAATCTTCTGGCCCAGCTCACCCTGCAGGAAGTCGGTGACGGCGATTGGCAAAGGCTCGACATTGCCCTTGTTGATATTGATTTCCACGCGCGCATAGGCGGGAGCGATCACCAGAGTGACCATCGCCGCGAGCGCGATCAAAAAACGGAAGGGGTTGCGTTTCAGCATTGTAACGGAGCCTTTCAGCCATTCATTCGTGTGATGTTCTAAAGCATGGAGCTCGGATCGAAGTTGACGACCACTTCGCTCCAGGAATCGTATTTGTCTGCGGGCAGATTATCGAACGGTGCAGATTTCATGATGGCCCGCCGCACGCTGCCCTCGAAGGTTCGCCGCGCGGAATCCGTCCCACCGGACGCAACCACTTCTGGCCGCCCGATGATCTCGCCATTCTTGTCGAGCTGCATCGTAACCGTGATCGTCAGCCCTTCAGCACCGGAGATGCCGGCAACAACGGACCAGTTGTTCTCGATTCGGCCCCGCAACGCATCCATTTCGCTGGCAGACAGAGTGTTACCCGTCGTTTTCTTCGCTCCGAGCGAAGCCGTCTCGGTGGACCGTTTCTTGCCGCCGCCCGACGAATCCTGCTTGTTGAGAAGAGCTGCCACCTGATCGGCGTCGAAATCCGACTTCATGGCTGTCGATGTCTTCTTCTTTTCCGTCTTGTTTTCTTCGTTCTTGCGATCCGGCGTTTTGGCCGTCTGCGCCTGCTGTTCCACCTTGGGCTTTACCACCGGTGTCGGGACCTTGTCCGGCAAGGCTTCGGCATCCGGGTTCTCCGCAGGCTTCTCCTCGGCAGGGGTTTCCGCAGGCTTCGGGTCGGGCTGAACCTCCTGCTTCGGCTCCGGCAGCGCAGCGACCTCCGTCGCAGGCTCGGATGCCGGCTTTTCCTCGGTCACCTCGGGCGTGTCTTCCTTCACCGGTTCAGGCGTTGGCAGAGGCTTTTCTTCAGACTTTATCGCACCGGTCGATTCCTTCTCGATCGGCTTGGATTCCGGCTTCGGCGGTGTTTTCAGGTCGACACTGTTGTCGCCGATATTTTCACCGTCGTTGATTTCGGCCGGCTTTTTTGTCGGAACGGGCGACGGCTTTTCCGACTTCGGAGCCTTTTCGTCCCCCTGCTGCAATTGGGTCAGCTCTTCGACAGACACCATATCGACCGGAATGGACTCCATGCTGGAGACCTCGAACGATTTGGGGCTGCCAAGCGACACCAGCGCCCAGGTGAGAACCAGGCCATGCAGCACAGCGGAGGTGATGAGACTGCTCTTCATCGGACGCGCTCTACTGGCCCTTCTTCGGCTGGGTTACGAGACCGATATTCTTGAAGCCGGCTTCCTGGATGCGCGACATGACATCGGCAATCACGCCGTAAGGCGATGTCGCGTCACCGCGCACGAAGATGCGCTCGCTGTAGCCCGTCGTGGCGATGGCCTCGAGCTTGGCTGCGACCTCTTCGACCGGGATCGGTGTTTCCTGCAGGAAGACCTGACCGTCGCTCTTGACGGAAATGGTGATCGGCTGCGTTTCGGCATTCAGCGCCTTGGCCTGCGTTTCCGGCAGGTCGATCGGCACGCCGACGGTCATCATCGGGGCGGCAACCATGAAGATGATCAGGAGAACCAGCATGACGTCGACGAACGGCGTGACGTTGATTTCACTCATGACGGCCTTGCCGCCACGGCCACCGCGGCCGCCACGGCGCCTACCGCCACCCTTCGATCCACCTGCTGCTGACATACCCATGGTCTATCTCCGTCTTCGAGCCGCTCAGACTGTTACTGCGCGGCCATCACTGTGCAGCTTGGCGCGGCTGCAGCTTCTCATCGATCTGGCGCGAAAGAATGGCCGAGAATTCGTCGGCAAAACCTTCCATGCGGGCCGTCAACTTGCCGGCATCGGCGGAGAATTTGTTGTAGGCGATAACCGCCGGAATAGCGGCGAGAAGGCCGATCGCGGTGGCGAGAAGCGCCTCGGCAATACCGGGGGCGACAACGGCAAGGTTGGTCGATTTCGATCCGGCGATCGCCTGGAACGAGGTCATGATACCGACGACCGTACCGAACAGGCCGACGAACGGGCCGGCCGAACCGATGGTTGCCAGCGACCCGAGCCGCGCTTCCAGCGTTTCGGCTTCGCGCGACAGGGTGACATCCATCGCCCGGTCGATACGCATCTGCAGGCCGATCGGCGAGCGGGCGCCGCGCTCGAAGGATTTCTTCCATTCGCGCATGGCGGAGACGAAGATCGCGCCCATGCCGGATGTCGCCCGGTCGGACAGCGTCCGGTAAAGCTCTTCCAGCGACTGGCCGGACCAGAACACCTGTTCGAAGGCGTCCAGCTGGCGGCGCACCTTGCCGAATTTGAGCGTCTTGTCGACGACGATCGCCCAGGTCCAGACCGAAGCGCCAATCAGTCCCAGCATGACGAGCTTCACCACGAAGCCCGCCTCCATGAATAGCGACCACAGCGTTACGTCTGTCGTCGCCGCAGCCAATCCAACCTGTTCCATAGTCTCAAATCCCCGAATCCAAACGCCCGGCAAGAGCAGTCTCATGCTCACAGCCAGGGTGCTCAAACGTCATTGTTGCAAGATTGACCCGGCAGCTGCCGATAACCGGCCTCATGCCGGTCTTTAAGCTTCCTGTCTGCCTTCTTGCGTTCAATCTTGGTGAAAGGATGACGTGCACTGCACAAAACCCTAATATGGGCATTAAGACATCATTATGGTTAAGGGAGTGTTACTATACTGCACTGCAATGAAGTCTTCCCAACGACTTGCTCGCTGGAACAATCCGCTTCGCGCCGCGTTAGGCGGCCATGAGCACCATCTCGCCGAAGAAACCGTCCAAACGTCCCTCCGGGCCGCATTTCGATCATCGCGACCGCCTTATCCTTGCGCTTTACGCGCAGCTGAGGGCTGAGCGCGAAACCCGCGAAGCGCTGGAATGCGCAATCGAAAACGGCGCCATCTCGCCGGACGTCCTACAGGCCATTGTGTCCGATCCCGTCCCGGTCATTACCAGCGAGGACGTGGCGGCGCTGGAGCGCCTGCTTGCCCGCGACACGACCGCAACGAATATTCCGCACTAAAACTCGGCATATGGAAGAGGTGGAGACATGCTATCGCGTGCATTGTGGAAAGGGCAGTTGCGCCTCTCCCTCGTTTCCATACCCATCGAAGTGTTCAGCGCCAGCAAGACCGGCGCGCGCTTTGCGTTTCGCCAAATCCACGACCCCGCCGGCAAGCCCGTTCACGATGACAAGGACGTCGAGGGAATTGGACCCGAAGAAAGCCACCCCGAAGAAAAAAACCGCCTGAGGCACCGCCATGGCCGAGCATCAAGCCCCCCTTTCCGAATACAACCGCAAGCGCGACTTCACGAAGACGGCGGAGCCGAAGGGCGCGGCAAAGCGGTCCAAGGCGGGAAAGCTCTTCCTGGTGCAGAAACATGACGCGACGCGGCTGCACTACGATTTCCGGCTGGAATGGAAGGGCGTCTTGAAGAGCTGGGCGATAACGCGCGGCCCGAGCATCAACCCGGAAGACAAACGTCTTGCCGTGCGCACCGAGGACCATCCGCTTGCTTATGGCGACTTCGAAGGCACGATCCCCAAGAAGCAATATGGCGGCGGCACCGTCATGCTGTGGGACACCGGCTGGTGGGAGCCGGATAACGACCCCGACCAGGGCCTGAAGGAAGGCAAGCTGAAATTCCATATTCACGGTCAGCGCATGCAAGGCCGCTGGACGCTGGTGCGGATGAAGCCGCGCAACGGCGAAAAGCGCGAGAACTGGCTGCTGATCAAGGAGCATGACGGCGAGACAAGCGACGACGGCGAAAGCCTTTTGACGGAAAACCTGACCAGCGTGAAAACCGGCCGCTCGATGCGGGAGATTGCCGCCGGACAGGGGGAAATGAAGGCCCATATCTGGGAATCCAGGAAAAGTGCTGCCGCCAATGTCAAGGCAGGGGCCATTGCCAAGGAAAAGCCGGTGCAACAGGCGCGACCAGCGCGGAAAGGCAAGTCGCCTGCATTCCGCGAACCGCAACTCGCCACCCTCACCGCCGATGCACCCTCCGGTGACCACTGGCTGAACGAAGCCAAGTTCGACGGCTACCGGCTGATGATCGCCATCGGCAAGGAGGGCGTTACCTGCTACACCCGCACGGGGCTCGACTGGACGAAAAAGTTCCCCGACATCGCCCACGGCTTTGACGAGCTGGATTGCGACAGCGCACTGATCGACGGAGAAGCCGTGGCGGCTTCAGAAAAAGGCTCGACATTCTCCGCCCTGCAGAAGGCGATCAAGACCGGCGCTGAAACCCGGTTTTACGCCTTCGATCTGCTGCACCTTGACGGCAGGGATTTGCGCAAGGAACCGTTGATTGAACGCAAGCAGGCATTGAAAACCCTGCTGGAAACGCTGGGCCCAAGCCGCGCGGTTCAATACAGCGAGCATGTCCGCGGCAATGGCGAAAAGGTATTCCAGGCGATGTGCAAGGCCGGGCAGGAAGGCATCATCGCCAAAAAGGCCAATGCGCCCTATCGCGAAGGCCGCGCCGGCAGTTGGCTGAAGATCAAATGCACCAAGAGGCAGGAATTCGTCATCGGCGGCTATTCGCCATCCGGCAAGCGCGGCCGCGCTTTCGCCTCCCTGCTGCTCGGCGCCTATGACGGCGGCAGATTTATCTATCAGGGTCGCGCCGGCACCGGGTTTGATGAAGACACGATGGCTGACCTCGCCGGCCGGTTTTCCAAGCTGAAACGCAAGACGTCACCGTTCACTGCCGTTCCGAACGACATTGCCCGCGATGTGGTCTGGCTGACGCCGGAACTTGTGGCGGAAATCGATTTCGCCGAGTTTACCGATGATGGTCATATCCGCCATGGGGCCTTTCAGGGCCTGCGCGAGGACAAGGAGGCTACCGCCGTGACACTCGAGACCCAGAAAGCACCGGCGCCCGCCGCAGAATCCGAGCCGGCTGCGGACAAGAAAGGCCGCTCCCGCAAGGAAAAGGATGCCGACGGTGAGGTGCTTGGCATCCGCATCACCCATGCCGGCCGCCTGCTCTTTTCCAATCCCGGCATTACCAAGATCGATCTTGCCCTCTACTACGGGGTCGTTGCCGATCGCATGCTGCCCTTTGCTGCCAAGCACCCCGCCTCGATCCTGCGCTGCCCGCAGGGGCCGGATCATCAATGCTTCTACCAGAAACACGCCGGCGACGGTTTTCCGGATGAAATCCATCAGGTGCCGATCAAGGAATCCGACGGCGATATCGCCAACTATCTTTACATCGATGATGCGAAGGGCCTGGTTGCAGCCGTGCAGATGGGCACGATCGAGATTCATATCTGGGGCTCGACCATCGACAGGCTCGACGCCGCCGACCGGCTCGTCTTCGATCTCGATCCGGACCCGAGCGTCACCTTTGAGACGGTCAAACAGGCCGCCGTCTCGCTTCGCGACGCGCTCAAGACGCTGGGCCTCAAATCCGTAGCCATGGTCTCCGGCGGCAAGGGCATCCATGTGATCGTCCCATTGTCGCGGCGCGCGCCGTGGGAGGACGCCAAGGCCTTCGCCAAGGGTCTTTCGGCAAAAATCGCCGATAACGATCCCGAAAATTACATTGCCACCATGTCCAAGGCCAAGCGCAAGGGCCGCATCTTCATCGACTGGCTGCGCAACGAGCGCGGCTCCACCGCCGTTGCGCCCTATTCGGTACGCGCCCGCGCCGGCGGACCGGTCGCCACGCCCGTCAGCTGGGACGAACTTGGCGATCTCGACGCCGCCAATGGGTTCCACATTCCCGACATCATCGAGCGTCTGGAAAGCGGCATCGATCCCTGGGCCGAGGCGAAGGACTGGAAACAGAGCCTGACTAAGGCGATGTTGAAAGCCGTCGAGGCTAAGGGCTAAGACTCATACCAAGTCTCGATGATAGAGACTTGGTATCAGCCCTGCCCGAGAAACTTCTTGCCCAGCGTCTCCGGCAAGCGCCGCGGCCGCCCCTGCCCGTTGATGACGGCGATGATCACCTTGGCAGCAATCAACAGCGTGCCCTCACGGCGGATTTCCTGGTTCAGCACCATCTTGGCGCCACCGGCCTTTTCCGTTGCCGTGGTGATGGTCAGGATATCGTCCATGCGCGCCGGCTGCCTGAAATCGATCTCCATGCGATGAACGACGAAAACCAGGCCTTCCGTATCGCCCTCGATTGCCAGCGTCGCCTGCTCGACCCCAAGCAGCCGCAGATAGTCGGTGCGGCCCCGCTCCATGAAATGCAGGTAACGGGCATGATAGACGACGCCGGAAAAGTCCGTGTCCTCGTAATAGACCCGTTGAACGAGCCGGTGTCCGCTATCCGTCAGCTCACCAGCCAGCGAAATCAAAGTCATACGCGCCCTCGCAAAATTATTCTTTTTCCTGTGCAGGAACCAAACGGGTTTTGCAAGCATTGCAGGCTTGTCACAATGTTCTCCTATCACCAGCGCATGACTTCCCATCCCACAGGAGATTGGCGCATGAAGATTGCAGTCCTTGGCGGTGACGGCTTTGTCGGCTGGCCGACAGCCTTGCATCTGTCCGATTCAGGACACGATATCCACATTCTCGACAATCTGTCGCGCCGCTGGATCGATACGGAGCTCGGTGTGCAATCGCTGACGCCGATGGACTCCATTCAGGAACGGACCCGCATCTGGCATGCCGAAACCGGCCGCCGCATCCACTTCCACCTGATCGACCTCGCCCGAGACTACGAACTCTTAAAAAACTGGCTCGCTGACAATCGTCCGGACGCCGTCATCCATTTCGCCGAGCAGCGCGCAGCGCCCTATTCGATGAAGAGCGACCGGCATAAGAACTACACCGTCAACAACAATGTGAACGCCACCCATAACCTCTTGAACGCTCTGGTCGAAATCGGCCTCGATGCGCACCTCGTTCATCTCGGCACGATGGGGGTCTACGGCTATTCGACGGTCGGCGCCGCTATTCCGGAAGGCTATCTGCCTGTCGGCATCGAGACCGAAAGCGGCGAGACGGCGAAGCAGGATATTCTCTACCCGGCCAATCCCGGCTCGATCTATCACATGACCAAGTGCCTCGATCAGCTCCTGTTCCAGTTCTACGCCAAGAACGACGGCATGCGGATCACCGATCTGCACCAGGGCATCGTCTGGGGCACCCACACCGAGCAGACCCGCCGCCACGAGCAGCTAATCAACCGTTTCGACTATGACGGCGACTATGGAACGGTGCTCAACCGCTTTCTCATCCAGGCGGCCATCGGCTATCCGCTGACCGTACACGGCACCGGCGGCCAGACCCGCGCCTTCATTCACATCCAGGATTCGGTGCGCTGCATCGAGCTGGCACTGAAAAACCCGCCACGGCGCGGTGCCCGCGTCGAGATCTTCAACCAGATGACCGAGACGCACAGGATTCGCGACCTTGCCGAGATGATTGCCGGCCTCACCGGTTCCGACATCGCCTGGCTGCCCAATCCGCGCAAGGAAGCAGCGGAAAACGACCTGGTCGTGCGTAACGAAAAATTCCGTGAACTTGGCCTCAACCCGACGACGCTGCAGGACGGCCTGCTTGCGGAAATCGTCGATGTCGGCAAGAAATATGCCTATCGCGTCGACCGCAGCCGCGTGCCGGCCGTTTCGGCCTGGACCAGGGATATTGCTGCCAAGATCAACCACGATCCGGAAGGAAGAAGGCTGAAA
Source organism: Pararhizobium sp. P1_E7 (assembly GCF_056405855.1). NCBI lineage: Bacteria > Pseudomonadati > Pseudomonadota > Alphaproteobacteria > Hyphomicrobiales > Rhizobiaceae > Pararhizobium > Pararhizobium sp. P1_E7. The sequence continues at coordinate 358,396 of NZ_JBFUBH010000002.1, read as the reverse complement.
TCGGTTTCATGACGCATCCCGATTGTGCTTCAGAAAGTGTCGCGCCCTCCGGCCCTGCCGGATCGCGGCACGCATTCGTGACGCTGGTGACGAACGCCGATTACGCGATGGGCGCAACGGCTCTGGCCCGCTCGATCAGGATGACCGGGACCACGGCCGATATCGTCGTTCTCCACACCGGTGGCGTCGACGAGCACGCTCTTGCACCGCTTGACGAATTTGGCTGCCGGCTGGTTGCAACCGGCCTGCTGCCGCTGTCGGACGGGTTCAATGAACGCCACGCCCGCAAGAACGTTCACAATGCAGCCCCCTTCACCAAGGGCCGCAAACCGGATTTTCATTCACCGCTCGACAATTTCTGCAAGCTTCGGCTTTGGCAATTGACCGAATACGAACGCTGCGTCTTCATCGACGCCGACGCGCTGGTGCTGAAAAATATCGACCGCTACTTCGACTATCCCGAGTTTTCCGGAGCCCCCAACGTCTATCAGAGCCTTGCCGATTTCCATCGGCTGAACTCCGGGGTCTTTGTCGCCACGCCGTCGCTTCAGACGTTCAAAGCCATGCTGGCGCACCTGGATACACCCGATGCCTTCTGGCCGCGAACCGACCAGACTTTTCTGCAGAATTTCTTCCCGGAATGGCATGGCCTCCCTGTCACGATGAACATGCTGCAATATGTCTGGTTCAACCTGCCGGCGCTCTGGGATTGGCCGTCAATCGGCATCCTGCACTATCAATACGAAAAACCGTGGGAAAAGGACCATCCGAAAGTAGAAAAGCTGCGCCCGCTGATCAATCTCTGGCATGCTTTCTTCAGTGGCGAGGATATTCCGGACATTGCCGATCTGTCCAATCCGAGCCTGCCAAATCCGGACTGAAATCAGGAAGCTCATGACAAGCGTTCTCGTTTCCGGCGGCACAGGCTATGCCGGCCGCTTCATCGTCGAGCACCTGCTGGCCAACGGTTACAAGGTCACCGTCGGCGGCCGTACCGCGCCCAAACCCGGCTTCTTTTCGAAGGATGTTGCTTTCGTGCCGCTGCGGCTCGATCCGGAAGCGGACCAGATCGAGGCCTTCGATCGCGTCTATTATTTTGTCCATGCCGCCTTCGACCACGTGCCCGGCAAATATCGCGGCGGCGAGGGCGATGATCCCAAGGGGTTTCAGCGGACCAATCTGGACGGCACCGTGCGGCTTTTCGAAACCGCCCGCGATGCCGGTGTGCGCCGTTGCGTTTTCCTCTCCAGCCGCGCCGCCTATGGCCCACAGCCATCAGGCACCGTGCTGAAGGAGGACATGCCCGGTAAGCCAGACACGCTTTATGGCGAGGTCAAGCTGCAGGCGGAGCACAGCCTGCTCTCGCTGTGCGGTCATGGCTTCGTCACCGCAAGCCTGCGGGCAACCGGCATCTATGGGCCAGCGGGACCCGGCCGACGGCACAAATGGGCCGGGCTTTTCGAAGACTATCTGGCGGGCAAGCCCATCGCGCCCCGGGCCGGCACTGAAGTGCATGGTGACGATGTCGCCCGGGCGGTACGGCTGATGCTTGAATCAGACGCCGCCAGGGTCAATGGCGAGACTTTCAACGTTTCGGATAGTTTGACCGGCAACCGGGAAATCCTGTCGATCCTGCGGCAGGTCACGCACTGTCCCCACCCCCTGCCCGCCGCCGGCGATATGGCAGCCTGCAACCCGATGGGCACCTCCAAGATCGAGGCGCTGGGCTGGAAGCCGGGCGGCGCGGAACGGCTGCGGCAGACCGTTGAAAACCTGGCCTGATAGTCCCTGCGACAGAGACTATCCAAGATCAATGACGACGATTTCCGGCGGTGAACCCAAACGAATGGGCAGGACCGAGCAGCCAAGACCGCCTGAAACAATCAGGTTGCGATCATTCTCGACGATATGACCATAGACGAAACGGCTGTGGTACCGTGAAGGAACATAAGGGTAATAGCCAAACAGGCGGATCTGTCCGCCATGCGTATGTCCCGAAAGCGTCAGCGACACCCGGTCAGGCACTTGCGGAAACACGTCCGGTTCATGCGCCATCAGGATGACGGGCGCATCATCGGCGACCTGTGCCATGGTGGCAGGCAGGTCGTCGAGGCCCGCCCAGGGGCCTATCTGATCAGCCAGACCTGCCAGCCAAAAGCCCTCGCCATCCTTTTCGAAGCGGCTGGCGCGATTGTCATAGACAGGAATATGGACGGATGACAGGGCCTGGTGAACGAGCGTCGGTCCTTTCCCGGCCAGCATCGCACCGGGATCGTCGAACCAGTCATGGTTGCCCATGACGGCGTGAACGCCGAGCGGCGCCGACAGGGCGGCAAGCTCGCGCGCCCACTCTTCCGGTGGCACATGCCCTGTCCTTATCCGCATGCCGGACAGAAAGTCCCCTAAAAGCAGGACCATGTCACCGCCCAGCGCATTGGCCTGCCTGCAGATCTCGCCGATCCGCTTGGGCGACATCCAGGGAGTGCAGGCGTGAATGTCGGCGAGGACAACAAGCTTCAGCTTCAATCCGGCCGGCCACTTGTCCGGGACCAGGGAGTAGCGCTGGACGCGCGGCTGCCGGACCGGCTCGATACCGACGGCATAAGCGCCAGTCGCTATGCCGGTCAGCATCAGGCTTCCAACCGTCCTTAAAAAGCCGCGCCGGGAAATCAATCAATCATCCTCTTGGAACAGGCGGAACTGGGTGGCTTCCAGATCTTTTGGCACCTGCAGTCCAAGGTGTTTCCATGCATTTGCGGTCAAAATACGCCCGCGCGGTGTCCGCTGGATGAAACCCTGCTGAATCATGTAGGGCTCGATGATGTCTTCGATCGCATCGCGGGGTTCGGAAAGCCCCGCAGCAATGGTTTCGATGCCGACCGGACCGCCGCCGAAATTGAGCGCGATCATGGTGAGGTAGCGCTTGTCGAGCTGATCAAGCCCCATATTGTCGACCAGCAGCCGGGTCAGCGCCTCGTCGGCGATCTGCTTGGTGACGGCTTCGGCCCTGGCGACTTCGGCAAAATCGCGCACCCGGCGCAATAGCCGTCCGGCGATACGCGGCGTGCCGCGCGCCCGGCGGGCGATCTCACGCGCCCCGTCATCGGTGATGCCAAGTCCCATCAGGCGGGCGCCGCGCCGGACGATCAGTTCCAGTTCCTCGACAGTGTAGAAGCTCAGGCGCACCGGAATGCCGAAGCGGTCGCGCAGCGGTGTCGTCAAAAGTCCGAGCCGGGTGGTGGCCGCGACCAGCGTGAATTTCGACAGATCGATCTTTACCGAACGTGCCGCAGGCCCCTCGCCGATGATCAGGTCGAGCTGAAAATCCTCCATCGCCGGATAGAGGATTTCCTCGACCGCCGGATTGAGCCGGTGGATTTCGTCGATGAACAGCACGTCCCGGTCTTCCAGATTGGTCAAAAGCGCCGCGAGATCCCCCGCCTTGGCGATCACCGGGCCGGACGTCGAACGGAAATTGACGCCCAGCTCCTTGGCCATGATCTGCGCCAGCGTCGTCTTGCCGAGACCGGGCGGGCCGACGAACAGCACATGATCCAGCGCCTCGCCGCGGTTCTTTGCCGCCTCGATGAACACTTTCAGATTGGCACGCGCTTCCGCCTGCCCGGTAAACTCGTCCAGCGTCTGCGGCCGCAGCGTTGTATCGAGGTCCTCACCGCGCTTTTCAGGCGTGATCAAACGTGCGGCATCGGTCATGCGAGAAGTTCCATTCCGGGTATTGTGCGGGCGGCCTTTTTGTCGAATGTCTTGATGGAGACACAGCCTTCGTCCAGCAAGCGGCAGGCGATCAAAGTATCGGCAAAATCCGCATTGTGGATCTCCACCAACCTGAGAGCCTGAATGACCGTGCTGTGCTGTTCTACAGTCAATCCGCGCGTGTGCAAAAGCTTGCCAATCGCCGTGGCCACATCGGTTTTCTGAAAGCCGTATTGTGATCGCAGCGCCCAGTCCAGCTCAAGCAGACTGGTCAACGACAGGAAAGCGTTGTGTTCCCGGCCGAGGCCAGCGCCAAAGGTCAAAGCGGCACGACGCTGATCAGGATCATCATCAACGATGAGCCGCAGAACGATATTCGTGTCGAGACCAAAGGTCTTCATGCCGCAACGCCCGTCGCCGCATCGTCCTTTACATCCGTCACATTCGCACCCGCAGCCTTCAGTACCGTCTGGCCAATTTCCTCCAAGGTGGCTGGACCATTTGGAGCCTTGCCCAAAAGACCGGCCAGATCGTTGAAATCGACATTCTTCGGCGTGATGATAACGTGCCCATCGATAATGCTGTAGATCAATTGATCCCCCGGCCGCAGATCAAGCAGTTCGCGCATCTCTTTCGGGATGGTCACTTGCCCCTTGGCAGAAATCGTCATTTCCCACTGCATCGACGGATCCTTCGGAAAAAAACAGATTTGGCTGACAATATCAGGTTTGGCGGAACTTTCAAAATTCCTCCCGATCACCGCGCCAGTTCCTTCAGTCCCAGCCGGATCAGCTTGGCGCTGTCCAGCCCCTCGCCGCCATTCTTCAGCGCCGCGGCCACCGCATTGGCCGCCTGGTCGCGCGAATAGCCGAGATTGCTCAGCGCCGAGACCGCGTCGGAAACCGGTGCGGAGGCAACGCCTTCACCAAGCTCCTGCTTCAATCCGATATTCGCGCCTGCCTCGCCGGCAAAAGCCGGCGCCTTGTTCTTGAGTTCGGTAACGATGCGCACAGCAACCTTTGGCCCCACGCCCGGCGCCCGCGAAACGGCCGTCTTGTCCTGAAGCGCAATGGCATTGGCCAATTCGCCCGGCGTCAGCACGGAGAGAACCGCCAGGGCCACCTTGGAGCCGACGCCCTGCACGCTCTGCAGCAGCCGGAACCATTCCCGCTCCAGCACGGAGAGGAAACCGAACAACCGCAACTGATCCTCGCGCACATAGGTCTCGATAAACAGCACGACAGCCTCGCCGGGCGAGCCGATCTTCGACAATGTCCGTGAGGAGCAATGAGCGACGTAGCCGACGCCGTGCACATCCACGACGACATGGTCGTCACCGATCTCGTCGATCGTTCCCTTGAGCTTGCCGATCATGGCGCAAAATCCTTCATGGGTGAGTTTCCGGCGTGATCAGTTCGACGGCGGGAAAGTAGGAACTGTATCTGGCCCCATTCCGCGTCAACAGCCGGTGTCTGCGCCAGTCGGCATGGGCGCCGATGAGAAAATCCGGCAGCGTCCTCTCCCGTTGACCGCCAGCTAGACAATAGGCCCGATGCGCTTTTCCCGCACGGAATGCCGCCTCGTAAGGGATATTTTCACGCTTGGGATCGAGCCAGTTCAAGGCGGCCAGCAAGTCCCCCTCTGAAATAGGCGATGCCGCAAGTTCGGACCAGACGATCGGGCTGAGGACCAGGGTTCCGCCGCTCACACATTGCCGCAAGGCTGCGAGCGACCAAGGACGAACGGCCGTTTCAGGTCCGAGAATATCGATGAAGATATTGGTATCAACCAGGGTAGAGATCGTCACGTTCGCCTCTCAGCCAAACCATGAACTCGTCCGTGCTCATGCCGCCAGTGTCAAATGTTCCCTTCACGCTGGCTGCCCAGTCATCAAAGTCCCGGATCGCCGGTTCCTCCACCGAAGCATCCACCCGCACAAGCAATGCGCCTTTGCTGGACGCAACGAAATCCACCTCCGACCCAGGAACGATGCCGAGGCGGTCTCTGATTTCCTTCGGGATGGTCACCTGACCTTTTTCCGTCACACGCATGGTAATACCTCTGAAGTATTACTTATCCGCCCAAACAGAACAAGTCAAGAACAAATCAGCCCGCCAGCGCCGCCATGCGCATCCTTGCGCCGCCACGGTTATGGGCGTGGCAGATGGCAATCGCCAAGGCGTCGGCGGCATCGTTGCCCTTGAATTCGGCTTTCGGCATCAGGATCTTCAGCATCATATGGATTTGCTGCTTTTCGCCGTGACCGACGCCGATCACGGCCTTTTTCACGGCATTCGGCGCATACTCAGCCACTTGAAGACCGGCGCGTGCCGGCACCAGCATGGCGATGCCGCGTGCCTGGCCGAGCTTCAGCGTCGCCACCGCATCCTTGTTGACGAAGGTCTGCTCGACGGCTGCCTCGTCGGGCGTATGGGTGTGGATCACATCGGCCAGGCCATCATGCAGCTGGCAGAGCCGCGAGGCCAGATCCATATCACCATCGGAGGTGACGGTGCCGGAAGCGACAAAGCGCAGGGAGTTGCCAAGCGTATCAATAATGCCCCAGCCGGTACGACGGAGGCCTGGATCGATACCGATGATACGAATCGTATTGTGCATGGTGGGAAGCTTAATACTCATGCCCGGACGCTGCCAGCAAAATGTGAACAAAACAAAAACATCCGCAGTTATTTGGGAGCCATGCCTCAGGCGTCGCATTTCACCGTTGAGGCTTGGATTTACAGAATTCGATCTTACATAGGCTTCTATCAGCTCCATTCATCGAAGGCTTTTCCCATGGTGCCCTTTTCGATCCTCGACCTTTCCCCGATCACGCAAGGATCGAACGCCTCCCAAGCCCTGCAGAATTCCCGGCGGCTGGCGCAGGAGGCGGAGGCGTTTGGCTACGAGCGCTTCTGGCTCGCCGAACATCACGGCATGAAGGGGATCGCCAGCGCGGCAACATCCATCGTCATTTCCCATGTGGCGGCTGGAACCAAGACCATCCGCGTTGGTTCCGGCGGCATCATGCTGCCGAACCATTCGCCGCTGGTGATCGCCGAGCAGTTCGGCACGCTGGCAGCACTCTATCCCGGCCGCATCGATCTCGGCCTTGGCCGCGCGCCGGGAACGGACATGCGGACCGCGTCAGCGCTTCGGCGTAACATGGAGGCCAGCGCCAACAACTTTCCAAACGACGTGGTCGAACTGCAGGCCCTGCTCGGTCCGGTCAAGGACGGTCAGGACCTGATCGCAGTGCCCGGCGCCGATAGCAACGTGCCGATCTGGCTGCTGGGTTCCAGCCATTTCAGCGCGCATCTGGCCGGCATGCTCGGCCTGCCCTTCGCCTTCGCCTCGCATTTCGCGCCGGACATGTTGCTGTCTGCACTGGAAATCTATCGTGAGCGTTTCGAACCGTCGCAATATCTCGACAAGCCCCATGCCATGGTCGGCATCATGGGCGTCGCTGCCGATACCGACGACGAGGCCAACCACCTCTTCACCTCGATGCAGCAATCTTTCGTCGCGCTGCGCCGCAACGCCCGCGGCCAGTTTCCGCCACCAGTGGATTCGATGGATAGCCTGTGGAGCGACAATGAAAAGATCTTCGTCGATCACGCCATGACCTATGCCGTGGTCGGAGGGCCGGAAACGATCAAGACGAAGCTCGACCGGTTCATCGATCAGACCAACGCGGATGAAGTGATCGTCTCCATGCCGATCTACGACATGGATGCCCGGCTGAAATCGGTCCGGCTTTTCGCCGAAGCACGGCAGCAACTGGCGAAGGCGGCATAACACAGAAGCCGGAGCGTTATACGGGCAAGGCCAGAGCCTCTAGGAAGGAGGTCAATTCCTTCTCGACATAGACCGGCACCGGCTCATCGGGCTGAAAACTCCACCACAACAGCGCGCCTTGCCATTGGGTGATCATCATTCTGCCTATACTGGCGGGCGCAGCAGGCGTTTGGGCAAAGCATGCATTTATCGCATCAACAAGAGCCTGCCCCCATCGAACGCCCCTCTGGCGAAGCGCAGGATCCCTGATGTCCTCCCGTAGAAGCATCAAGCCTTCAGCATAGCTTGTTACATCGCCGTAGCTGCTGGAAAGCCGAACCAGAAGCTCCACCGATCCGGCCGGCGTCCGCCCAACGGACGCTGCCAACCGCGCCGTATCGCCGTCCAGCCGATCCCAGGCATGACTGAGTGCTGCCCTTGCCATCGCATCCTTGCTTCCGAAGCGCTGGACGAGGGTGGAAGGCGAAAGGCCCGTGGTGACGGCAAGGGCGGAGAATGTCAGCTTTTCCGCACCTACGCGCTGCATATGCCGCAATGCGGCCTCCAGAATTTCCGAGTCGGGAAGTGTTTTTGGCCTCGGCATTTTGGGTCCTTGTTTATAAATGCATATTCGTTTATTATTTACATACGTCAATGCATCCGGCAACAGCATAATGGTTCAGGGAGAGACCAATGCCGCTGAAAGGAAAAATCGCCCTGGTAGCGGGCGGGACCCGTGGTGCCGGACGCGGCATAGCCGTCGAACTCGGCGCCGCCGGCGCGACGGTCTATGTAACGGGCCGCACCACTCGCACCCAGCAATCTGAATACGGTCGCCCGGAAACCATCGAAGAGACTGCCGAACAGGTGACCGCCGCAGGCGGCCGGGGCGTCGCCGTGCGTGTCGATCATCTCGTCCCGGCCGAGGTGAGCGATCTCGTTTCGCGCATCCAAAGGGATGAAGGACGGCTGGACATTCTCGTCAATGACATATGGGGCGGTGAACACCTGATCGAGTGGAACAAACCGGTATGGGAGCATGACCTGGAAAAGGGTTTGCGCATGCTGCGGCTGTCACTCGACACGCATCTGATAACGGCCCACTACGCCCTTCCGTTGCTTATTGCCCAGCCGGGAGGGCTTCTGGTCGAAGTCACCGATGGGACGCCCGAGTATAACGCAGCGAACTACCGAATCTCGCCCTTCTACGACCTTTGCAAGACGGCCATCACGCGCATGGCATGGGCGCATTCCAAGGACCTCGCGCCGCACGGCGCCACATCGGTCTGCATGACACCGGGCTGGCTACGATCGGAAATCATGCTGGAAACATTTGGCGTGACCGAAGGCAACTGGCGCGATGCGGCAGAAAAGGTGCCGCATTTCATCATATCGGAGACACCGAGCTTCATCGGGCGAGCCGTTGCAGCACTCGCCAAAGATCCGGACCGCGCCCGATGGAATGGCACTGCCGTGTCCAGCGGCGAACTGGCAAAGCTATACAGGTTCAACGATCTTGACGGGTCGAGGCCCGACTGCTGGCGTTATATCCGTGAAGTCCAGGACGCCGGCAAACCGGCGGACGCGACCGGCTATCGGTAGCAAGAGTGCCATCATAAAGCAGCCAAAGGACAACACGCGGGAACGTTTTATGTTCGGCCGCCCAAATGTGCTGCTTTTGCGAGAACACGGCAGGAACTGGCGAAGGCGGCATAAAAATACCCCGGAGAAATTCCGGGGCATCAATTTTACGCAATCTTGGATAGGGCTTCAGACCTTGAAATCGAAGTGCTTGCGCACCGTTTCAAGGATTTCCCACGTGCCTTTGAAATCGGCCTCGACGACGAAGGCATCGCCAGCACCGACCGTAACCGGGGTGCCGCCATCCGGCGTGATGATGATCTTGCCGGCGATCATGTGCACGAATTCATAGGCTGTGTAGGTCGCGTGATAGGTGCCGGGCGTCGCTTCCCAATAACCGGAGACCATCGAGCCATCCGAGGATGTATGCAGCGCCCAGGTCTTCATCGAAGGGGTGCCGGCCACGACGACCCAGCCGTCCAGTGTTGCCGGATCACCCTCCGCAGGCACAGGCGCCGCAAGTTTCGTCACAGTCTGCATGGTCAACATCCTCTTGAAATAAGGAGGAGCCTAATGGCCAGTTGCCGGAACTGGCTTGCCAATTCCGACAGGCGATGACGTGAACCGGCGCAATGCAGGTTGGTTAGGCCGAAAGCTTGGCCATCACTTCGTCGGAGACTTCGAAGTTGGTGTAGACGTTCTGCACGTCGTCGTCGTCTTCCAGCGTATCGATCAGCTTCATCAGCGACTGGGCCCGCTCTTCATCGACCGGAACGGTGTTCTGGGCCTTCCAGATCGCCTTGACGGTGTCGGCTTCGCCGAGCGTGGATTCAAGCGCCTTGGAAACGTCGCCGATCGCCTCGAAACCGCAGATGATGAAGTGGCCGTCCTCGTCGGTGGTGACGTCATCGGCGCCGGCTTCGATTGCCGCTTCCATCACCATGTCGGCATCGCCGGCCGACAGCTTGTAGGAGATTTCGCCGACGCGGTCGAAGGAGAAGGACACCGAGCCGGTTTCGCCAAGCGCGCCGCCGGCCTTGGTGAAGGTCGAGCGGACGTTGGAGGCGGTGCGGTTGCGGTTGTCGGTCAGAGCCTCGACGATGACGGCGACGCCGCCCGGACCATAGCCTTCGTAGCGGACTTCTTCGTAGTTCTCGCCGTCGGCACCGGAGCCCTTCTTGATGGCGCGCTCGATATTGTCCTTCGGCATCGACTGTGCCTTGGCGTTCTGGATCGCCAGACGCAGGCGCGCATTCATCGTCGGATCGGGCAGGCCGCCCTTGACCGCGACGGTAATTTCGCGCGCGAGCTTGGAGAACATTTTCGACCGCACGGCATCCTGACGGCCCTTGCGGTGCATGATGTTTTTAAACTGTGAATGGCCGGCCATGGCGCCCTCTTCTCATGCTAGTCATGTTTGGAATTGGGCGCCTTATAGTTTCATTGAAGCTTTGCGTCCAGAAGGGCCCGCCTTTTTTCAGTTGACCGGCTTTTAGTTGGCGTTGAGGCGCTTGCGGCTGAGAAAGAAGGAATGGCCGTCATTTCGTTCGCAGGATAAGCCTGTGCGGGTCGAAAGACAGGAGAACGGGCCTGCAGCCCAGGTCTGGCCATAGTCGAGCACCGGACCTGCCGAACAGCAGCTCTGGTCACTCACTTCCTTGAAGAGCGTGGCAGCCCCTTTGCGGGAAAGGGTCGTGCGAACGTAACGGGGCTCGATGCGGTCGCAGGACAGTTCCGGACCGCCGTCCGCGGGCTGATAGACCTCTGTCCCGCCTTCAGGCGTATAGACGCAGCCGATATTGCCGGAGGGCAGAACGAATTCCTCTTGCCGGCCAAACGATTTGGTTTCCGGCACGGTCACGGGTGTCTTGTCGCCTTCCGCCGCCGGCAATCGCGGTGGCGGCGCGCCATCGGCCAGAACCGGATTTGTCACGGAAAGAACGGCAAGAAGACAGGCAGCGAAAAACTTCATTCCATGAATCCCAGGATCACACACCCTGCAGGATATAAATCAGCGGCTTGCTTGGCAAGGAACGCATCGCCCGGTGACAGCGCACAAGGTACCGTTCTATCCCCAGAACGCCGGTATCGTTTCGGCAAGCCGCGGCCCGATCCTGAGCGGTGCGATATTCTCGGCCAAACCCGTGCGATCGGAGATCTCGACCCCGACGCCGCAGAGGGTCGCAGGCCCCGAGGCGGCCTCGAAACGGCCCTTCGGCATTTTCGAGATGAAGCGGTTGAGCGGCTCTTCCTTTTCCATGCCGAGCGAGGAATCGTAATCGCCGCACATACCGGCATCCGACATATAGGCCGTGCCGCCATTGAGGATCTGCGCGTCGGCGGTCGGCACATGGGTATGCGTGCCGACGACGAAGCTGACGCGGCCATCGACGAAATGGCCAAAGCACTGTTTTTCGCTGGTTGCCTCCGCATGGAAATCGAAGACGATCGCGTCGGCCTGCTCTTTCAACGGGCAGGCGGCCAGAATACTTTCCGCCGCCTTGAAGGGATCGTCGAGTTCCGGATGCATGAAGACGCGGCCCATCACATTGGCGACAAGGACGCGGGCGCCGTTGCGGGCGAAATAGAGGTTTGAGCCGCGCCCGGGGGTACCGGCCGGATAGTTGGCGGGCCGCAGGAACTGGTCGTGCCGCTGGCAGAAGGAGACTGCTTCCTTCTGATCCCAGACATGGTTGCCGGTGGTCACGACATCGGCGCCGGCATTGATGGTCTCGAGGAAGATATCTTCGGTGATGCCGAACCCGCCGGCGGCATTCTCGCCGTTGACGATGACGAAATCGAGTTTCAGGTCGCTGATCAGGCCAGGCAGTTTTTCCCAGACCGCCGTCCGGCCAGTCTTGCCAACCATGTCACCCAGAAACAAAAGTCTCATATTTGCTTATTCCTAGCCCGAAAATCCGGAGCCCGCTTTCGGTCAGCAGGGCATCCAGCGCCACGTCATGCGGCTCCGCCGGCACTGATGCCACTTCCTGGCAGTCAAATGCAATCCCGATCAACCTTGGCATATGGCCTTTCAAGCGCAAGCGCTCGATGGCGCGGTCGTAATATCCAGCCCCGTAGCCGATCCGGTGGCCCGTCCTGTCGAAGGCGGACAAGGGCACCAGCATGATGTCGGGATCGAGAACCGGCGCATCCGCAGCCGGTCCGGTGGTGCCAAATCCTGTTTCCACGATAGGGGCGCCGGGTACGAGTTCGCGAAAAACGATTGTCTTTTTGTCCAGGATGACAGGCAGGCAAAGCCGGGCGCCGCGCTCGCGCAGGCGCGCCATCAACGGCCGGATATCGACCTCAGAACGGATTGGCCAGAAGCCGGAAATCACCTGCCCGGGGTCAAATTCTATCGTGTCGCCGGCATGGTCAAGCATCGCCAGGCTGCCATCGATACGCGCCTCCGGCGTCATCGAATCGCGCAGTGCCAGACGTTCCAAACGCAACGTGGCTTTCAGTTCCCTCGGTGTCATGCCCATGCTCTCCCGTCTGCCAGTCTCCATCTCTAGAGCATCAAGCCGGGACAAGGGAACCGCGCAGCCGGCGCCTATGCAACTTTTTGCGACGAAACCGGCCCGTTTTCCCAAACTGGCACGATCTTAGAGGTCTGTTCATGATGCAAACCGGTTCCCCTTTCGCCCTCTCTTGCCGCCGTGCAAGAGAGGGCCGCGACCGGAAAACCGTTCGGTGCCCGCTTCCGGCGATGCGGGAAAACTGGTCAACTTTAGAGCCTCTCAGACGGAGCCGGATATGTCCATGAAGGACAAGATGCTGCAGGAACTCGACGCTTTGGAACTGCGCTGCCTGTCACTGGCCGCGCGCGGCAGAACCCGGGAAGACATCACCCGCGAAACAGATATTTGTCATGAGAGGGTTGAGCAGGCATTCGCCTCCGCGATGCGCAAGCTGCAGGCGGGCAACGTTGCCGAGGCAATCTTCCGCGCCGCCCGGATGGACTTGATCTCATAGCATCCAGAAACGATGCCGCCTGGCGCTATGCGCCGGATCGCGACCGGCATCCATTCTGGCCAAACCGATATCCTGAAGCAGATGCGCGTTTTTGCGCCGTAATATCCCTGTGAAGGCCAGTCGTGCCCGCCGCTTCTGCCGCCATTGCGCCAACGTGCGCCAAGTCCATCTGCTCATCCTGCCGGGCCAACGGCGTGTTCTGTGATCGTGCTTCATATCCGGAAACTCCGATGTGTTCGCAGGGAGTATCGGACGTCCATTGACATCAATCCAACGAATTGCGAACATGCCTATCATCAGAAAACATGATGGCTTGCACGATGTTTCCTCCTCTCGAAAGCGACCTCCTTCGCACCTTCGTTGCCGTGGCCGAGAGCGGCAATTTCACCAAGGCGGGAGAGACGGTTGGCCGGACGCAGTCGGCCGTCAGCATGCAGATCAAGAAGCTCGAGGATATCTTGGGTGAGACGCTGTTCGAGCGTGGATCGCGCGGTGTCAACATGACCGGCCACGGAATTCGGCTGCTGGACAATGCCCGCCGCATCGTCACGCTGTTGGACGACACGGCCGCATCGATCCGGCTTCCCGCCCTTGATGGCTCGGTCAGGATCGGCATCTCGGAGGAATATATCAACTCGACACTGCCGAAGGCGCTGGGCGCCTTTGCCGCCGTTCATCCCGGCGTCGAGGTCACTGTGCAGCAGGGCGTCTCCATGTCCAACCTCGCAGCGCTCGATGCCGGCGAAATCGATATTGCCGTTGTCTTCGAGCCGGGCGGGCCGACCCGCAACGAGGTGCTGATGGTGGACCCGACGGTCTGGGTGACATCCGATCAGCATTGCGCCCATACACGGCACCCGTTGCCGATCGCCACCTACACCTATCTGAAAAACGGATGGTGCGATGAACTGGCGCTCAGGAGCCTGACGAAGCGCAACAGGGAAAGCCGCGTCGCTTATATCAGCCGCACCAGCAGCGGCCTGATCGCCGCGGTTACATCAGGCCTTGCCATCGCGCCCCTCACCCGCAGCAGCATCCCTGCCGGATGCCGCGAACTGACAACCGCGGACGGTTACGACATCATCGATTTTTCCAACGTCGTGATGAAAACTAGACCGCGCGGCAACATGCGGATCGTCGAAAGCATGTCCAACGCCATCCGCGAGGCTTTTCGGCCACCGACGCAGGCTTGAAGACTTAGACCCTAGGCATGGCAAAAAGAAACGACGCGATAACAACAATCTTGCGTATTCGTAATTCTACTTCCAAAAAGCGCAAACAGTGTCCAGCACTTAAGAGATCGTTCGCAATTTCGTTTTGCTGCCCCTTATCTTCATGAGGCGCAAGAAGTCGACCCGCAAATCAACGTCGCCTATTCTCCCAAACAGGTTGAACAACGCCAAAAACCTTTGAGATCAGCCTGTCGCTGTCAAAGGCCCACGCTGGTCTTCGAGTCCGCTGATGGTGGGCGAGGTACGCCAAAAAGTGCCAGGACCTCGTCAAGAAGATCGTTTGCGCTGTTTTCATTGATTTCAAAGCGCACCTGCCCTTGGTCGGTCTCCAACGTCAGCAGACCCGCCAAGGGTTCTTTCGACAATAGCGTCAAATGCGATTTCTTCAGCTTGAGATTGTTGACGTCGATTATCATTAGAAGCATCCGCAAATTGGATTTTGAAAAATAGCATGTTATTTTAGATATATCTAATCAACATGGCATATCTGGTGACAATTGCAATTCGCCTGATCGCACCCCCGATATAAAGCCAATTCCCATCCCGGTATGACCGCAGGCGAAAATCACTGAAAATCAAGGGAAAAGTGCGATCCACACAACCGGTGGACTGTTTACGATCCTGGGTGCCTACAAACGTAGGTGGGCGCCATGTGACCTAGCCCACGGGCCAGGTCAGGGACAGCTCCCTTTGGATCGAGTATGGCCCCAGGGATTGTGGTGTCCTGTCGGGAAGCGCAGACCGCAATCGGAATATAGAGTGCATCGACGGCTTGCGCCAGTGGCACGCAGCCAACTTGTCAAAATTCAGTTGGAAGCCGGCGCAGCCTTGCCGCTGAGCTTCAGCGCGATCCCGTGAATCTGCGAGGTTACCTCGGACAGCGCCGAGGCAATCGCCTCCTCGTTCTTCTGCTGATCCGACAGTGTCGCGGCGCGGCCCTGCCTCAGGCTGTTGGTCTCTTCCTCGATATTTTTCAGCTTGCGGTTCACTTCGCTGAGTTCGTCCATCACCATGATGCCGGCCATCACCGTCAGGCGCAGGTCGCCGATTTCGCCGAACTGGCTCTTCAGGTGGCTGACATACTGGTCGAAACGGGTGGCCAGTTCGGTCAGATGATCTTCCTGGCCCTCCTCGCATGCCATGCGATAGGCCTTGCCGTCGATCATCACCGTTACTTGTGCCATACACGTCACCTGCCCGCAGGCGGACCACGCCTCAGCGGTCCAGCACTGCCCTTATCGTTTCCATGGCCGTCACCAGACGGCGCGAGACTTCCCGGTTGACTTCCTCGAGGCGGTTTGCCCGGAATTGCGACTGGTCGAGCTCCTGCGCGAGCCGTGACCGGTCCGTATTGACGCGGCGAACTTCGCCTTCGATTTCGCTCCGGTCGCGCTCCTGCTCGAAGCGCCCGTCAATAGCATTTTCGAGGCTGCTGACGGCTCCACGCAACTCTTCGATCGCCGCCTTGACTGTCTTTCCTGCCGCCATCACGCTTTCCCGATACACACCGGACAACCTCGAATCGCCGCCCGGCGCTTGGATTTCAAGCCAAGCACATTATTAGACCCATTCGGCAAGTCTCTACAACGATAACCACTTGCCCAGCTAATAGAAGCTGTGGATCACCGGCATTTTAAAGGTATTTGCGCATCTGTGCAGATTTGAAATGCCGGCGGCAAAGCGTGGCCAAAAAGTCTCCGCAACCCCGGTCAAAAGGCCCGTATTTGTTGACTCCCTCGAAGCAGGTGCTATGTGGTAGCCGCTTCTCATACGGTCTTTGGAGGATAGAGACCGTTCCCTGTCCACCGAACTCAAGCGGAACAGACAATGATCTCTCGCGAAAAACACGACCGGATGGCAAATGCAATCCGATTCCTCTCCATGGATGCCGTTGAAAAGGCCAATTCAGGCCATCCCGGCCTGCCCATGGGTGCTGCCGACGTGGCAACGGTCCTATTCTCCCGTTACCTGAAGTTCGATCCGAAAGCGCCGCTCTGGGCAGACCGCGACCGGTTCGTGCTGTCGGCCGGCCATGGCTCCATGCTCATCTATTCGCTGCTCTATCTGACGGGCTACGAAGACATGACGATGGAAGACCTCAAGCAGTTCCGCCAGCTCGGCTCCAAGACTGCCGGTCACCCTGAATACGGTCATGCATCCGGCATCGAGACGACCACCGGTCCGCTCGGTCAGGGCATTGCCAATGCTGTCGGCATGGCGATCGCCGAGCGCAAGCTCGCCGAGGAATTCGGCAGCGACCTGCAGAACCACCACACCTACGTGCTCTGCGGTGACGGCTGCCTGATGGAAGGTATCAGCCACGAAGCCATCGCGCTTGCCGGGCACCTCAAGCTCAACAAGCTGGTGCTGTTCTGGGACGACAACAACATCACCATCGACGGTGCCGTCTCGCTGTCGGATTCGACCGACCAGATCGCCCGCTTCCAGGCCGTTCACTGGAACACGATCCGTGTTGACGGTCACGACCCCGAGCAGATCGCGGCGGCCATCGAAGCGGCCCAGAAGTCCGACCGCCCGACCTTTATCGCCTGCAAGACCATCATCGGCTTCGGCGCACCCAACAAGCAGGGCACCCACAAGGTTCACGGTTCGCCGCTGGGTGCCGAGGAAATTGCAGCGACCCGCAAGGCGCTCAACTGGGACGCCGAAGCCTTTACCGTCCCGGCAGACGTTCTTGACGCATGGCGCACGGCCGGCGGCCGCTCGGCTGAAGCGCACGAGGCCTGGGAAGGCCGCCTGGCTTCGACCGACGCCGCCAAGAAGTCCGAATTCGTCCGCCGCTTTACCGGCGCGCTGCCGGGCGATCTCGATGCCGCCATCGACACCTACAAGAAGAAGCTGGCCGAGGCTCCGCCGACGGTCGCCACCCGCAAGGCATCCGAAGATGCGCTTGAAGTCATCAACGGCATCGTTCCGGAAACGCTTGGCGGTTCGGCCGACCTGACGCCGTCCAACAACACCAAGACCAGCCAGATGAAGTCGATCACCCCGACCGATTTCTCCGGCCGCTACATGCACTGGGGCATCCGCGAACACGGCATGGCGGCAGCCATGAACGGCATCGCGCTGCACGGCGGCCTGATCCCTTATTCCGGCGGCTTCATGATCTTCTCGGACTACTGCCGTCCGTCGATCCGTCTCGCTGCCTTGATGGGCATCCGCGTCATCCACGTCCTGACACACGATTCGATCGGTGTCGGCGAAGATGGCCCGACGCACGAGCCTGTCGAGCACATGGCCGCCCTTCGCGCCATTCCGAACCTTCTGATGTTCCGTCCGGCCGACGCGGTGGAAACCGCCGAATGCTGGCAGCAGGCCCTGAAGGAACAGCATCGTCCGTCCGGCCTGGCGCTGACCCGCCAGAACCTGGCGCCGTCGCGTCTCACCTATTCGGCTGAAAACCTCTGCGCCAAGGGCGCCTACGAGCTGATCGCCGCCGGCAATGCCAAGGTCTCGATCTTCGCATCGGGCTCGGAAGTCGAACTGGCCGTCAAGGCTGCTGCCGAACTGAACGGCAAGGGCATCGCGACCCGCGTCGTTTCGGTTCCCTGCTTCGAACTCTTCCAGGAACAGCCGGAGGCCTACCGCAAGGCCGTCATCGGCAATGCACCGGTCAAGATCGCCGCAGAAGCTGCAGTCCGCCAGGGCTGGGATTACTTCATCGGCAACGACGGCGATTTCGTCGGCATGCATTCCTTCGGCGCGTCCGCCCCGGCCAAGGATCTGTTCAAGCATTTCGGCATCACCTCGGACGCCATCGTCGCGGCTGCCGAAAAGAAGCTCGGCTGATTTTCCCCTTCGGAGCGCGTCCCAACGCGCTCCGTTTTCCACCTCGAGACCTTAGACAGGGAGAGACCTGAAATGACTGTAAAAGTTGCCATCAACGGCTTTGGCCGCATCGGCCGCAACGTCCTTCGCGCCATCGTCGAATCCGGCCGCACCGATATTGAAGTCGTTGCCATCAACGATCTCGGCCCTGTCGAGACCAATGCTCACCTCCTGCGCTACGATTCGATCCACGGCAAGTTTCCGGCCGACGTGAAGGTCGAAGGCGACACGATCAGCGTTGCCGGCGGCAAGCCGATCAAGGTCACGGCAATCAAGGACCCGGCAACCTTGCCGCATGCCGCAATGGGCGTCGATATCGCGCTCGAATGCACCGGCATCTTCACCGCCCGCGACAAGGCTGCCCTGCACCTGCAGGCTGGCGCCAAGCGCGTCATCGTTTCGGCCCCTGCCGACGGTGCTGACCTGACCGTGGTCTTCGGTGTCAATCACAACGAACTGACCAAGGAACACCTGGTCATCTCCAACGCCTCCTGCACCACCAACTGCCTGGTTCCGGTGGTCAAGACCCTGGACGACGTCGTCGGTATCGACCATGGCTTCATGACGACGATCCACTCCTATACCGGCGACCAGCCGACGCTCGACACGATGCACAAGGATCTCTACCGCGCCCGTGCAGCCGCCCTGTCGATGATCCCGACCTCGACCGGCGCTGCAAAGGCCGTCGGCCTCGTCCTGCCCCACCTCAAGGGCAAGCTCGACGGCACCTCGATCCGCGTTCCGACCCCGAACGTTTCCGTCGTCGACTTCAAGTTCGTCGCCAAGCGGGACACGACGGTTGCGGAAATCAACGGCGCGATCAAGGCAGCCGCCGACGGCGCGCTCAAGGGTATCCTTGGCTACACCGACGAGCCGCTGGTTTCGCGCGACTTCAACCATGACAGCCATTCCTCGATCTTCGCCAACGACCAGACCAAGGTCTTGGAAGGCAAGTTCGTGCGTATCCTCTCCTGGTACGACAATGAATGGGGCTTCTCCAACCGCATGGCCGACACGGCCGTTGCGATGGCCAAGCTGATCTAAAGCCATGTTTCGGCGCCCTTCCCTCAAGACGGTACGCTGGCGTCCGCTCGAAGGGGAAGGGCTCGAACACCTGACGATCGGACCTTCTGAAGCAGGCATTCGCGCTTCAAGTGTCCTGATCGGCGAACGCGGCGGCCGCCCTTACGGCGTCCGCTACACGATCGACTGCGATGGGGCCTGGACCGTGATGTCCTTCAGCATCGACACGACAGATGGCCAGAGACTTTCCCTGGCATCCGATGGCAATGGACACTGGCGCGATGCCGGCGGCGCGGCCCTGCCCGCCTTTGACGGCTGCATCGATATCGATCTTGCCGGAACGCCCTTTACCAATACCCTGCCTATCCGCCGCCTCGGCCTGAAGCCTGAGCACGGCACCGCCAAACTCACCATGCTCTATGTCCCCTTCGATACGTTCGAGCCCTTTCCCGACGGCCAGAACTATACCTGCCTGGAAGAAAACAGCCTTTATCGATACGAGGCCGAGGACCGCTCCTTCACCGCCGAACTGCCGGTGGACGACGACGGGCTGGTGATGGACTACCCCACCCTTTTCTTAAGACTATGACCGGAGACCATCCATGACTTTCAAGACCCTCGACGACCTCACCGATATCGCCGGCAAGCGCGTGCTTGTGCGCGTCGATCTCAATGTGCCGGTCAAGGACGGCCAGGTAACGGATGCGACCCGCATCGAACGCGTCGTGCCGACCATCCGCGAACTCTCGGAAAAGGGTGCCAAGGTCATCCTGCTCGCCCATTTCGGCCGTCCGAAGGGCGAACCGGCCGCCGACATGTCGCTGTCGCTGATCGCCCCTGCCGTCGAAGACATTCTCGACCAGCGCGTCCACTTTTCTGCCGATTGCATCGGCGAAAAGGCTGCAACAGCAATTGCCGGCATGAATGACGGCGATGTGCTGCTGCTGGAAAACACCCGCTTCCACAAGGGCGAGGAAAAGAACGACGCCGAGTTCACCAAGGCGCTGGCCGCCAATGGCGACATCTACGTCAACGACGCCTTCTCCGCGGCGCACCGTGCCCACTCGTCCACCGAAGGTCTTGCCCGTTTGCTGCCCGCCTATGCCGGCCGCACCATGCAGGCCGAGCTTGAAGCGCTGGAAAAGGGCCTCGGTAATCCCAAGCGGCCGGTCGTCGCCATCGTCGGCGGCGCCAAGGTCTCCACCAAGATCGACCTTTTGATGAACCTCGTGAAGAAGGTCGATGCCCTCGTCATCGGCGGTGGCATGGCCAACACCTTCATCGCTGCGCGCGGCACCAATGTCGGCAAGTCGCTGTGCGAGCATGACCTTGCCGATACCGCCAAGCAGATCATGATCGAAGCAGCGACGGCCGGTTGCGCCATCGTTCTGCCGGTCGACGGCGTCGTTGCCCGCGAGTTCAAGGCCGGTGCCGACAATGAAGTGGTCGATATCGAAGCCATTCCGGCCGATGCCATGGTGCTCGATGTCGGCCCGAAGTCGATCGCCGCCGTCAATGACTGGGTCAGCAGGGCCGAAACGCTGGTCTGGAACGGCCCTCTCGGCGCGTTTGAAATCGCGCCGTTCGACAAGGCCACGGTCGCCGTCGCCAAGCATGCCGCCAGCCGCACCAAGAGCGGCGCCCTGGTTTCCGTCGCCGGTGGCGGCGATACGGTTTCGGCGATGAACCATGCCGGCGTTGCCGATGACCTCACCTACGTCTCCACCGCCGGCGGCGCCTTCCTCGAATGGATGGAAGGCAAACCGCTGCCGGGCGTCGATATCCTGCACCAGCAGAAGTAACGGCTGAACTGACGCCAATCATCTCTTTCAGCCCCGGCCTTGTGCCGGGGTTTTTCGTTGCGGCGCACCCATATTTGAACGAACCGCAAAAATAATCTCAATCTTTCAAACGATTAAATTTATTTCAATCGTTTTAAACAATTTAATTTCCATTTTCGTTGCCGTATTCTTCTGCTATCCGCGATCTATCAGGACAAGGAGAACGCATATGAGCGAAAGACTGGAAGACATCGCAGCAGCCATGGTCGCCACCGGCAAGGGTCTGCTGGCCGCCGACGAGTCCACGGCGACGATCGGCAAACGCTTCGAGACGATCAGCCTGACATCGACCGAAACATCGCGCCGCGATTACCGCGAGATGCTGTTTCGCACCGACGAGGCAATGAAGGCCTATATCTCCGGTGTCATCCTCTATGAGGAAACTTTGTTCCAGAAGGCAGCCGACGGCACGCCGCTCGTCGATGTCATCCGCGCCGCCGGCGCGGTACCCGGCATCAAGGTCGATACCGGCGCAAAGCCGATGGCTAAATTTCCCGGCGAGACGATCACCGAGGGCCTCGATGGCCTCGCCGCCCGCTTGAAGACCTACTATGACGCCGGTGCCCGGTTTGCCAAATGGCGCGGCGTGATCTCGGTCTCCGATGTGCTGCCGAGCTTCGGCGCCATCAAGGCAAACGCCCAGGCGCTTGCCCGCTACGCCGCTCTTTGCCAGGAAGCCGGCATCGTGCCGATCGTCGAGCCGGAAGTGCTGATGGACGGCGCACCGGGAACCCACTCGATCGAGCGCGCGGAAGAGGTGACCGAAGAAACGCTGCGCATTGTCTTCGAAGAACTGAGCGACGCCCGCGTCAGCCTGGAAGGCATGATCCTGAAGCCGAGCATGGTCATCGACGGCAAGAAGGCCCGCAAGGCTTCGGTCGATGAAGTCGCTGAGCGCACCGTCAAGGTTTTGAAGCGCACGGTTCCGTCAGCCGTTCCGGGCATCGCCTTCCTCTCCGGCGGCCAGTCCACCGAAGAAGCGACAGCGCACCTCTCCGCCATGAATGCCGGTTACGACCTGCCCTGGGGCATGACCTTCTCCTACGGCCGGGCTCTTCAGTCCGAGGCACTCAGTGCCTGGAGCGGCAAGCCGGAAAACGTCGCCGCCGGCCAGCGCGCGTTTAGCCATCGCGCCGAGATGTGCAGCCTTGCCGCCAAGGGCGGATGGAAGAAAGAATTCGAAAAAGCCGCGTAATATCAAAGTTACGGAGGGAGAGGAGGAAGCCCGGCACGCGCAAGCGGCCGGGCTTTTTTCGTGGCGCGCAGAAGCAGGCCGATATCGTCCCGGGCGCCTCATCCTCCAGCTATCCGTCCGGCCTGTCGTGCGCTCCCTGATTGTCAGGGTGACAAGATCGTGGTTCGCATCCCCGCCGCTCCGCGATATCCCTCAAGACAGATTTCAACGGGAGCGAAGGTAATCGAAATGCACAGCGTCGCGTATGTCACCGTGGATGTTTTCACCAGCGAGCGGTTTGCCGGCAACCAGCTGGCTGTCATCCCGGATGCACGCGGCCTGTCCGGTGCGCAGATGCAGAATATCGCCGCCGAATTCCGCTATTCCGAAGTCACCTTCGTGCTGCCGCCGGAAGATCCGGCCAACACGGCACGCGTCAGGATATTCACCCCGACGATGGAAATCCCGTTCGCCGGACATCCGAATGTCGGCACGGCGTTTGTTCTCGGCAATCAGCCCGGCATATTCGGCAGACCGGCCGGCGACGTGCTTCGGTTCGAAGAAAAGGCAGGTATCGTCGAGGCGGCCCTGACACGCGACGCAGGCGGGCATGTGATCGGCGCGGGCATTTTCGCCCCGCAACCGCTATCGCTGGGACCGCAGGTCGACAGCGACACCATCGCGCGCTGCGCCTCGATCGAGGCGCAGGCGATATGTACCACAACCCACGCCCCCGTTATCGGCTCTGTCGGTCTGCCTTTCGCGATCGCCGAGGTTGCGGATATCGAAGCGCTCGCCCGTGCCTGCCCCAACACCGCGGCCTTTGCCGAAGCCGGCCGGCGATATCAGCCGGAAGACGACCAGTTTGCCCTGTTTCTTTACACGCGCCGGCCGGAAAGCCCGTGGCATTTGCGCGCCCGGATGTTTGCGCCGCTCGACAATGTCATCGAAGACCCGGCGACCGGAAGCGCCTCGGGCGCACTCGCAGCGCTTTTGACATCGCTGCTACCGGACAGGGACGCCAATGTCGATATCACCATTGAACAAGGCGTCGAGATGGGGCGAAGAAGTGTAATCCGCGTGACCGCCCGCAAGTCGAACGGCGAGGTTCACAGCATCCGGATTGCCGGACAATGCGCCGCAGTCATGAGCGGCTCGATCCTTCTCTAGGGCATGGCGCGCAAATGTGAGCAGCGGTTTTGCGATAACGATATCGCGCAAAATCAAAGACCTGAAGCGCGGCACGAATCTGAAAGATCGCGGCGCGCTTTAGGGCCGGATCAGTACCGTTACCATCATCACCGCGATCGCAAACACGGCGATTTTCCAGAAATCCCGGCGATGGCGCAGCCCAGGCAGGTCGAGTGGTTTCAGGACCTGGATCAGCATGGCCAAAAGCAGGATGACCGTTAACGCTTTCGACATTGTTTTCTCGTTTGTTGAAAAGAGCTTAGCAGCGCTTCCGGCCCGTCACACGCGCGTCACTTTTGCGCGCCATCTGGGTTAGAGCGTCTTTTGCAGGCTCACTCAATGAAAAATTCCGGCTGGCAATTATGGCGGCATGGCCCTACGTTTTGCCGTAGCCCGGAACCAGCGGATTTCACATGCGAAAAAACCTTCTTCCCGTTGCCTCCCTCCTGCTTGGAACGCTGTTTCTTTTCCTCGGGAACGGCCTGCACAGCCTGTTGCTGCCGGTGCGCGGCACGACGGAAGGATATTCGACGACACTGCTCGGTCTGCTCGGCACATCCTGGGCCAGCGGCTTCGTTCTGGGTTGCCTGCTGGCGCCGACGATCGTCAAGCGCGCCGGCCATGTGCGCGCTTTCAGTTGCTTTGCCGCCATTCTGGCGATCATCGCACTTCTGACCGGCCTTCTCGTCGATCCAATCTGGTGGGTGGTCTTGCGCGCCTTCACGGGCTTCTCGACGGCCGGCACATCGATGATCATCGAAAGCTGGCTGAACGAGCGCGCCACCAATGAAAGCCGCGGCGCGATCTTCTCGCTCTATATCGCCATCACGCTGATGGGCGTTGTCGGCGGCCAGCTGATGATCCCGTTTGGCGATACCGCGACGACGACATTTTTCATGATCTGCGGCATTGTCTATTGCCTTGCCATGTTGCCGACGCTGCTCTCGACGGCCGCCTCGCCGCAGCCGCTGAAACAGGTAAGCCTCGACCTTCGCGCACTCTATCGCAACTCGCCGATCTCTTTTCTCGGCATCCTGCTGGTCGGCATCGCCAACGGCGCCTACGGCACGCTCGGCGCCGTCTTCGGCCGCCAGGTCGGGCTGACGGACAGCAATGTCGCGCTCATGATGAGTACGACGATCTTTGCCGGCGCGGTGATGCAGTTTCCGGCCGGCCGTCTCTCCGACAAGATCGACCGCCGCTACGTACTCGCAGCCCTTGCGGCGGTCGCGGCCGTCGCCGGCATGCTGATCTTCCTGATCGAGCCAACGCATGTGATCATGCTGATCACGCTTGTCGGGATTTATGGCGCCACCGCCAACGCGCTCTATCCGATCGCCGTATCGCACGCCAACGACTTTGCGACGCCCGAGGATTTCGTCAAGATTTCCGGCGGACTGCTCTTGCTCTACGGCATCGGCACGATCATCGGCCCGACCATCGGCGGCCCGATCATGACCGTCACCGGACCCTACGGCCTGTTCATGATCACGGCCTGCGCCCACCTGCTGATCACCGCCTACGCGATCTTCCGCAGCCGCATGCGCGCCGCCCTGCCGGCATCCGAACGCGACGCCTATTCGACCATCAACCCGGGCACGCTGACGACGCCCGAAAGCCTGCAGCTCTCGCCGCGCGCAGCCCCGTTCGACGAGGAACCAAACGGCGAGGAGCCAACAGGGAGGCCGCAATGAGCTTGTTTGATGATGACCGTCCGAAGAAGCAACTGGCCCATGAGATCGGTAGCGATCTGGCATTGCTGTCAGTCGATGAGCTGTCCCTGCGCATTGACTTGCTGAAGCAGGAGATCGAGCGGCTTGAAGCCGAAAAGGCCAGGAAGTCCGCAAGCAAATCAGCCGCGGAAAGCTTATTTCGTTCATAGTTTCCGTTTGCAAAGCAAAGCCCGCTTGTCCGCCCCTTGAAACAAGACATGACTGCGGTCTAAAGCTGGCCGTTGTAACGCATCATTAAGCATTACAAGGTATTACTAGGATATCCGGATCGCTCTGGACTCAGGCATTTCCGCATTTGCGAATGGTCTGATTTTTCTCCCTGTTTTACCTTGAGAGCCGCTTTTGCGGCTCTTTTTTTTGTCCTTTTTTCCACAATTTGCAAAGAAGTGTGGAGATTAACCCTTTCTTAAGAATAGGCTTGCGCGGAATGCGCTATGGGATCATGTTCCAACATAGACGGGCGGCGGGAAACTTTTTATTAACCCGTTCGTTACCTGACCAAGTTGATGCGTTTAACCAGGGAATCAAGCCATGTCCGAACGGGGATTGAATACTGTGAGCTTCGCGGGGCACGCTGCGTCTTCGGCGCAGTTCAAAACCCTTTATGCGGAAGGCATGGGCCTGGTCGAAGAAACCGCAAGCTATCTCGACGGCCCCGGCCGTGCCGCCTCCAAGGTTCTGCCGCGTATGGCATCGGTGCTCTATGCGGCTGAATCGATGCGCCTCACCACCCGCCTGATGCAGATGGCCTCCTGGCTTCTGCTGCAGCGCGCCGTCAACAATGGCGAGATGAACCGCGAACAGGTGCTGTCGGAAAAGAACAAGGTTCGCCTCGACAGCTTCAACGTCGATCGCACCGCACCGGGTTGGAACGACCTGCCGGAAGGTTTCCGTGACCTGATCGACCGTTCGCTGCGCCTGCAGAACCGCGTCGCTCTGCTCGACCGCGAAATCTACCGCCCGCAGGAAGCCCAGAACTTCACGCCCGACAACCAGAACGGCGTCAAGGCTCAGCTCACCCTGCTGCAGACGGCCTTCGGCACGAACTGATCCTAGAGCCACAGGCAGTCCAAACGTTAAACCCGGCCATTGCCGGGTTTTTGTTTTCTGCCGATATCGCCAAGCTATTGCTTGCCGGTCTCTTTCAACCGAGCGATCAATGTCCGGCTCCGGCGGACTGCCGTGAGCAATGCTCCGGCAGCAACGACCCACAGCGCCGCCATCAGCACCTGGTTGTGGCCTCCCCACAATGGCTCCAGGATGGAGATGGCAGCCGCCGCCGTGATTGCCGCCATGCGATGCTGCTTGGCCATCGGACCGGAGAAATCGCTGGGCTGCCCCGTGGCGCGCCCCAGTTCACGGACATAGGCGGTGAGGACGGCAAAGGCACCGGCCGCCCAGCCGAGCCCCGGCATGCCGATGCCATAGCCGGCGCCGGCAAAAATCAGGAGATCGGCGACCCGATCGGGAAACTCGTTCCAGAAGGGACCATCCGGCGCGCCCTTGCCCCCTTCCACGGCGACCATGCCGTCGAACAGATTGCACAAGAGCCGGAGCTGGCAGAACAGGATCGCCAGGAGCAGGCAAACAATCCGCAAGCTGCCCGAACTCTGCCCGGCCAGCACGAAGGTGCCGCCGGCCAGCGCGGCGGCCACCATGCTAGCCTGGGAAATCTGGTTGGGCGTGATCGCCCGGGCTGCCAGCCATCGGGCGATGGCACCGGCCCATCGGGTGTTGCGGCTTGCCAGAGGCCGCCTGTCGCCCGTATCCGTCATGTTCCCGCACCTTTTCTGTTGGAAATCGAATAATTGTAGATCGATGCGTAGCTGGTCGACACCAGCAGCGGCACCGCGATTGTGCTGGCAATTTCGGGCGTCCCGATCAATGCATGCAGCGCCGTAAGCAGGCTTGCAGAGCCGAGGCAGGCCAAGAGTGGCGGCGCCCACAATCGCGCGAGGCCGTTGAAGCGTTTGGACAGGGCGTCAACCACGGATTTCAGGAATAGTGTCAGGCAGGCCGACAGCGCGCCCTGCAGAAGCCCGGAATAAAGCGGCTGCGGCATGGCATGACCGCGGTTGGCAAAGACCGCCCAGCCGCCCATGGCCAGAAAGGCGATGAGTGCATGCACCGCACCGCTGCCTGCCCACCGCCGGAGCATCGTCGTCACGAGAGCGACCACCAGTAGCGCACGATGTGGAAAAAGATCGGCGCCGAAAAGACGACGGAATCCAGCCTGTCGATCAGCCCGCCGTGGCCTTCGATAAGATTGCCCCAGTCCTTGACGCCGCGGTCACGCTTGACCGCCGACATCACCAGACCGCCGAAAAAGCCCATGAGGGTGATGATGAGGGCAAGGAGGCCCGCCTGGAACGGCGTAAACGGCGTGATCCACCACAGCGATGCACCAATCAAGGTGGCGCTCGCCACACCGCCCACAAAGCCCTCAACCGTCTTCGACGGCGACAGGTTCGGGGCGATCTTGGTGCGCCCGAACAGCTTGCCCCAGACATATTGCAGCACATCGCTCAACTGCACGACAATCACCAGGAAGGCGATCAGAAGCACATTGCGCCCCTCGAAGCCGGGAATGGTGAGGGTCAGCAGTGCCGGCACATGCGAGGCGCAGAAAACGCAGATCATCAGCGCCCATTGCACCTCGGCGACGCGAAGGAGGAAACGCTCGGTATCGCCCCTCAACACGGAAATGATCGGCATCAACAGGAAGGCGTAGACCGGAATGAAGATGGCGAAGATGCCATACTCTTTCGCCCAGAGCAGGTAGTACTGGATCGGCAGGACGACGAAGAAGGCCGAGGCCAGCGCCCAATGATCGGCACGCCGGGTATTGATCAGGGTGACGAATTCCCGCAGAGCGGCAAACGAACAGAAGGCGAAGAGAACCAGGACGCCGATCCGGCCCGCGATGAAAGCGATGCCGATCAGGATGACCATGATCCACCAGGCCTTGATGCGGGCGTTGAGGTTTTCCACCGCAGCATTCGGCCCATTGGCGGAAAAGCGCCGCTGCAGCATATAGCCGACCGCAGACGCGAAGATCAGGACGCCGACGATACCGAGGACCAGAGTGAGAAGGTCAGAGCTTGCCGTATTCATTCGCCGCTTCCTAATGGTTTTGGAGATAACGCCAAAAGCGCGGCCTGCATTCGCTCAAGAAAGACGTCCTTGCCCTCGTTGGGCGTCAAACGCAGGGCATCGCCGAAGGTGACGGTGCAGATCAGCGGGATCGGCACGATCTCGCCTTTCGGCATGACGCGGTTGAGATTGTTGATCCACACCGGCACGAGATCGACGTCCGGGCGCGCCGAAACCAGATGAAAGAGGCCGCTTTTGAAGGGAAGGAGCCGCGCATCGGTCAGGTTTCGCGTGCCCTCTGGAAAGAGGATCAGCGACGAACCGTCATCGATTGCCGTGGTCATCAGCTCGATCGGATCCTGCGTCCGCTTCTCCCGCTCACGCTCGATCAGCACGGCGTTGAAGACATCCCGGCCGATGAATGTGCTCACCTTGGATTTCAGCCAGTATTCAGCCCCGGCCACCGGACGGGCCTGATTGCGCAGTCTCGGCGGCAGCACCGCCCAGACCAGGACGAAATCGCCGTGGCTGGAATGATTGGCAAAATAGACGCATGGCCGCGACGGCAATCCATGCTCCGGCCAGATGGCACGAACCGCAGTGATCGCGCGGGCAAACAGAACGAAGGCCGCCGCAGCGATCTCCGCAAACAAAATCTTCATCCGGACCCCACCCCCGTCAACTTAGTGACGCTGATGGAACTCTAGCGGCGGTTGCGCCGTGAGGGAAGCACTCTTTCATGCTTCAGATGCAACGCATGGTAAGCCGGGCAGGCGGGCAAAACCTCAAGCCCGCCGCCCACCTGCCACCGAAGCCGAGTGATTTTAGGCCGGTGGCATTTTTTCGAATTTCGGCAGAGCCGGATCGAGATGATCCCACGCATAACCGCGCAGATTGTAAGTCACCACTTGCGGTTTAAACCGGCCTGGATCGTCAAGGCTTGCCGCATGAACCGTGAAGAAATCCGGCATCGCTGCGAAGGTCAGATAGACCGGCGCGCCGCAGGTGGGGCAAAAGGCGTGGCTCTTGATACCGCCGCTATCGCCGGCGACCTCCCATTCTGTCGCCTCCCCTTCAAGCTTTACATCCTTCCTGCCGGCGAATGTCAGGTAGGAGCCGTGTCCCGTTCCGCTCCTGTGCTGGCAGTCCCGGCACTGGCACTCGTTCATGAAAACCGGTTCTGCGGTGATTTCATACCGGATCGCGCCGCACGCGCATCCACCCTTAAAAGCCTTGCTCATCTCTCTTCTCCTCAAGATGCAGTTGGAAAGTAAATATTGCCCGCGCACAGGTTCTCATTCGAGGCTTCCGGACAGACCGGGAAGCCTCGTTTCGGCAGCGGTATTATGATTTCAGCGAAGCGCGCAGGACGAAACGTCAGCAGCCAGACCTGCCCAAGGCGCGGTTACTCCGCGACACTGTCACTGCAGGGGGTTCGTACCATCCTGTTCAGCGGCAACAGCATCCAGATTTCTGACGACCTTCCTCCAGCCGTTGCTCATGTGCTGGTAAGCAGTATCATTCTTCGGCAGCACAAAGCCGGAGTGGACAAGGCGGACGCGGGTGCCGCTTTCAGCTTTGGTAAGCATCCATGTAACGACGGTATCGAGCAGCGAGCCGTAGCCGGCGTTTCCGGCGTGCCCGCCCTTCCAGGCATAAGCCAGGCGCTGGTTCGGAATCACCTGCAATACCTGGCAACGGATGATACCGTCCCATTCACCGGCGGGCGTCGTCTGGTAGGTAAAGTGCGTACCCTCAACCGCAGCGAACCCCGTCGGCGGCATCATCCAGCGGGCGATCAGGTCGCCTGATGTCAATGCCTTCCAGATCGTTTCCGGCGCATGCGGAAAGACCTCATCGACGACAATATCCTGAATATCGGATTTCAACGCAGCATCGTTCATGGATCGATCTCCTTGAGCAAGGTTCTAAGATTGGCAAAGCGGTCGCGCCAGAAGACGCCGTAATGGCTCATCCAATCGGCAAGCGGTTCGAGACCTTCCGGCCGGGCCCGATAATAGACGTTGCGGCCTTCCGGACGCTCGACGACAAGGCCGGCCAACTTCAGCGACTTGAGATGCTGCGAGATGGCGCCCTGCGTCACGCCGCTGCCGCGCGTCAGCTCGACCACGGTTATTTCGTCGCAACCGACGACCCGCTCGAAAACGGCGCGCCGCGTCGGATCAGCGAGGGTGCGCAGGACAGTGGTGATGTGGGCAGCTTCTAACATGCCCATTCAAATAGCCGACACTAATTGATTAGTCAACACTATTGTTTTTTTTGGGATCGGGACACTGCGGCTGGAAAGTACTGCCGCTCAGGAGGGGCGTGACGTCGGCCCCAAACGCAAAAAAGCCCGGGAAAACCGGGCTTCTCAAAGTCATGTTCCAGCAGGAAAAGCTTAGAGGCCGAGGCCTTCGAAGCGCTTCTTGAACTTGGAAACGCGGCCGCCGCGGTCCATCATCTGCTGGTTGCCACCGGTCCATGCCGGATGCGACTTCGGGTCGATTTCGAGGTTCATGGTCTGACCTTCCGAACCCCAGGTCGAGCGGGTTTCGTAGGAGGTGCCGTCTGTCATGACGACTTTGATCATGTGGTAAGCGGGATGGATATCAGCCTTCATAACAATCTTCCTGCAAGTTCCAGGGTCCAATTGTCGCAAGCCATTTGCGGGCCATTGCGGCATGGGGACCGAACACGTAAATGAAGCCGCAGACCACTGAAGGGACCACGGCTTCCCAATTTGATGCCGTGCCTATACATGATGGTCATTAGGATAACAAGTACCGCCGGAGAAGACTCATGCGAGTTTTGCAGCTTCTTCCGGTATTGGAGGTCATGTGTCGAATGAGGTCGTTCAACCGGCGGGACGGAAGTCGGTCCGCCCGCTGGTCAAGCTGCTGCCGTATATCCAGCGCTATCGCAATCTCGTCATAGGCGCCGGCATTTCGCTGGTCGTTGCTGCCGTGACGACCCTGACGCTGCCGATGGCCGTGCGCCGGATGATCGACCACGGCTTCTCGAATTCCGATTCCGGCTTCATCAACACCTACTTTTCGATGCTGATGATCCTCGCGATCATTCTGGCTCTGGCGAGTGCGGCCCGCTACTACTTCGTCATCACGCTCGGCGAACGCATCGTCTCTGACCTGCGCCGCGACGTCTTCGACCATGTCACTCGGCTTTCCCCCTCCTTCTTCGATGTCAACCAGTCCGGCGAGATCGTCTCGCGGCTGACCGCCGATACGACACAGATCAAGTCCGCCGTCGGCGCGACGGCGTCCGTGGCGCTGCGCAATACCATCCTGTGTCTCGGGGCCATCGGCATGATGGTCTATACCAGCCCGAAACTGTCGAGCCTGGTGATCGCAGCCATTCCCGTCATCGTCTTCCCGCTGGTCGGTTTTGGCCGCTCGGTACGGCGCCGGTCGCGCGAGGCGCAGGATACGCTGGCTACCGCCTCGGCCTATGCCGGCGAAGCGATTTCGGCCGCCCGCACCGTCCAGGCGTTCAACGGCGAAGCCGTGGCACAGGCCCGTTACGGCAGCGCTGTCGAAAGCGCCTATGAGGCGGCACGCTCCGCCATCAAGGCCCGCTCCATCCTCACGGCTTTTGCCATCACCATGATCTTCGGCAGCGTCGTTGCCGTGTTGTGGTTCGGCGCGCAGGACGTGCTCTCAGGCGCGCTGTCGGCCGGAACACTCGGCCAGTTCCTGCTCTACTCGGTCTTTGCCGCAGGCAGCCTCGGCGCGCTTTCGGAAGTCTGGGGCGAACTCTCCCAGGCCGCGGGCGCCGCCGAGCGCCTGAGCGAATTGCTGGCGGAGCAGCCTGACATAACCGCACCGGCCGATCCGCTTGCGATGCCGGAACCGGCACAGGGCGCCGTGACCTTCAACGACGTTCACTTTGCCTACCCCTCAAGACCCAATTACAAAAGCGTCAAGGGTCTGAGCTTTGCTATCAAGCCGGGCGAAACGGTTGCCATCGTCGGCCCGTCCGGCGCCGGCAAGAGCACTGTCTTCTCCCTGCTTCTGAGGTTCTACGATCCGGTAAAGGGTGCAATCTGCGTGGATGGCGCCGATATCCGCGCCGTCGATCCGCAAGCCTTGCGCCGCCGCATCGCCATCGTGCCGCAGGACGTGACGATCTTTGCGGCTTCGATCCACGACAACATCGCGTTCGGCCTGCCATCGGCATCGCGTGAGATGGTAAAGGCCGCAGCCGTCGCCGCCCAGGCCGACGAATTCATCGCCAGGCTCGACCACGGCTACGACACGCAGGTCGGCGAACGCGGCATCACGCTGTCGGGCGGCCAGCGGCAGCGCATCGCCATTGCCCGCGCGATCCTGAAAGACGCACCCGTGCTTCTGCTCGACGAGGCGACCTCCGCGCTCGACGCCGAAAGCGAGACGCTGGTCCAGAAGGCGCTGGATGGACTGATGCGCGAACGGACAACGCTTGTCATCGCCCATCGCCTGGCAACCGTGCTAAAGGCGGACCGTATCCTCGTCATGGATCAGGGCAAGATCGTCGAGGAAGGCACGCACGCCTCCCTCGTCCGTCAAGGCGGGCTCTACGCCAAGCTCGCCCGGCTGCAGTTCGACTATGATTCGCCGGAGGCAAGCAACGTCATCACGCTCGGCTGACGTGTTTAACCGTTAAATCCCTGCCCCAAGGTTGCTCTTGGGACATCCCGCCCTATTGTTTCCCGCGGAAACGGCCTTCGTGTTGTTTCCGGACAGGAACGCTTTGGGAGGAGATTGGAATGACGTCTTTAAAACGGCGGACGGCACTTGGCCTTGCAGTGGTGGCAGTGTCAGCGCTTGCCCTTGGTACGGCGGCACAGGCACAGGAATTCCCCGATCGTCCGGTGACCCTGGTGGTACCGTTTGCCGCCGGCGGCTCGACCGACGTCGTTGCCCGCATCATCGGGCAGAAAATGTCTGACGATCTCGGCCAGCAGGTCGTGGTTGAAAACGTCGCGGGCGCCGGCGGCAATCTCGGCGCCGACCGCGTGGCCCGGGCTGAACCCGATGGCTATACGATCCTGATGGGAACGGTGGCGACCCACGCGCTCAATCCGTTGATTTTGAAGACCAAGCCCTACGACCCGGAGAAGGACTTTGCGCCGGTCTCGCTGCTGGTGCTGGTGCCCAACGTGCTCGTG
This sequence comes from Pararhizobium sp. P1_E7, assembly GCF_056405855.1. Classification (NCBI taxonomy): domain Bacteria; kingdom Pseudomonadati; phylum Pseudomonadota; class Alphaproteobacteria; order Hyphomicrobiales; family Rhizobiaceae; genus Pararhizobium; species Pararhizobium sp. P1_E7. Next base: position 325,043 of record NZ_JBFUBH010000002.1, on the reverse strand, counting down.
GTTAACCCGGAACTGCCAGCCAAGACCGTCGCTGAACTCGTGGCCTTGCTGAAGGCAGCGCCGGACCAATACTCCTACGCCTCGTCCGGAAACGGCACGCCGCTGCATCTTTCCGGCGAACTGTTCAAGAAAATGGCCGGTGTCAGCATGCAGCACGTGCCGTACAAGGGATCCGGCCCGGCGCTGAACGACGTCATCGGCAACCAGGTGCCGGTCATGTTCGACAACCTGCCGTCGTCCTCCGGTCACATCAAGTCCGGCACCTTGCGGGCCTTGGCCGTGACAACGAAGGAGCGTGCCCCCTCCTTCCCGGATGTGCCGACGATCGCCGAGACCATTCCCGGCTACGAGACCTATACCTGGAATGCACTATTTGCCCCGGCCGGCACGCCGAAGGAAGCCATCGACCGGCTGAATGCTGCGGCGAAAAAGGCTTTGGCGGACCCGACGGTGGCCGAAAAGATGAAGGATTTCAGCGCCACCATCGTCGCCTCGACGCCGGAAGAACTGGCCACCCATGTGACGGCCGAACTGGCAAAATGGGGTCCGGTCGTCAAGGACGCTGACGTCCATCTGGATTGATCCTCAGCCGCTCCCCTGTCAATCCGGGGAGCGGTTTCCACGCGCCGATCAGGCGCAGGCGCTGCGCCCGGCAACTCGCCCCGAAAACAGGCAACCGCCAAGAAACGTGCCTTCGAGCGCGTTATAACCATGCATGCCGCCGCCGCCGAAACCCGCGACTTCACCAGCCGCATAGAGCCCCGGCACCGGCTCGCCTGACAGCTCCAGCACCCGGCCATTCAGATCCGTCTGCAGACCGCCCAGCGTTTTCCGGGTGAGGATATTGAGCCGCACGGCAATCAGCGGTCCGGCCTTCGGATCGAGAAGCCGGTGAGGCTTGGCGGTCCGCATCAACCGGTCGCCGAGATAGTTTCGCGCACCCCGGATGGCCGTGACCTGGGCATCCTTAGAGAAGGGATTGCCGATCTCGCGGTCGCGCGCCTCGATCTGGCCACGCAGGTGTTCCAGCGAAAGCCGCCTCTCGCCGCTCAGGGTGTTCATGGCCTCGACCAGATCGTCCAGCCGATCGCGAACGATAAAATCCTCGCCCTTGTCCATGAAAGCCTTCACCGGCCCCGGCGGATTCTTGCCGAGCCTCTTCAGCAGCAGCGGAATGTCCTTGTTCGTCAAATCCGGGTTCTGCTCGGAGCCGGACAGCGCGAACTCCTTCTTGATGATCGCCTTGGTCAGGATGAACCAGCTGTAGTCGGCTCCACTCCTGCGGATCGCTTTCAACGTGCCAAGCGTGTCGAAGCCCGGCATGGCGGGTGAAGCAAACCGGTTGCCGTCGGCATCGCACCAGAACGAGGATGGGCCGGGCAGGATGCGGATACCGTGATTCGGCCAGACCGGATCGAAATTTCGAAGACCCTCGGTATAGTGCCACATGCGGTCCTTGTTGATCACCGAGCCGCGGGCATGCTCGGCGATTTCCACCATGCGCCCGTCGACATAATCCGGCACACCGCTGACCATGAAGTCCGGTGGTGGACCGAGGCGATCGACCGGCCATTGCCGGCGCACCATATCATGATTGCCACCGATGCCGCCGGATGCGACGACGACGGCGCCGGCCTCGAACCAGAATTCGTCGACCACCTCGCGGGAACTGCGCTGGCCGCGCGGCACGTCGTCGTTCTTGAGCACCGAGCCACGTGCGCCGGTAACAGCGCCACCGCTCAGGATCAATTCATCCACCTGATGGCGGAAGCGGAAGCGAATGTGCCCCCGTGCCTCCAACGCCCGTGCCCGTGCGATGAACGGCGCCAGCACGCCCGGCCCCGTTCCCCATGTCACATGGAACCGCGGCACCGAATTTCCGTGGCCATCGGCCAGCCCGCCGCCGCGCTCTGCCCAACCGACAACAGGAAACCAGCGCATGCCCTGCCGATGAAGCCAGGCACGCTTTTCGCCCGCGGCAAAATCGAGATAGGCCTCCGCCCAGCGGCGCGGCCAGAAATCCTCGGGTCGATCGAATTGCGCAGACCCCATCCAGTCCTGGCGCGCCAGATCGAGTGTGTCGCGAATGCGCATCCGGCGCTGCTCGGGACTATCGACAAACAGAAGCCCGCCCAGCGACCAGAAGGCCTGACCGCCGAGATTCTGCTCGCCTTCCTGGTCAAGCACGATGACCCGCAGGCCGCGATCGGCAGCCTCCACAGCCGTCACAAGGCCCGCAAGCCCTGCCCCGATCACCAGAACATCGCAATCCATCGTCATCCTCCTGCAATTCCACCCTCATCGGAGATTACGCACACGTAAACGTCAGGGCAACGATGAAACGCTGGCGGAAACAGGGGGCACGGGCTTGCAGGATGCCGCGTTAACCGGCAGCCAAGGCAATCACTTCTCGGTCAGCTTCAACTCGATACGGCGATTCTGGGAGCGCGCCTCCGCACTGTCGCCCTCGGCGATCGGTTGGAACTCACCGAAACCGGCGGCAACCAGCCGGTCTGCCGGAACGCCGCGCGAGATCAGGTATTTGACGACGGAGGTCGCGCGCGCCGACGAAAGCTCCCAGTTGTCGATATAACGTCCCGTACCGGAAAGCGGGACATTGTCCGTATGCCCGTCGACGCGGAGCACCCAGTTGATCTCGGAGGGAATTTCCTTGGCAAGATCGAGCAGGGCCGTGGCAAGTTTGGCCATCTCTTCCTGCCCTGCCGGGTTCAGTTCATTGCCACCGGACGGAAACAGCACTTCCGACTGGAAGACGAAGCGGTCGCCGACGATACGAATGTTCTCGCGGTCGGACAGGATTTCACGCAGCCGCCCGAAAAAGTCGGAACGGTAGCGGTTGAGTTCCTGGACACGCTGCGCCAGCGCCACGTTCAGGCGGCGGCCGAGATCGGCGATCTTCGTCTGCGATGCCGTGTCCTTGGCCTCGGACGCTTGCAGCGCCCCTTCGATGGCGGCAATCTGGCTGCGCAGAGCGGCAATCTGCTGGTTGAGCAGATCGATCTGGCTCATTGCCCGGGTGCTCACCTGCTTTTCGGCATCGAGCTTACCCGTCAGGTCCGTGATCTGCCGGTTTGCGGTATCGGAACTGCCGGCTCCCTGCTCCAACAGCGCCTGTAGCCGCGAGCGCTCGCCTTCCGACGTTGCCAGCGATGCCTGCAGATTGGCTAGGGAATCCTCAAGATCCTGCTTGCCGCCCTTTTCCAATGCCAGAAGTTGGGTCAGTTCGTTGATCTGGCTGTTCAGCCGGTTGAGCACATCGTCCTTGCCGCTGATTTCGCGGCTAAGCAGAAACTGCCCCAGCACAAAGACGCAGAGCAGGAACATGATGGACAGCAACAGCGTCGACAGGGCATCGACAAAGCCCGGCCAGTAATCAACAGTCCTCTGGCTGCGGCCCTTGCGCGCCAGTGCCATCAGTCATTCCCTCCGGTGTCTTCTACGCGGGCAAGCCTGGGTGGCGTTCTATCCGGATGCGCCGAAATCTTGTCCGCTTGTCCGATGCGTGCCGAAAGCTTGTCGAGCGTCTTGCGCATCGACTTTGCTTCCTCCTGCTGCGCTTCGATCCAGTCGCGCAGCATCTGCTGTTCGCCGCGCATGTTTTTCACCAGGCCCTGAATGCCTTCCGCCAGACTGGCCATCGCGGCCGTCGTGCGCTGGTTCATGCCGCCGTCCTGATTGAGCCGGGCCAGCTGCTCCGTCAACTGGCGAAGCTCCTCGGCAGGTGCAGTGCCGGGTTTCCCCGAAACCGTCAGTTGGTCGGAGCTGACATCGGTCACCGATGACAGCCAGTTTTCCAGCTCGGTATAAAAGCGGTTTTGCGCGCGGCCCGCCTGCAGGTCGAGAAAGCCGAGGATCAACGATCCGGAGAGACCGAAGAGCGATGTCGAGAACGCCGTGCCCATGCCGGTCAAAGGCGCAGACAGGCCGGTTTTAAGGGCGGCAAGGACATCCTCGGTGCTTCCCGTGCCGGCATCGAGCGACTGGATGACCGTGTTGATTGAGCCGATCGTGCCGAGCAGACCCCAGAAGGTGCCGAGCAGACCGAGAAAGACCAGAAGGCCGATCAGGTATCGCGAAGTATCGCGTGATTCGTCGAGCCGGGTGGCAATCGAATCGAGAATAGACCGCAGCGCCGTCGTCGAGATCGACATGGAATGGCGCTGACCGATCAGCGCCCGCATCGGGGCCAGAAGCACAGGATCGCGGCCGACCTTCTCGGCACTGCCGGCGGCACGGAAGGAATTGAACCAGCGGACTTCCGGCCGCAAGCTGAAAACATGATTGAAGACCAGGAGAATGCCGATCAGCAAAACGCCGAAAATCAGGCCGTTCAGACCCGGGTTACTGTGGAAAGCCGCCTGCGCCTGGCGAAACAGGATGGCTGCCACGAACCCGACGATGATCAGGAAGATCACCATGATCCAGAAGAAGACCATCGGGCTCGACAGCTTATTGGGATTGTACCCCTCGTTCAAACTTCCGCCGGCATCCCATCCCGACAGTTCCAATTTCGCCATGGGGCTCTACTCTCCGGTTCACCAGTGCTGCAGCCTTGCCTGTGAAAACAGGTAGGGCGCCGCTGGGCGGAGACTACTGCATAATTTCTTAAATCGGAATCGATTTAAGAAAAGTTATGCAGCAAATTTAAAGTGCTACAGCGACCCTTGGGCGTCATGAATGACGCGCGGCGCTGGAGAGGAACTTTGCGCCAAAGGGAAACAAACCGGCGCCATCAACAGGATGAAACAGCCGCCGGTTCAGACCGCTCTGTGCTTATTTGCCCGGAAGGGGACGGTGCAGCACGTCGTGCAAGGCCTTGCGGATATATTCGTTGCCCGCAACGATGGAACCGTCGTCCATCGGCTTGTTGCCGCCGTCGATATCGGCAACCCAGCCGCCGGCTTCGCGAATCAAAAGGATGCCCGCAGCCAGATCCCAGGGCATCAAGCCGCGTTCCCAGAAACCGTCGAACCGGCCGGCCGCGACATAGGCGAGATCAAGCGAGGCAGCGCCCATGCGGCGCACGCCGGCAACTTCGCCCATGACGTGGCGCAGTTCGACCAGGTAGGTGCCATGATTGGCAACGCCCAGATGCGGCGTGCCCGTACCGATCACCGCATCGGAGAGGTTCTTGCGGGCAGCGACGCGCAGACGGCGGTCGTTGAGGAAGGCTCCGCCGCCACGCTCAGCCGTATAGAGCTCGTCGGTCGCCGGATTGAGGATGACAGCGGCGACAACTTCGCCCTGACGCTCAAGCGCCACCGAAATCGCGAAATGCGGAATGCCGTGCAGAAAGTTGGTGGTGCCATCCAAGGGATCGACGATCCAGCGATGCGCGCCGTCGGTGCCGATGATCTCTTCGCTTTCCTCGCCGAGGAAGCCATAGGTCGGGCGGGCCTTCAAAAGCTCCTCGCGGATCAGCTTTTCCGCCTTGCGGTCAGCCTGCGAGACATAATCGCCAGGCCCCTTCAGCGAGACCTGCAGGTTCTGCACTTCGCCGAAATCGCGCGCCAGGGACTTGCCGGCCTTGAACGCGGCCTGAACCATGACATTAAGAAGAGCTGAGCGTGCCATTTGGCTTTCCTTCGGAACAGAAAACCGGCCGCAGGAACGGCCGGAGAAATTCAGATATGCCGCTGCGGATCAGTCCGCGCGGCGGAGATAGGTAATTTCATTGGTATCGACCAGAATGCGCTCTCCAGTCTCGACGAACGGCGGAACCATGACGCGAACGCCATTTTCCATGATCGCCGGCTTGTAGGAGGACGCTGCCGTCTGCCCCTTCACCACCGGATCGGCTTCCGCGATCGTCAGAACCACCTGGTCCGGCAGCGAGATGCCGATCGGCTTCTCGTCGTAAAGCTTGACCGTCACCATCATGCCGTCCTGCAGGAAGGTGGCGCGATCGCCGACAAAATCCTTCTGCAACTCCAGCTGTTCATAGCTCTCATTGTCCATGAACACCAGCGCATCGCCCTGTTCATAGAGGAACTGGAAATCCTTGAGTTCAAGGCTGACGAGTTCAACGGTTTCCGACGAGCGAAAACGCTCGTTCAGCTTGGTGCCATCGATCAGGTTCTTCAGTTCGACCTGATTGAAAGCGCCGCCCTTGCCGGGCTTGACGGTATTGCACTTCACCGCAGCCCAAAGGCCGCCATTGTGCTCAACCACGCTGCCGGGGCGAATTTCGTTACCGTTGATTTTCATGGGGAGTATTCCCTAAAGAACCGAGAGCCGCCCTGACGGCCAGCCAATCCGGCGCTTCAAGACCACAAAACCCCCGAAAGTTCAAGTCTTGCAGCAAAAACAGGATCAGGACGAGCGGTATTTGTTGGCAGCGCTGAGCGCCGCCTTCTGCTGTTCATCCGTAAGCCCCAGGTAGAAATCCTCGAGAGCCGCGTCCTTCAGCCCGGCGCGGCGCGACAATACATACCATTTGGCAGCCTCGATCGGGTCGGGCCGCGTGCCTATTGCGTTGACATAGAGATGCGAAAGCTTGTTCTGCGCCACCACATTGCCGCCTCCGGCCGCCCGCGACATCCACTTGAAGCCTTCCTCGAGATTGCGGTCGCCGCCAATACCGTCGACCATCCAGATGGCAAGATCGAGCTGGGCGGTATCGAACCCGGCCTTCGCTGCCCTCTGCAACCAGTCGCGCGCCGTCGCCCGCTTGTTGTCATCGATGCCATCGACATTCAGATAGATTTGCGACAGCGCATATTGCGCATCGGCAATGCCCTGCTCGGCCGATTTCTCATAATAAGGAAGTGCTGCCTTCAAGCCTTTTTCGCCTGGCATGTCGGCGACCAGCAGCTGACCATAGTTGAATTGCGCGGAAGAATTGCCGAGATCGGCAGCCTTCTTCATCAGCTCTTCCGACTTCTTCTTGTCGCGCGCAACGTCGCGGCCTTCCATCAACAAAAGAGCGTATTTGAACATGGCCGCGGGATCGCCGGAATTGGCCGCCTGGCCATACCAGAACGCCGCATCCTTTTTGTTGCGGGCCACGCCGAGCCCTTGCGAGAAGATTTCCGCGACCAGCGTCTGCGCTGCCGCGTCACCCAGCTGCGCCCGTGGCAAAGCCAGTTCCATCGCCGTCAGATAGTAGCCGCGCTGGAACGCGCCATAGGCGTCGTCGGCCTTGCCTGCAAACGGCTTTTCCTGCGGCAGGGCCGGCAGTTCGGCACCCATTCGCTCCAGCACATTGACGCCGGTCGAAGGCTCCAGCTTTTTCGCATCGGCCTTCTTCGCCTCGTCATCCGCCTTCCTGGCCTCCTCGGGAGACTGCAATGGCGGGACTTCGCCCTCCGGCAGGGCCGCACCGTTGAACGGTGTGATGCGGCCACGCTTGGCAACCACGCCCGCGTCGTTTTCGTCCTGCCCAACGGCCGGCGCAACGTCGTTCACGCCCGGCAGCGCATCGTCGGCGTGGAGGGCGGAAGGCAACGCCAGAAGGGCAACTCCCAGCAAAAGGAGAGGAATTCGGCGCAGCGATGGATAAGGGCGGTTGAGCATGAAAATGTCTTAAGCTTCAAACCGTGGCGCTTTTTCGTCAAGAAGCGCATTGACGCTCGCAACAATGGCCGGGGCCTGTTCCGGCTCCGCAAACACAGCCAGACGCAGTGCGACGAACTCCGCGCCGCTTTCGGCAACGGCGAGCACGGATTCCGGATCGGTACCGCCCATGACGATGCAGGGGATTTCGATCATCGAGGCCCACCATTCGGCCAGCGCCACATTCTTCGGATGCGCTTCCGGCTTGATATCGCCGTCAAGCTTGCCGAAGAACACGTAATCCGGGCGGATTTCCCCGATTTCCAGCGCGTGGTGACGGTCGGCCGCATTGCCGCCGCCGACGATCAGCTTGGGCGAAAACTTTTCCATCGCTTCAGCAAGATCGGCGGCATTGCCGGTGACGTGCAGGCCATCCGCCTTCACCCGGCCCGCAACCCGCGTGTCACCCGCAATCAGCGCTGCGGCGCCCGCGTCCTGGATCAACGGCACCAGCACTTCGGCATGTTTCTGGAAGGTGTGATCGTCCAGCCCGTATTGCGGCACGATCACCGAGGCCACGTCGCCGCCACGCAGCGCGCCGCTCAAGATTTGCGCGCGGCTGTCGACATCTGCCATATCCGGCACGATGAGGACGAGGCGGCAGCGATTGTCTGTATTGCTCATAATGTCTCTGTTTCCGGCAAATGCGCGATCGCGCACCATCCCTACTCGATTTCGATCTGCAAAAGCGATAGACCCTGCGAGCAAAAGGATCAACCGATACCCATGCTTCCCGATTTCCACTTCTATGCTATTGCCATTCCGGCGGTCCTGCTCGTCGGCTTCAGTAAGGGCGGTATGGGCGAGGCGCTTTCGCTGATGGGCGTGCCACTTCTGTCGCTGGCCGTCTCGCCGGTACAGGCGGCGGCCCTCCTTTTGCCTATCCTGATTGCCGCAGATCTGGTCGCGCTTTGGACATGGCGAAAGCACGGCGACATGAAGACCCTCACGATCCTGCTGCCCGGCGCCCTTGTCGGCATCGTCATCGGCTGGGCAACCGCAGCCTATGTGCCGCGCGATGCGCTGCGGTTGATCATCGGGGCGATCACCATGCTTTTCGTGCTGCGCTATGTCTATAATATCTGGCGCACCCGGCGGGGCATCATCACACCGGCCAAGCCGCAAAGACCGGTTCAGGCAACTTTTTTCGGAGCCTTTGCAGGTTACGGCAGCTTTGTCGCCCATGCCGGCGGCCCGCCGTTCCAAATCTACGCCCTGCCGCTGAAATTGCCGCCGCGCGAATATACCGGCACGATCGTCCGGTTCTTCGCCATCCTCAACGCCATCAAGCTCATTCCCTATTTCGCGCTCGGGCAGCTGGATCTCAGCAACCTGACGACGTCGCTAACGCTGTTTCCGCTGGCGATGCTGGCAACCATGGCCGGTGCGTGGGTGGTCCGCCGGATGCAGCCGCAGGTATTTTATCCGTTCATGTATACGATGGCATTCTTGGCCGGGTCGAAGCTCGTCTATGACGGACTTGCCGCGCTTGCCACGGGATAGCGCCCAACCGCCGACTGAAATCCTGCACGCCGCGCTTGCATACTGCGAGGCAAAATTTCTATGCCGCATTGCACAATTTGCTTGCCGGACGGCCTGATTTCTCCTAGCTTTTGCCTATGTCACACGCTGATCCCTTCGATGCGATCTCGGATCCGAACCGGCGATATCTGCTGGAGGAATTGCGGCGCGCGCCACGCACGGTGAACGAACTGGCTGAGGGGTTGCCGATCAGCCGTCCTGCCGTATCGCAGCATCTGAAGGCGTTGCTCGACTCCAACCTCGTTTCCGTGTCGGCCAGCGGCACGAAACGGATTTACGCCATCAACAAGCGGGGCTTTGACCGGGTCAATCTCTGGCTGGATCAGTTCTGGTCGTGAGGGATTTCGGCCGCGAAGGGCCAGTCATCGGGAAACTCAATACTTGCGGAATTTTGGCGAACGTCATGTCCGCACCAACCAACTCCACATATCAACAGCGCTCGAAACCGGCCTTCACCCTTCGTTTTTGGCTTTTCGGTGATCAATATATGCGCTGGAACACAAGTCTCCCGATGAATGAGATTGGATTTACGTAATCAGTGGGATGAAGAACGAATCTTTTCGATTTCATCCTTCAAGCGCAGCTTCCGACGCTTGATGTCAGCGATGTGCTGATCCTGGACGGACGGCTGGGTCAGGGCCGAATGGAGCTCCTGCTCCAGTACACCATGTTTTTTCTCAAGCGTTGCAAGATGAGCCTCAATGGTCATGTGGCAGTCCCTTCCTTTTGCTTGCACCCGATCGGTAGATGCCGGGTGTTCCACGTATTAACCGAGATAGTGTGCCATGCTATTTTTCATTTGTCGAAGGCGAATTCATGGCGAAGGATAACTTCCCGTTACCAACAATTCTGTGCTAGAGCGACGCTCGATTTATGCGGATAGCAGACTATCTGCTGCCGGCACTGACGGGGAACATTGCATGCCAGATCAGGATCAGGCCGAACTCAGACTGAGCGTAGCGCGTCTGAGGCAGGAACATGAAGACTATGATGTTGCGATCAATGCCATGATCCAGACAGGCTGTGACGCCCTGCGCATCCAGCGGATGAAAAAGAAGAAACTGGTCATCAAGGACAAGATCACCAAGATCGAGGACCAGATCATTCCCGATATCATCGCCTGAAGCCTTTTGCGTGTCCTGGCTAAGGATACGCTGCGAACGCTCCGGCCGGACCTTCGGCCTTGTAACAAAGCGGAACGAACAACGTGACGAAAGCAGCCACCCCGCCCGTCGCCATCATCATGGGAAGCCAGTCCGACTGGGAAACCATGAAGAATGCCGCCGACACGCTCGACGCCCTCGACATCGCCTATGATGCCCGCATCGTTTCGGCACATCGCACGGTGGACAGGTTGATCAACTTTGCCAGAGGCGCCCGGGACGAGGGCTTCAAGGTGATCATCGCCGGTGCCGGCGGTGCCGCTCACCTGCCGGGCATGACGGCGGCGATGACGCCCCTTCCCGTTTTCGGCGTTCCCGTCCAGTCCAAGGCCCTTTCGGGTCAGGACAGCCTCCTGTCCATCGTCCAGATGCCGGCCGGCATTCCCGTCGGCACGCTCGCAATCGGCCGCGCAGGCGCCGTCAATGCGGCCCTGCTTGCGGCCGCTGTTCTCGCCCTGAGCGACCCCGATCTGGCTGACCGCCTCGACGACTGGCGCGAACAGCAGAGCGCTGCAGTTGCCGAATACCCCGTGGATAAGGCATGAGAACGATCGGCATCATCGGTGGCGGCCAGCTCGGCCGCATGCTTGCCATGGCCGCGGCGCGGCTGAATTTCCGCACCATCATTCTGGAACCGCAGGCCGACTGTCCGGCAGCACAAGTCGCCAACGGCCAGATCGTTGCTGCCTATGACGATGCAGCAGCACTCGAACAGCTCGCTGCCGCCTGCGATGTGGTCACCTACGAGTTCGAGAATGTTCCCGTTGATGCAGCCGACCGTCTTGCCCGCTCCCTCCCCGTCTTTCCGCCTCCGAAGGCGCTGGAAGTCTCGCAGGACCGGGTGACCGAAAAACAGTTCCTCAACGGTTGCGGCATTCAGACCGCGCGTTTTCACGCGATCGACAGCCAGGACGACCTTGAGCAGGCGCTCGCCGACTTCTCCGGCAAAGGTGTGCTGAAAACCCGCCGCCTCGGTTATGACGGCAAGGGCCAGCGTGTATTCCGCAGCGGGAGCGACGATCCGGCCGGCGCCTATCTGGCGCTCGGCGGCGTTCCGTCCATTCTTGAAAGCTTCGTGCCGTTCGAGCGTGAAATCTCGATCATCGCCGCGCGCGGCACCGACGGCACGATCGCCTGCTACGACCCGGCCGAAAACATCCATCGCAACGGCATCCTCCACACCTCGACCGTCCCGGCCTCGATCAACGGGGCAACGGCAGAGGCTGCACGGCTTGCCGCCACAGCGGTTCTGACGGCGCTTGATTATGTCGGCGTCATCGGCATGGAATTCTTCGTTCTTCCGGACGGCGCGCTGATCGCCAACGAGATCGCCCCGCGCGTCCACAATTCCGGCCACTGGACGGAAGCCGCCTGCGTGGTCTCGCAGTTCGAGCAGCACATCCGCGCCGTTACCGGATTGGCTCTGTCGGATGGCTCCCGTCACTCGGATTGCGTGATGCAGAACCTGATCGGCGACGACATCGACGAGCTGCCGGTTTGGCTTGCCAAGCCCAATACGCTGATTCACCTTTACGGCAAGACAGAAGCGCGGCCAGGGCGCAAAATGGGCCATGTTACCTGGCTTGCCTGAGGGTTTACATCAAGTCTCGACGATAGAGATCTATAGGTTTCAATCGTCGAGACTTGGTATTAACCCACAGAAAAGCCGTCAACCGCTGCGAAAACAGGCGCTCTGTGGTTGACACTTTTACGATGCCGGGTTATTTGCCTGCCACCCTAAGAGCGCGCTCGGCCTTAACGGTCTGCAAGCGCGCTTTTGATTGTTAAAGACCGGCGAATTTAAAGTCGCCGAAACTGCGGATCAGAAAAATGAAGATCAAAAATTCGCTTAAGTCGCTGAAGGCCCGTCATCGCGAGAACCGTCTGGTTCGCCGCAAGGGTCGCGTCTACATCATCAACAAGCTGAACCCGCGCTTCAAGGCCCGTCAGGGCTGATCAACGCGGGCGCCGGAAGTCTTGACTTTCGGAACGGTCTTGCGTGGATTGAGTGCGTCCGGACAGGCTTGCTTTGAAGAAAGCCAGCTTCCCGGTTCATCCGTTTGATGCCTCAAATTTGATTTGATCTTCAGCCATGGCGGACTACCATATCTGCCATGGCTAAACTCATGTCTTCGTGTTTGATTCTCGGCAGCGTGCTGGCTGCATCCGTCGCCAGCGCTCCGCCCGCGCTTACCGCCGACGCAGGCCAGGCATCGGTGACGTCCGAGTTGACGACACCCAAGCAGCGCCTCGACACGCTTTTTGCCGAATTGAAGCGGGAACGCGACCCGGACAAGGCGCGCGAGATTTCCAACCAGATCCGCGTGGAGTGGCAGGATTCCGGCAGCGCCACCGTCAATCTCCTGATGCAATGGGCATCCAAGGCCGTCGAGACCAACCGCCAGGCAACGGCGCTGGATATTTTCGACCAGGTCATCACGCTGGCACCGCACTATGTCGAAGGCTGGAACCAGCGCGCCACGCTGCATTTCCGGATGGGCAACTACCGCAAATCCATGTCCGACATCAACCAGGTTCTGGCGATCGAGCCCCGTCATTTCGGAGCCCTTGCCGGAATGGCCGCGATCCTCACATCCGCCGGACAGGATGAGCTGGCGCTACGCGCCTTGGAGCAATTCCTCGACCTCTATCCAGCCGACCGCCAGGCACAGGAGCAGCTTGGCGACCTCGAGGAAAAGCTGGCCGGAAATCGCACATAATTTGGCTTTGCGGTGAAACCGCAGGGCGCGTACCCCGTTAGCGTCACCCTCTCACCTGCACGCGCAGAGATAAAAAAAGCCGCCGGATCGCTCCGGCGGCTTTTTCTCGCGTTCAAGGCCTGCTCAAACGCCACTGAGGCCGTCAGAGCCGATATAGGCGATGCGCAGCATGTTGGTGGCGCCCGGCGTTCCGAGCGGCACGCCGGCCGAAATGATCACCCGGTCGCCCGGCTTGCCAAAACCTTCGGTCGCAACGATGCGGCAGGCGCGGTTGACCATGTCGTCAAGATCGGTCGCATCGGAGGTGACCACGCAGTGCAGGCCCCAGACCACGGCCAGGCGGCGTGCCGTCTGGATCACCGGCGAGAGGGCAAGGATCGGAACCTGCGGACGCTCGCGCGCCGCGCGCAGGCCGGTCGTGCCGGACGACGTGTAACAGACGATGGCCGAAAGGTTCAGGGTCTCGGCGATCTGGTGGGCAGCCAGCGAAATCGCATCGGCGCCGGTTGCTTCCGGCGGAGTACGCTGGGCGTAAATGATGCCCGGATAGTGCGGATCGGTTTCGATCTTGCTGGCAATCGATGCCATGGTAGCAACCGATTCCACCGGATAATCGCCGGAAGCCGATTCAGCCGACAGCATGATCGCGTCAGCACCTTCGAACACGGCGGTTGCAACATCGGACACTTCGGCGCGGGTCGGGACCGGAGCCGAAATCATCGATTCCAGCATCTGGGTGGCGACAACGACCGGCTTGCCGGCGCGGCGGGCAGCGCGGATCAGCTGCTTCTGCAGGCCGGGAACGGCTTCAAGCGGCATTTCCACGCCAAGGTCGCCACGGGCAACCATCAGCGCATCGGAAAGCTCGATGATTTCGTCGATCCGATCGATTGCCTGCGGCTTTTCGATCTTCGACATCAGGCCGACGCGACCGCGCGAGACCTTGCGCACTTCGGAAAGATCTTCCGGACGCTGGATGAACGACAGGGCGACCCAATCGACATCGTCGGTTTCGAGCACGGCGTCGAGGTCGGCACGGTCCTTTTCCGTCAGCGCGCCGACACTCAGCAGCGTATCGGGAAGGCTGACGCCCTTGCGATCGGAAATCCTTGTGCCGGCGACGACCGTGCAGACGATACTCTTGCCATCGGCCTTGTCAGCCCGAAGGTGCAGCTTGCCGTCATCGATCAGGAGCCGGTGGCCGGCCTTGACCGATTCAAGGATTTCCGGGTGCGGAAGGTAGACACGGGTCGCGTCGCCCGGCTCGTCCTTGTTGTCGAGTGTAAACGTCTGGCCGGGGACCAGATCGACCTTGCCTGCGGCGAACTTGCCGACGCGCAGTTTCGGTCCCTGAAGGTCGGCCAGAATGCCGATCGGACGGCCACAGCGCGCCTCGACACTGCGGATGCGCTTGATCAGCGTGCGCATCATGTCGTGGCTGGCATGGCTCATGTTGATCCGGAAAAGATCAGCCCCCGCCTCGTGCAGCTTCTGGATCATCTCTTCTTCGCCCGATGCCGGTCCGAGCGTTGCGAGGATTTTGACTTTTCTATTCCGCTTCATCAGTTGTGGCTTTCCTGGGTGCCTGGGGTATCGGACAACTGAACCATCCAGCTTCCCTGACGCCCCGTGTCGTATTCCTTGAACCCCATCCGCTGAAAACCGCGCGCGAAGCAATCCTGCACGCCGGTCACTTTGAACTCGTTTTCGGCAACGCACATATTGACGTCACCCGTCCAGCGTCCGCCGCGGGCCGCATCTTCAGCATAGAGGTAATAGTATCGTGATTGGAGTTCGCCCTCGATCAGGGTCGCGCAAGTGGTCGCGGGGACTTGCCACCAGCCTTCCGTAATCCAGCCTTCCTTGGCGCGATAGCCGATAGCCACGCCGACCAGATTCTGAGTGCCATTGCAAACGCGGAACTCCGCGCGGGCTTGACTTGAGATCAGGGCCGGCGAAAACGCGGTTAGAACGAAGAGGAGAATGGTGCTTAAGGACCAGTTCCGCAGAGTCAGCCTGGAAAGAGGATATCTGGACACGGTTTCCACTGGGTCTCCGTTGCGATTTGTCGAGGGACTTTCTTGCGACGGTGGGGCTTGAATGTCAACGCGACTCTAATCGATTACATCCGGCTTTTTGTTGATCGAAACATCGCAAATCCGCCATTGGCTTGCGATATCGCCCACAGCATGCCATCAGATTTTGTCAAGGATGAAACAAGTTGATACTGTATGCTCCAAACATCACCTTTTGAAATCATTGAAGGCGACCCGGCTACCGGACTGGTCATTCTTGCCGATCACGCCACCAACCGGTTGCCGCCGGAATATGGGCGGCTAGGCCTACCTGAAAGCGCATTCGGCCGTCACATTGCCTATGACATCGGCGTCGAGGCGCTGGTGCGCCGTCTGGCTGCGCGATTGAATGTTCCCGCCGTTCTCAGCTGTTTTTCGCGGTTGCTGATCGATCCGAACCGGGGCGAGGACGATCCGACGCTGATCATGAAGATTTCCGACGGCGCCATCATCCCCGGCAACCATCCGATCAGCCCGGAAGAATGGGAAGCGCGCCTCAACAGGTTCCACCGCCCGTATCACCGCGCCGTTTCGCAGACCATCGCCGCCGTTGGCACAGCAAGCCGCAAGGCGCCGCTGGTCATCTCCATTCATTCCTACACGCCCGCCTGGAAAGGCGTGCCCCGGCCCTGGCATGCCGCCGTCCTCTGGGACAGCGATCCGCGCGCGGTCACGCCGCTGATCGAAGCGCTTGAGGTTGCCGGCGACATCCTGGTTGGCGATAACGAGCCCTATGACGGCGCCCTGCGCGGTGACACGATGTTTCGCCATTGCATGGAAACCGGCCTTGCCCATGCGCTCATCGAGGTGCGTCAGGACCTGATCGGCGACGATAGCGGTGTCGCTGAATGGGACGCCCGGCTTGGACCCATCCTTGAAAATTTGAACGCCCGCCCCGAATTACACGAAATCAGGCGTTATCCGTCGCGCACCGGACCCTATGCGTTCTGACAGCTGAAAGAGACGACGATGAGTGACCTTACGCCACAACAACAGCTTGAATTCGAAGCCGCCGCCTTTCGCCGTCTCGTTTCCCATCTGCGCGAACGCAGCGATGTGCAGAATATCGACCTGATGAACCTTGCCGGCTTTTGCCGCAACTGCCTGTCCAACTGGTACCGCGACGCAGCCAATGCTGCAGGCATCGACATGGACAAGGAAGCATCGCGCGAGATCATCTACGGCATGCCCTACGAGGAATGGCGGACGCTGAACCAGCGGGAGGCATCCGGCGAACAGAAGGCCGCCTTCGAAGCAAGCAAGCCCAAGGAGTAACGTCCGCCGCCGCCTGCTCAGGCTCGGAAATCCGCACGCTGTTGCGCAATGTCACTTGACCTCGACCGCACTTCGCGGCAGGTCACAGCCTGGCAAATTCAGTCCCACCCTCATTGATATCCCCAACAAGGAGAACACCATGTCGGATGCCCACGGCGTCGCACGCGACCAGCTTCGTTCGTTCATCGAGCGCATCGAGCGGCTGGAAGAAGAAAAGAAGACCATCGCCGACGACATCAAGGATGTCTACGGCGAAGCAAAGGGAACCGGTTTCGATACGAAGATCCTGAAAAAGGTCATCGCGATCCGCAAGCAGGACAAGGACGAGCGCATGGAACAGGAAGCCATCCTCGACACCTATCTCGCAGCGCTGGGCATGATCGACGCGCCGGAAGCGGAATAAACTTTTATCACCGCAGATGATGCCCTGATCCAGATGGCTGATGGGCATTGATCATCAAAAAGGCCGGTCTCGACCGGCCTTTTATCATTATGGAACGACAGGAAGATGAGCGGCCACAAACGCCTCAGGCCGCGTCGCTGCTCTTCTCACGCCGCGGCAGCTTCCAGCCCGGACGGATGAAATGGCAGGTATAGCCATTTGGAATGCGTTCCAGATAATCCTGGTGCTCCGGCTCCGCTTCCCAGAAGTCGCCAACAGGCTCCACTTCCGTCACCACCTTGCCGGGCCACAGGCCGGACGCATCGACATCGGCAATGGTCTCCAGGGCAACCCGCTTCTGCTCGTCGCTGGTGTAATAGATCGCCGAACGATAGCTGGCGCCCCTGTCGTTGCCCTGGCGGTTGGCCGTCGACGGATCATGGATCTGGAAAAAGAATTCCAACAGGTCCCGATAGCTGATCCGTGACGGATCAAAAGTGATTTCGATCCCTTCGGCATGGCTGCCATGATTGCGGTAGGTGGCGTTCCTGACGTCGCCGCCGGTGTAGCCGACCCGTGTCGAGATCACGCCATCATAACGGCGAATGAGGTCCTGCATGCCCCAGAAGCAGCCGCCGGCCAGTACTGCGCGTTCCGTTGTCATCAAATATCCTCCACCTGAGCGAGATAATCACCATAGCCTTCCGCTTCCATCTTGTCGCGGGGGACAAAACGGAGTGAGGCCGAGTTGATGCAGTAGCGCAGCCCGCCGCGGTCGCGCGGACCGTCGGTAAACACATGCCCTAGATGGCTGTCGCCGTGCGCGGAGCGAACCTCGACACGAACCATTCCATGCGACACGTCGCGCAGCTCGGCAACGTGAGCCGGTTCGATCGGTTTGGTGAAGCTCGGCCAGCCACAGCCGGATTCAAACTTGTCGGAGGACGCAAACAGCGGTTCGCCCGAAACGATATCGACATAGATGCCCGGCTTCTTGTTATCGTTATAGAGCCCGGTACCCGGCCGCTCCGTGCCATTCTCCTGCGTGACGCGATACTGTTCCGGAGACAATTTCGAAATCGCTTCCGGTGTCTTGCTGTACTTCGGCATTCGCACACTCCTTGTCCGTTCTGTCCGTTACAAACGGGATCATCTTTTCCGGGCTTCGATTGCATGCGTAACACGTCGTGCAGAGAACTACAGCGAGATAGAAACGCGCGGCCAGCGAAAGAGATGAGGCGCATATAGGAAAGTGAATGTGCGTTTGCCACACCCGTCAGAGACGGAAACCCTTTCCGGTCCACACATCATGCACACATTCGCGTGATTCCGGCGTGTGATGCCGCGGGTCCATGGCACAAGTGGAGAAACGCAAAAAGCCCGCTGTCGATAGCGGGCCTTGCTTGTTGTCTTGCCGGTCGTTTCAGTTGGTACTGAACTTCTTCACTTCCAGGAAGTTGACGGCATTGCCGCTGAACCGGGCCGTGTCGACCGCCACCGCATCGTTGGTGAATCCGGCAGAATAGACCGTCGTTGGCGAAGCGCGCAGGCTCTTGCTGACGAAGCGCGGTGCCTTGACCGGCTTGGACAGGGTCGCCATGCGGCCGTTGGTCAAAGCCCAGGAAGAAATGATCTGTTGCGTCAGCTTCGGCTCGGTGCGCACGGACGAACGCGTTGCCGCATCGGCCTCCTGCTTCTTCGGGCGCTTGCCCTTGGCCGGCGCTTCGATATTGGCCTCGAACGCATCGTCAAAGACTGCGGCGCGCGCTGCGGCGTCCGATTGCGGCACGAACGCAGCCATTTCCACCGGCTGCTGTTGCTCCGTCGGCTGCGCCAAGGCTACCCGCGTCTGCGCCTCGGCAACGGCTTCCACCGGTTGCTGCGCCAGAGCGACGGCCTGCGGCTGCACCCGTTCAGCAGAAGACGGGACGGCCACATCGGCGTCTGCCACGGCCATCAACGCTTCCTCACCTGCGGGCCGCACGCCGGGCACGGGTACAAAGCCGAGCGCTGCAACATCGTCAGGCAACACCGCCGCATTCGGGTCGGTCGATGCCATCAGCGTATCGCTGCCGGCATCGCCGTTGGAACCGCGCTTGCCGAGCATCTGGGGCACCGGAATCTTGTAGGCGGTCAGATCGGCATATTCGCTTTCGGTGGCTGCCGGTTCCGGCAAAGCCGCGGCCCAAGCCTCCTGCGAGGTTTCCTTGGTCGGCGCAACCAGTGCCGTCTGAATGCCGGCGTCGGCATCCTTGAAGGCGGGGCGGACACCGGGAACGGGCGCAGCAGCATCCGCCTGTTGGGCGGCCGTCTGCGCAATGGAGTTGTCTACGCCAGGGAGAGCCTGCTCGGTCGCGGCAACCTGCGTGACTTTGGCCGC
The DNA here is from genome assembly GCF_056405855.1 of Pararhizobium sp. P1_E7. NCBI lineage: Bacteria > Pseudomonadati > Pseudomonadota > Alphaproteobacteria > Hyphomicrobiales > Rhizobiaceae > Pararhizobium > Pararhizobium sp. P1_E7. The sequence continues at coordinate 305,931 of NZ_JBFUBH010000002.1, read as the reverse complement.
CGGGGCTTTGGCCGCCGGCTGCTCGTCAGCGCCTTCAAGATCGGCGCTGGCGATTGCGTTTGGTTCTTCATCCTCGTCGCCGCCACCGCCGAACAGCATGGCGAACAGATTGCCCTTGCGCTTGGTATCCTTGTCGCCAGGGCCCTTGGCGCCGCCGCCTGCTACTTCGATGGCGCTGTCACCGACGCGTCGCTTGTAGTCTGCAACTGCCAGTTCGTAGCCGGGCAGCGGCTTGCCATCGGCCGGAACGTGCATGGTCTTGCCATCGGGGAAAAGACGGGCGAGTTCGGTGCGGCTCATGCGCGGCCAGGCGCGAACGCCGCCGACATCCATGTGCACGAAGGGCGAGCCTGACGTCGGATAATAGCCGACGCCGCCGACCTGGAACTTCATGCCGATTTCGCGCAGGTTCTTCAACTTGACGTCGGGCAGATAGAAATCCATCGCCTTGCCGAGCATATGCTGGCTTTTCTTGGCGACGCCCTTGGAGCGCGACCGCAGCATACCGTTGGTGGCCGGCGAGCGATACGCCGAGACGACGTGGATATAATCGCGCGAACCGCTCTTTTGATAGACTTCCCAGACGAGATCGAGAAGACGCGGGTCCATCTTCGTCGGCTCGTTGCGGCGCCAGTCGCGCAGGAAGCGATTGATCTCCTGCAGGCCCTTGGCATCGTAGCGGCCATTGCGCTTGAAGGTGATCGATGCCTTTTCCTGGGTATGGATGAAATAGAGCTTGAGCGTGCGCGTCTGGCCTGCCGCCTCGACGGGCGGCGCAAAGCCAGGCGTGACCATGGACGCTGCAATCAGAAGCGATGCGAGAACACGCGGCACTTTACCGGCAACCGCGGCGCAAAAGCTGGCTATCACGGAGCCGTCAGGCTTCTTGAATCCGAACAAATTTTGCAAACTCAATCCCCGTCCGACGGACAATGCGTCCCGTGGCTGCTCAGATGACTGTCAATTGCGGTCACAGCATGGCAAATATGCCACAGTCATCGGTTATCCTTATAATATAGTGAATGGTTCACTAACAAGGTCTAAACGACAACAGCCAAATGCGACGGATCGTTACGGATTGTTATCCCTAGTTTTATGCGGCCTCGCTGAACGGATCGTCCGGATTAATGCCATAATCCTTGAGTTTACGGTACAGTGTCGAGCGCCCGATGCCGAGTTTGCGGGCCACCTGGCTCATCTGTCCACGGTAGAATTTCAGCGCGAACCGAATCAGTTCTTCTTCCACGTCGGCCAGTTTTCGCACATTTCCGCCATCATCGACGCTCGCAATTGCATTGTCGGGATGTTGATCCGGCGCCGCATTCCGCAAGTCCGTCTTGTCGGCGGCGCTGAAATGCGGGTAGACCGGCGGCAGGTAACTGGCCTCGGCGGCCGGTATTCTTGCCGGCCCGGTTTCCTCCCAGGTAAAGCCCGCCTTCTCCGCAACGACGTAGCCGGGGATCTGGGTGGCGATCTGCGGGAAATCCTTCACCGTCAATTCGCCACCTTCGGCAAGAACGACGGCCCGGAAGATAGCATTTTCCAGCTGGCGGATATTGCCCGGCCAGTCATAGGCGGTGAGAAGCGCCATGGCGCCGCTCGAAACAGTAAGCGGCGACGCAAGTCTCTGCTCCAGCGCAAACCGCTCGACAAACGTGCGCACCAGAACCGGGATATCTTCCTTGCGCCTGCGCAGAGCCGGAATAGCGATCGGGAAGACATTCAGCCGGTAATAGAGATCTTCGCGGAAGCGCCCTTCGCGCACCTCGTTGATCAGGTCCTTGTTGGTGGCCGAGATCAGCCGGACATTGACCTTCTGCGGATGGCGGGCGCCGACCGTTTCGATCTCGCCCTGCTGGACGGCCCTGAGCAGCTTGACCTGAACCTCGAGCGGCAGGTCGCCGATCTCGTCAAGAAACAGCGTGCCGCCGTCGGCATCGGCAAACTTGCCGGCGTGTTTTTCGGTGGCGCCGGTAAAGGCGCCCTTCTCGTGGCCGAAGAGAATGCTCTCGACCAGATTGTGCGGGATAGCGCCGCAATTGACCGTGACGAACGGCTTGCTGGCGCGTTCGCTCGCATGCTGGATGGCGCGGGCGACCATTTCCTTGCCGACGCCGGATTCACCTTCAAGCACGATCGGGATATTGGACTGCGCCGCGCGCCGGGCAAGATCGAGCACACGGATCATCGCCGGGCTTGCCGAAACGATATCGTCGAAGCCGACGGAACCGCTGCGCGAGCGTTTCGGCGCACGGCCCCTGCTTTCGCGGTGGTCCATTTTCAGCGCGTTGGTGATGGCGACCGAGAGCCGCTCGGGCGACACCGGCTTGACGACGAAATCGAAGGCGCCGGCCTGCATGGCAAGAACCACGGTTTCGATACCGCCCTGCCCTGTCTGCACGATGACCGGCGTATCGATACCGCGCTCGGCGATCGCTTCGAGAAAACCGTGGCCATTCATTTCCGGCATCATCAGGTCGAGCAGGATGACGCTGATGAGCCCGCGCTTGCGCTCCAGCAGTTCAAGTCCGCTGCGGCCATTGTCGGCGAGATGGGCTATATGACCGAGGCGCTCGATCATGTTCGTCAGCAGCCGGCGCTGGACCGGATCGTCATCGATGACGAGAATTTGGGATGTCATGAAGGCCTCCTGCTTTCCGCGTAGAACCCGATCGCCACATCATGTGCCGTATCGTGAGAAGCATTCCTGTCAGAAAGGCCTGAAAATCCTCTTTTGAGAAATGCTTGCATTTTATCCATTGCCGACGTTAGGTCATGGCCCCATATCCGCCCTCTGCTTCGCCGCTCGAATCCGGGCCGGCATCGACAAAAAGAGTGACCGTCCATGCATCATTTTCCCGGCTCCCAGACATCTTCGCGCATCACCATGGCCGCTTCGGCGGGCGGTGCACATGCGGCCGAACTTGGCGACCTGCCCTCCTGGAAGCTGGAAGATCTCTACCCCTCGGCGACCTCAACGGAATATCTCGGCGACCTCGAAAAGGCAGACGCACTCGCCAAGGCGTTCGAGACCAAATGGAAGGGCAAGCTGGCCAATGCAGCAACGCTTGCCGGTGATGGCGGCATCGGCGCGGCAGTGCGGGAATACGAAGTGCTCGAGGACCTGATGGGCAAGATCGGCTCCTTCGCCGGCCTCACCTATTTCTCCGACACCTCCAATCCGGCCAATGGCAAGCTCTATGGCGACGCCCAGGCCAAGCTCACCGACATGGCAAGCCACCTGCTGTTCTTCGCGCTGGAAATGAACCGGATCGAAGACGCCGTCATCGATAAAGCGCTCGAAACCGATGCGCTGGCGGCGCATTACAAGCCCTGGATCGTCGATCTGCGCATGGACAAGCCCTACCAGCTCGACGACAAGATCGAGCAGCTGTTCCTCGAAAAATCCATGACCGGCGCCAGCGCCTTCAACCGCCTATTCGACGAGACCATGGCGTCGTTGACCTTCGACGTCGATGGCGAGGCACTGCCGCTCGAAGTGACGCTGAGCATGCTGCAGGAAGCCGATCCGGCGACGCGGAAAAAAGCCGCCGCGGCGCTCGCCAAGACCTTCAAGGACAATATCCGCACCTTCACGCTGATCACCAATACGCTCGCCAAGGACAAGGAAATCTCCGACCGCTGGCGCGGCTTTACCGACATCGCCGACAGCCGCCATCTCGCCAATCGCGTCGAGCGCGACGTGGTCGATGCACTCGCCGCCGCCGTCAGGCAAGCCTATCCGCGCCTGTCGCACCGCTATTATGCGATGAAGGCCAAGTGGCTCGGTATGGAACAGATGGACTTCTGGGACCGCAACGCGCCGCTGCCAGAAACGCCGGCAAGGCTGATCCCGTGGAACGAAGCCAAGGAAACCGTGCTGTCGGCCTATAGCGGCTTTGCGCCGGAGATGGCCGATATCGCCCGCCGCTTCTTCGACGGCAGCTGGATCGATGCGCCGGTACGCCCTGGCAAAGCGCCGGGCGCCTTCGCGCACCCGACCGTACCGTCGGCGCACCCTTACGTGCTGGTCAACTACATGGGCAAACCGCGCGACGTGATGACTCTTGCCCATGAACTCGGCCATGGCGTTCATCAGGTTCTGGCCGGCGGTCAGGGCGCGCTGATGGCCTCGACGCCGCTGACGCTGGCCGAAACCGCCTCCGTCTTCGGCGAAATGCTGACCTTCCGCGCCCTTCTCGACAAGACCAAGGACAAGCGCGAACGCAAGGCCATGCTCGCCCAGAAGGTCGAGGACATGATCAACACGGTCGTGCGCCAGATTGCCTTTTATGAATTCGAGCGCAAGGTTCACACCTCCCGCAAGCAAGGCGAGCTGACCGCCGAGGATATCGGCCAGCTCTGGCTGTCGGTGCAGGAGGAAAGCCTTGGGCCGGCCATCCGGATTTCCGAGGGCTACGAGACCTACTGGGCCTATATCCCCCATTTCATCCACTCGCCGTTCTACGTCTACGCCTATGCCTTCGGCGATTGCCTGGTAAACTCGCTCTATGCCGTCTACGGACAAGCGGAAACCGGTTTCCAGCAGAAGTATTTCGAGCTCCTGAAGGCTGGCGGCACCAAGCATCATTCCGAACTGCTCGCGCCTTTCGGGCTGGACGCCACCGACCCGTCGTTCTGGGCACAGGGCCTGTCGATGCTGGAAGGGCTGATCGACGAGCTGGAAGCGCTTGATAGCCAGGCGTAATTTTTAAGCAGGGACTGACGATGACAGGGTGCTTTGCGCATGCCGGCATGGAGCCTCGGGTCAGGCCCGAGGATGACGATACGCGGACTTGGCTGGCTGGAAACCTGCTGCCGGAGCCCCATCGGCGCCTTCATTCTCCGTCATCCTCGGGCTTGACCCGAAGACGCATGCGGACGCCAGCGTGAAAAGCATGACCGACACCGGCCCCTATGTCCTGTTCCGGGACGACAGCGAAGACAGGACGACGGTCTTTGCCGAGCCGTTGCGTGTCATCACGGCGCATACGAAGGCGGAATTCTGGCGCGGCCTCAAGGACATGGAAGCCGCCCACAAGGCTGGCAAATGGCTGGCCGGCTTCATGAGCTACGAGGCGGGGCACCTGTTCGAGAAAAAACTCGCCCCCTTCGCCGAGGAAAACCGCCGCACGCCGCTGATGTCATTTGGCGTGTTCGATGGCCCCGCTGAACACAGTGCATTTGCAGAACCACGGCGCCGCATCGAGAACGAAGCCTTCATCAGCGAGCCCCGCGCCAGCTGGAACTTCGACGCCTACAAGAAGCGCTTCGACCGGCTGCACCAGCATCTACGGCAGGGCGATTGTTATCAGGCCAACCTGACCATGCAGGTGAACGCCCGCTGGAATGGCGATCCGCTGGCCGCGTTCTGGTCGCTGATCGAACGGCAGCCGGTGAAATACGGCGCGCTGGTTTCGCTCGGGGGGCCTATCCTCCTGTCGCGCTCGCCCGAATTGTTCTTCCGCATCGACAAGGACGGCTGGATCGAGACGCATCCGATGAAGGGCACGGCGCGGCGCGGCGCAACGCCTGCGGAGGATCAGGACCTGATCCGCGAAATGCGGGAAGACCCAAAATCCCAGGCCGAAAACCGCATGATCGTCGATCTGTTGCGCAATGACATTTCTCGCATAACAGAGGTGGGCACACTCGATGTGCCAAAGCTGTTCGACATCGAGACCTATCCGACCGTGCACCAGATGGTCAGCCATGTCCGCGCAAAACTGCTGCCCGATATCGGCATTGCCGAGATTTTCGAGGCGCTCTTTCCCTGCGGCTCGGTGACCGGCGCGCCCAAAATGCGGGCGATGGAAATCCTGCACGATCTCGAAGACGGGCCCCGCGATGCCTATTGCGGCTCGATCGGCTTCATCGCGCCTGACGGTACGATGCGTTTCAACGTCGCCATCCGCACGCTGTCTCTTTTTCCGGACGGCCAGGCCATCTTCAATGTCGGCGGGGGCATCGTCTTCGATTCAACTGCCGAAGCCGAATATGAGGAATGCCTGCTCAAAGCCCGCTTCGCTGTCGGCGATACCTGGATCGACCGATGAGCGATTTCTCGCTGATCGAAACGATGCGATGGGAACCGGGAACCGGCATCATCCGCCTGCGGCTGCATCTCGCCCGGCTGAAGCGCTCGGCAGGACGGTTGGGGTTTGCGGGGGCGGACAAGGCGGCGGAAAAGCTTTCGGATGTGCTTGGGGAAAACGTGCCCCCCTCTGCCCTTTCGGACATCGCCCCCCTTGAGGGGGAGATATCGGCCCGGCCGACGGAGGAGGGTAACCCCGGCAAGACAGCCAGAGACCGAGCCCCCCTCCGCGTCCGACTGACGCTCAGCCCCGCCGGCGAAATCGCCATCACCACCGCAGCGTTCTCCCCGTTGCCGGAAGAAACCGTGTGGCGCGTCGCGATCGCCGCGGCACGTCTCGATTCCACCAATAAACTGCTGCGCCACAAAACCACCCGGCGCGACATCTATGAGGCAGCCCGCGCCGAATATCCGGCGGCAGAGGCTGATGAAGTCCTGCTGCTCAACGAGAAGGGCGAGCCCTGCGAGGGAACCATTACTTCGATCTTTCTCGATGACGGCTCAGGTATTCTGAAGACACCGCCGATCGCCTGCGGTCTGCTGGCGGGTGTCCTGCGAACCGAAATGATCTGCGCGCGCCGCGCCCGCGTCCAGCGCCTGACGCTGGCAGACCTGCAAACCGGCACACTCTATATGGGTAACTCGCTGCGCGGGCTGATCCGCGCCCAACTCTTACCGGGGAACTGACCATGTTCATCCTGTCGCTGACCTACACGGCCGAACTCCTTGAGGTGGATCGTCATATCGAACCGCACATGGACTGGGTAAAGAACGGCTATGACAGGGGTATTTTCCTTGCATCGGGGCGGAAGAACCCACGCACCGGCGGCGTGATCTTTGCGCGCGGCAACCGGGCCGAAATCGAGGCGATCGTGGCAGCGGACCCATTCACCCTCCATGGTGTTGCCAAGTACGAGATCACCGAGGTGGCGGTGACCCGGACCGCACCCGGCCTTGAAGAACTGACGCAATAATACCAAATCAGCGCGCGCCAACCGCCATCCGGTCCCGTCCGGAATGCTTGGCATTGTAAAGGGCCGCATCGGCGCGTGCATAGAGCTCCTTCGCCGTTTCGCCCGGCTGCAAGGCAGCAATGCCGGCCGAGCAGGTATAGGAAAACAGCGGCACCGACAGCAGCGGGCGGGCCGTGCGCACCGCCTCCAGCACCCGGTGGACGATCCATTCGCCTTCGGCCAGCGTCGTTTCCGGGAAGATCAGCATGAACTCCTCGCCGCCGATGCGCCCGAAACAATCGTGCCGCCGGACGATCGGATGGAGGCGCCGGGCGAAATCCAAAAGGATGTCGTCACCGGTTTGATGGCCGTAGAGATCGTTGATGCCCTTGAAGAAATCGATATCGAGAATGGAGATGCAGCCGCTGACCGGACCGTCTGCCGGCTGGCTGCAGATCATGTGTTCCAACTGCGCCATCATGTAGCGGCGGTTGGAAATGCCGGTCAGTTCGTCTGTCTGCGACGCCTTCAGCGCAAAATCGCGATCCTGCCTGAGGGCGCGTTCGTCGGCGCGCAGATGGGTGATGTCGTTGGCGATGCACAGCATCCAGCCGCTGCGGTCGACGGTCTCGGTCATCCACAGCCAGCGGCCATCGACAAGATCGGTCTCGAAGGCCCTGAACGGGACCTTGCCACGCCGCGATTGCGCCGAGACGATCCAGGCCTCAAAATCCGGCACGCTGATGACTGTGCCGCGGCTGAGAGCATGATTGCGCCGCATCAGGTCCGGCCAGAGCGGCGTTTCCGTCTCTTCCAGCCCAAAGGCCGCGCGAAAAGCCCGGTTGGCATAACGCAGGCGATCCCGCTGATCGTAAAGCGCGATAAAGGCTTGAGTGTCATCCCGCAGTGACGCCAGTCTCGCCTGTAAGTCATCCATCGCACTGATTCCGTATCACCGCATTCAAGATACCAGCCCTATCGGTTATCACGCCAAATTAATGCGGATTGTAAGACTGCCCCCTATGGGCGGTCCTTATGCTTACCTCATGCTTAACGAAATCCTTCCAGCTGCTTCAAATCGAAACAATGGTACCGGAAATCGATATCAACATCCTCTGCCGTCCCGATGACGCCGAATGGGCGCCTAGCGGAGGATGCCACACACGTCAAACGTGAAAAAGCCCCGCCGGTTCGAAATCGGCGAGGCTTTTGATAAACAGCGCAAATTTACTCGGCAGCCGCCACCGGTTTCAACACGCCGCGGCGAATCTGGTCAGCCTCGATCGATTCGAACAAAGCACGGAAGTTGCCTTCGCCGAACCCTTCATCGCCCTTGCGCTGGATGAACTCGAAGAAGATCGGCCCGATCACCGTCTTCGAGAAGATCTGCAAGAGGATGCGGGTCATGCCGCCATCCACCACGCCTTCGCCGTCGATCAGGATGCCGTGCTGCTTCATCCGTTCGATCGGCTCGTCATGGCCGTTCACGCGGTCATGCGACAGTTCGTAGTAGGTATCCGGCGGTCCCGGCATGAACTTCAGGCCATTGGTGGCCAGCTTGTCGGTCGCCTCGTAGATGCCGTCGGTTCCAACGGCGATGTGCTGGATGCCCTCGCCCTTGTACTTGCGCAGATATTCCTCGATCTGGCTGGTATCGTCCTTGGACTCGTTCAGCGGAATGCGAATCTTGCCACAAGGCGAGGTGATCGCCCGGCTCGTCAGACCGGTAATGCGGCCATCGATGTTGAAGAAATGTATCTGCTTGAAGCCGAACAGTTCGCGGTAGAAGTCCCACCACTTGTCCATGTTGCCGCGATAGACGTTGTGGGTCAGGTGGTCGAGGTAATAGAAGCCGACGCCTTCGGGCTTGGGATCGCGTTCGCCCAGCCATTCGAACTCGGCTTCATAGGGCGAGCCCTTTTTGCCGTAGGTTTCGATGAAATAGAGCAGCGAACCACCGATGCCGACGATTGCCGGAACGTCAAGTGCCTTGTCGTTGCCCTCATAGGGCGTCGCACCCTTGGCGACGGCGTGATCGAAAGCATGCTTCGCATCGACGACACGCCAGGCCATCGACGGCGCGCAGGGGCCGTGATCGCCGACGAAGCGCATGGCATGGCTGCCGGGCTCGGCATTCAGCAGGTAGTTGATGTCACCCTGGCGCCAGACGCTGATGTCCTTGGTGCGGTGCCTGGCAACGCAGGAATAGCCCATGCGGGTGAACAGCTCGTGCAGCTTTTCAGGCTCGGGATGGGCGAATTCGACAAACTCGAAACCGTCGGTGCCAGCCGGGTTTTCGGTGGTGATGCCGGTCGGCGGTGCATCATGCGGGAAGGGGCCCATCGTTCTCTCCTCTGAACGTCTTACTTTGAAGGCCATGATGACGGAAATTCCATGCATTGTGCTTGCATTCTTGCGCCATTTGGCAAAATCTACGCACGGATCATGCGAATTTTAGAGGATTAGCGCACAGATGGAACAGCTGGATGGGTATGACCTGAAAATCCTCTCCGAACTGCAGGGCGATGGCCGTCTGACCAATAACGAACTGTCGGAACGGATCGCGCTGTCGCCATCGCAATGTTCCAGGCGGCGGGCGCGGCTGGAGACCGAAGGCTTTATCCAGTCCTACCGGGCCGTCCTCGATCGCGGCCGGCTGGGGCTCGATCTGCTGATCGTCATCGCCGTCACGCTCGCCACCCACAACCGCGACAATGCCAAGCGTTTCGCAGCGCTGATCGCCGATCTGCCGGAGGTGCTGGAGTGCTACGCGCTGACCGGTGAGATGGACTATCACCTCAAGGTGGTGACGCCGGACCTGGCCGGGCTTGCCCATTTCGTCAACGACGTGCTGTTGCCGCATGACAGCGTGCAGCATGTCAAGACGTCGATTGTTCTGGCGACGCTGAAGGATTTTGAAGGACTGCCGGTACGCCAGCGCAGCAGACTTTAACGAGGCTTCTTCGCCATAGCCTTTTCGACCGCAGTCAGCCCTGAGGAAAGCGCGAGCAAACCCTCCTGCCCCACAAGTTCGGACAGTTCCGCCGAATAGTCGCGCGCCAGCCGCGTCAGGTCGAGGTACGCCTTTGCCCCGGCAGCCGTCAGTTCCAGATGTTCGGAACGCCGGTCGTCCTCATCCTGTGTCCGCTTCAGCCAGCGGCGCTCCTCCAGCGCAAACACGGCACGGCTGACCTTGGTCTTGTGCATGGTCGAATGGACGCCGACCTCGGTTGCCGTCATCCGGCCGGAACTGCCTAAGGCGGCCAGCGTGCGCCATTCCGGCCGCGTCAGGCCATACTCGGCCTTGTAGGCGGCGGCAAAGCGCAGGGCGATGAACTCCGCCGCGCGATTGAGACGGAACGGCAGGAACTGTTCGAGATCGAAATCGCCTGTGACATTCCCGGGGCTCATGGGTTCCTTGATAGTTACAAAATAGACAGTTACATTTGTAACCATATACCTGGAGGAGGATCAAGCCATGCTGGAGAAAATCCGGACGACTGCTGTCGATGCGGTGGCCAACAGCCCGCAATACATGCCGGGCTTCGGCAACGACTTCGAGACGGAATCCCTTCCCGGTGCTCTGCCGCAAGGCCAGAACAGCCCGCAGAAATGCAACTATGGCCTCTATGCCGAGCAGCTTTCCGGCTCGCCTTTCACGGCACCGCGCGGTACCAACGAGCGCTCTTGGCTCTACCGCATCCGTCCGAGCGTGCGCCATACGCGCCGCTTTTCCAATGCCAGCTATCCCTTCTGGAAATCGGCGCCCTGCCTCGACGACCATTCGCTGCCGCTCTGCCAATTGCGCTGGAACCCGATCCCGGCTCCGTCCGAAAAACTCAATTTCCTCTCCGGCATCCGCACGATGACCGCCGCCGGCGACGTCATGACCCAGGTCGGCATGGCCGCCCATGCCTATATCTTCAATGACGACATGATCGACGACTATTTCTTCAATGCCGATGGCGAACTGCTGGTCGTGCCGCAGCTCGGCACCATCCGCGTGTTCACCGAAATGGGCATCATGGACGTTGAGCCCTCAGAAATCTGCCTCATCCCGCGCGGCATGATGTTCAAGGTCTCGCGCCTCGGCGAAGGCTCCGAATGGCGCGGCTATATCTGCGAGAACTACGGCGCCAAATTCACCCTGCCGGATCGCGGCCCGATCGGTGCCAACTGCCTTGCCAATCCGCGCGACTTCAAGACGCCGGTGGCGGCCTACGAGGACAAGGAAACGCCTTGCCGTGTGCACGTGAAATGGTGCGGCAAGTTCTACGTCACCGAGATCGGCCACTCGCCGCTCGACGTGATCGCCTGGCACGGCAACTATGCGCCGTTCAAATATGATTTGCGCACCTTCTCGCCGGTCGGCGCCATCCTGTTCGATCATCCGGACCCATCGATCTTCACGGTACTGACGGCACCGACGGAGGAATCCGGCACCGCCAATGTCGATTTCGTCATCTTCCCACCGCGCTGGCTGGTGGCCGAACATACGTTCCGCCCGCCGTGGTATCATCGCAATATCATGAGCGAATTCATGGGCCTGATCCACGGCCAGTACGACGCCAAGGAAGAGGGCTTCGTGCCCGGCGGCATGAGCCTGCACAACATGATGCTGCCGCATGGGCCGGACGCGCCGGGCTTCGAAAAAGCTTCCAGCACCGATCTCAAGCCGGTGAAGCTCGATCATACCATGGCCTTCATGTTCGAGACCCGCTACCCGCAACAACTGACCCACTACGCCGCCGAACTCGAAACGCTACAGGACAATTATCTCGAATGCTGGACGGACCTGAAGAAGCGCTTCAACGGCACGCCCGAGGGAGACTGGTCTTGACCGATAGACTGGTTCTGCTTGGAACCAAAGGCGGCCCGGCGCTGCGCCCGGGCGGCCCTTGGCCGACATCGTCCCTGCTGGAAATCGGCGGACGAAGCATCGTGATCGACTGCGGCCTTGGCGTGACCCGGGCGTTGACAGAGGCCGGGGTAAACCTGAAGTCGCTCGATCTTGTCTTCATCACCCATCTCCATTCGGACCATGTGCTGGAGCTCGGGCCGCTTGTGCACACCGCCTGGACGGCCGGGCTTGCCGGGCCGGTGACGGTTTACGGACCCGCCGGGACGGACCACTACTGGCAAAAATTCGTCCAGTCGCTGGAGTTCGACATCGAAATCCGCATCGACGACGAAGGGCGCCCCGACATCCGCGATCTTGTCCGGATCGAGGAATTCACCGAAGGAGCGGTTCTCGACGCCGGCGGGTTTGTGGTCACTGCGGTCAGGGTCGAGCATCCGCCGGTGAGCGAGTGCTTTGCCCTGCGCTTCGACCATGGCGGAAGAAGCGTGGTCTTCTCCGCAGATACGGCCTATTTCGAGGGCCTCGCAGCGTTTGCCGTGGGAGCCGACATTCTGGTCCACGAGGCCATGTTGGAGAAGGGCGTCGACAGGCTGGTCGAGCGGACCGGAAACGGCGCCCGTCTGAGGAAGCATCTCTTCGCCAGTCACACGCTGGCCCAGGACGCCGCTCGCATCGCATCGCAGGCCGAAGTCAAGCATCTCGTCCTGCATCATCTTATTCCCGCCGATGATCCCGAGATCAGCGAAGACGACTGGCGTGCCGCCGTGCGTACCAACTGGGGCGGCGAATTGACGATCGCTCGCGACGGGACCGAACTCCGATTGCCTAATGGAATACTGCAAGGAAAGGGCGCCAGATGAAGCTTGCCTCACTCAAAAACGGAACACGCGACGGAAAGCTGGCGGTCGTCTCGCGCGATCTCACACGCTATACCGAGGCGTCATTCCTCGTCCCCACGCTCCAGGCGGCGCTCGACAATTGGCAGCGCATCGCGCCACATCTCGAAGCGCTTGCCGAGAGTCTGGAGCACGGGTCGGTGCCTTCTGAGCGCTTCCACGAACATGACGCGCTCTCTCCCCTGCCGCGCGCCTATCAGTGGGCGGACGGCTCCGCCTACGTCAATCACGTCGAGCTGGTGCGCAAGGCCCGCAATGCCGAGATGCCGGCAACATTCTGGACCGAGCCCTTGATGTATCAGGGCGGTTCGGACTCTTTCCTTAGTCCGCGCGATCCGATCGTCATGGCGGACGAGACCTACGGCATCGACATGGAAGCCGAAATCGCCGTTATCGTCGATGACGTGCCAATGGGCGCAACGCTTGATCAAGCGCGAGGGGCGATCCGGCTGATCATGCTGGTCAACGACGTCTCCCTGCGCGGGCTGATCCCGGCGGAACTCGCCAAGGGCTTCGGCTTCTTCCAGTCCAAACCGTCCTCGGCATTCTCGCCGGTTGCCGTGACGCCGGAGGAACTCGGCGACGCCTGGGACGGCGGCAAGCTGCATCTGCCGCTGCTTGTCGATCTCAATGGCAAGCCCTTCGGCCGCGCCAATGCCGGCATCGACATGACCTTCGATTTCGGCCAGCTCGTTGCCCATGCAGCAAAAACCCGGCCGCTCTGCGCCGGCACGATCATCGGTTCGGGCACTGTCTCCAACAAGCTCGATGGCGGGCCGGGCAAGACGGTTTTAGAGGGCGGCGCCGGTTATTCCTGCATCGCCGAGATCCGCACCATCGAAACCATCGAGAAAGGCGCCCCCATCACACCGTTCATGCATTTTGGCGATACTGTCCGCATCGAAATGAAGGACAGGACGGGACACTCGATTTTCGGCGCGATCGAGCAGACCGTGGCGAAATATGAAAAAGTTTGAGGCGGCTTCGATGAGCGATACGGTTCTATTCGACTACTGGCGCTCCTCGGCCAGCTACCGGGTGCGCATCGCCCTCAACATGCTGGCGATCCCCTATAGCGCCGTCCCTGTCGATCTTTTGGCCGGGGAACACAAGCAGGCGGAGCACCTCGCGCGAAATCCGCAGGGGCTGGTTCCAGCCCTGCAGGTCGATGGCCACATGCTGACGCAGTCCCTTGCCATCATCGAATATCTTTCGGAGACGCGGCCGAACACCGGCCTTCTGCCTTCCGATCCGCTGGGACGCCACCGCGTCCGGGCACTGTCCTATGCCATCGCCGTGGACATCCACCCGGTCTGCAATCTCGGCGTTGTCTTTCATGTCATGCAGCAATCGAGCGATCCGGACGCAGCCCGATCCGCCTGGATGCGCAAGTTCATCGGCGAAGGCTTGGCTGCCTTCGAGCGCCTGCTCGACGGCCCGCATACCGGCGAATTCTGTCATGGCGATCAGCCGACCATGGCTGATCTCTGCCTCGTACCACAGCTCTACAATGCCCACCGCTGGAAGGTCGATCTTTCCGCCTGCAGACGCGTCACGGCAATCGCCAAGCGGTGCGAGGCGCTTCCTGCGTTTGCGGCAGCCCATCCCGATAGGAGCGCACCGGGATCGAATTAATATTTTGAAAAATAATGTATTTTCTGTCATAATGCAGTTGTGGCGGCACCTTTTACGCGTGTCGCGTTAGGTTCCGACCATAGAAGTGCCGACCCCGGCAGGACAGGTCAGACGCAATCTCCTCTTCGGCCAGGTTACCGGCAAAGGAGGTGCGTCATGCTACGCAACACGATCCGAAACCTCGTTGGAACCGCAGCAATTGCTGTTGCTATGACAGCCCATCCGCTGGCAGCGCAGCCGGTGCTCAACTGTGCAAAACGGTCCACAGTCGTCGAAAGCCTGAGCACCCACTATGCCGAGACCCTTCAGGCGGTCGGCCTCATAAACCAGGCCGCAATACTGGAGGTCTTTGTTTCCCAGAGCGGGACCTGGACCATGCTGGTCACCAACCTCAACGGTCAAAGCTGCGTGGTCTTTGCCGGTGAAGCCTGGGAAACACTCCCGATCGTTCCTGGACTGAAGACGGAAGTGCCGGACTTTGGCCAGACACGCTGAAACTGCTCCGTGGCCCGCAGTCCGCGGAGCATGGGAACCTAACAACTGCATGGATTTTCACCCCTCGCAGGACGGGGCTTCAATCAGGCAACCTGCTGCTCTCGCAGCTCCAGCTCCATCTTCCCAACATCTTGAAGCCCGGCCGGCTTAATCCGCGTTGCGCCATATCGTCGCTTGTGGCAACGACCGGTTGCTCCCGCCCAATCTGGCACAGCCCGGCTCTTTATTGTGACAGAAATCTATGCTCTAGGGCCATTCAAGGAATGACAGGGCGAAATCAGCCGGTTAAACACAGTCAAACGAACCCGTCCCAGGAGAAAAAGCAAAATGGCAGAAACGACCTACCCGGTTTACGGCGAAATCACCGGACCGATCGTGATGATCGGCTTCGGCTCCATCGGCCGCGGCACCCTGCCCCTGATCGAGCGCCACTTCAAATTCGACAAAAGCCGGATGGTTGTCATCGACCCGCGCGACGATGCTGCCGACATGGAAATCCTGGCCAAGCATGGCGTCCGCCACATCAAGGAATACGTCACCAAGGACAACTACAAGGATCTCCTGAAGCCGCTTCTCACTGAAGGCGGCGGCCAGGGCTTCTGCGTCAACCTGTCGGTCGATACCGGCTCGGTCGATCTGATGAAGCTCTGCCGCAAGCTCGACGTCCTTTACATCGACACGGTTATCGAGCCCTGGCTCGGCTTCTATTTCGACAAGAGCATGAAGAACGCGGACCGCACGAACTACGCGCTGCGCGAAACGCTGCGCAAGGAAAAGTTCAAGAACCCGGGCGGCGCAACCGCCATTTCGACCTGCGGCGCAAACCCCGGCATGGTCTCCTGGTTCGTCAAGCAGGCGCTGGTAAACCTTGCCAACGATCTTGACCTGAAGTTCGAAGAGCCCGATCAGCATGACCGCGAAGGCTGGGCCAAGCTGATGAAGAAGACCGGCGTCAAGGGCATCCACATCGCCGAGCGCGACACCCAGCGCACCAAGCATCCGAAGCCGCTCAACGTCTTCTGGAATACCTGGTCGGTCGAAGGTTTCATTTCCGAAGGTCTGCAGCCTGCCGAACTCGGCTGGGGCACCCATGAAGAATGGATGCCGAAGAACGCCAAGAAGCACAAGAAGGGTTGCCAGGCGGCAATCTATCTGGAGCAGCCGGGTGCCAACACCCGCGTCCGCACCTGGTGCCCGACCCCGGGCCCGCAATACGGCTTCCTCGTCACCCACAATGAATCGATCTCGATTGCCGACTACTTCACGGTGAAGGACAAGGACGGCGACGTGACGTTCCGTCCGACCTGCCACTACGCCTATCATCCGGCCAACGACGCGGTGCTGTCGCTGCATGAAATGTTCGGCAATGGCGGCAATTCGCAGCCGGTCCATCACGTTCTCAACGAGGACGAACTCGAGGACGGCATCGACGAACTCGGCGTCCTGCTCTATGGCCACGACAAGAACGCTTACTGGTATGGTTCGCGCCTGTCGCTGGAGGAAACCCGCCGCATCGCGCCGTACCAGAACGCAACCGGCCTGCAGGTGACCTCGGCTGTTCTCTCCGGCATGGTCTGGGCCCTTGAAAACCCGACCGCCGGCATCGTCGAAGCTGACGAGATCGACTACAAGCGTTGCCTCGAAGTGCAGACGCCGTACCTCGGTCCGGTTGAAGGCCACTACACCGACTGGACCCCGCTCGACGGCCGTCCGGGCCTGTTCCCGGAAGAGCTCGACACCAAGGATCCGTGGCAGTTCAAGAACATCCTCGTTCGCTGAACCGACTGATTACGCTTCAATATTTAACGCCCGGGGAGCGATCTCCGGGCGTTTTTCGTTGAAGATCGAATAATACCCGCCGTGCTCATGCCCCACTCTTGCATTCAACTCCTGATCACGGCATGGTTTTTTCAATCGCAAGACAGCTTTCCGCGCAGCATCCGGGAGACACATATGAAGCCGATCGCAATCCTGACCCTTCTGTCCGCAGCAGCGGCGCTGGCATCCTGCATGGGCCCGCGAGAAGTGCGCGAGCTGCCGCAAAGTGGCCAGGTGGCACCGGCCGGCGTCGAAGGCGCATGGGTCGATCCGAACGGCATCGTGTCGACGTTCTCGGGCGGAACCTTCACGACCCGCACCACAGACACCAACCAAGTCCTGGCTTCCGGCAATTATATCAATCTGTCGCCGAAGCTGGTCGAGATCAACATGACCTCGATGGTCCGCAACACCCAGTCCAAGGTCAATTGCGCCATGGTCTCGATGTCGCAGCTCAATTGCACCACGGATTCCGGCGCGCAGTTCTCTCTGTCCCGCAAAATCTAAGCCAAGGCTCGAAACTGCCAGTTGACCGTTTCACGGCCACGAACACCAAAACCCTCCAAGCCCAGCGCTCGGAGGGTTTTCTTTTTCAGGATGCATCGATCCGGGCGGCAGCCAAGTCCACCGTTGTCTTGGGCGTCTCAGCATCGACCGGGAAAACCGCCGCGGAGTGCTCCAGCGGCGTTTTTGCGCGCGGCCACCAATTTTAACCTTGCCGGAAGGCGCCGCAGGGCCAGATCGATTTAGGGCTTGATGTCGGTGCAACCAAATGAAACCATCCACTTTGACGCCAAGTGTCACGACAATGCTCTATTATGCCGACAATAAACGCCAGAACAGGAGACATCCATGATCAGACAATTGCGAGCTGGGCTGATGACAGCCTCGATCCTTGCGCTTTCGTCCGGTGCCGCCTTCGCCGATTATGAATTGAACATCCTGCATATCAACGATTTCCACTCGCGCATCGAATCGATCAACAAGTTCGATTCCACCTGCTCGGCCGAGGAGGAAGGCAAGAACGAATGCTTCGGCGGCGCGGCCCGGCTGAAAGTGGCGATCGACCAGAAGCGGCAGGAATTGACCGGCAAGAACGTGCTTTTGCTGAACGCCGGCGATAACTTCCAAGGTTCGCTGTTCTTCACGACCTATAAGGGCGCTGCCGAAGCCGAATTCCTCAACCTGATGAAGTTCGACGCCATGACCATCGGCAACCACGAGTTCGACGAAGGTGAAGAGGGCCTGATCCCCTTCCTCGACAAGGTCACCTTCCCGGTCATCTCGTCAAACGTTCTCGCCGGTTACAAGTCCAAGCTGGTTGATCGTATCAAGCCTTCGCTGGTGCTCGATGTTGGCGGCCAGAAGATCGGCATCGTCGGCGCCGTCACAAATGACACGCCAGAAATCTCCTCGCCGGGCGACAATGTGCTGATCGGGCTTGATGTCGATACCATCACCACCGCCGTTGAGGACCTGAAGAAACAGGGCGTCAACAAGATCATCGCGCTCACCCATGTCGGCTATCCGCGCGATCTCGCCGTCATTGCCAAGATTCCAGATGTCGATATCGTCGTCGGCGGCCATTCGCACAGCCTGTTGTCCAACACCGACGAGAAGGCCGAAGGCCCTTATCCGACGATGGTCGACAATCCCGGCGGCTATAAGGTTCCGGTCGTCCAGGCAGGTTCCTACAGCAAGTATCTCGGCGATCTCAACGTCAATTTCGACGATAACGGCGTCGTCAAAACCGCCAAGGGCGATCCGATCTTGATCGATTCCAAGTTCAAGCCGGACGAAACAATCCTTGCCCGTATCAAGGAGCTCGGCAAGCCGATCGAGGAGCTGAAGACGAAGATCATCGGCAAGACCGAAGCACCGATCGACGGCAGCCGCGAATCCTGCCGCGCCAAGGAATGCGAGATGGGCGACCTGGTGGCGGACGCCATGCTCGACCGCGTCAAGGGCCAGGGCGTGACCATCGCCATCACCAATGGCGGCGGCCTGCGTGCCTCGATTGACGCCGGCGATGTGTCGATGGGCGAGGCGATTACCGTCCTGCCGTTCCAGAACACGGTTGCGACCTTCCAGATCAAGGGTGCCGACATCAGCGCCGCTCTGGAAAACGGCCTGAGCCAGATCGAGGAAGCCGGCGGCCGCTTCCCGCAGGTGGCCGGCATGAAGTTCTCCTTCGATAAATCCCGCCCGGTTGGCAGCCGGCTCTCTGTCGTCGAGGTCAAGGAAGGCGAAGCCTATGTACCGCTCGATGCGGCCAAGACCTACAACGTCGTCAGCAACAACTTCATGCGCAATGGCGGCGACGGCTACAGCATCTTCAAGACCAAGGCCGAGAATGCCTATGATTACGGTCCGGGGCTTGAGACGGTTCTTGCCGACTACCTGACCGCCAATAATCCCTACAAGCCGATGACCGACGGCCGCATCACCGAAATTGCCGCTGCGGCCCCGGCAGAACCATCGACGCAGACAGGCACCGACACCAAGCCTGCCGCGACAGACACGGCGACCCCCCAAGCCAAGCCGACTGCGGACGCAGCGGCAACCGCCGAAAGCAAGCATGTCATCGCCAAGGGCGACACGCTCTGGGATCTGGCCAAGGCCGTCTATGGCAATGGCGAACTGTGGAAGACGATTGCCAAGGCCAACGGCAATCCGGCTCCGAAGCGGCTGGAAATCGGCAGGGAGCTGACGATTCCGGCCAAATAAGACAATATGTCTCTTGCCAAACAGCCGGTCCGGGGTTTCCCGGGCCGGTTTTTCTTTTTAAGAACGGCATGCAGCAAATTTGAAACGCTACAGCGACATTTGCGTGTCATCCATGACGCGCGGCGCTGTAGTCCATTGCAGGATATGTCATGACCCTCGCCACCGAGACCGCCCCGAAGCATCCATCCGTCAAGTCTGGCAAGGTGGGTGTGCTGCTGGTCAATCTCGGCACGCCCGACGGCACCGACAAGGTGTCGATGCGGCGCTATCTCAAGCAATTCCTGATGGACCGGCGGGTGATCGAGTGGTCGCCGTTGTTCTGGTACCCGATCCTGTTCGGCATCGTGCTCAACACCAGGCCCGCCAAGGTCGGCAAGGCCTATGAGACTATCTGGAACAAGGAGCTGAACGAGAGCTACCTGCGCACCTATACCCGCAACCAGGCGGAGACCATGGCGAAATCCTTCGCTGGCTTGGCGAATGTCCGCGTCGATTGGGCGATGCGCTACGGCCAGCCGTCGATCAGGTCCAAGATGGAAGAGCTGCAGAAGGACGGCTGCGAAAAAATCCTTCTGTTCCCGCTCTATCCGCAATATGCGGCTGCGACCACTGCGACCGTCAACGACGAGGCCTTCAAGGCTTTGCTGAAAATGCGCTGGCAGCCTGCCCTGCGCACCGCAGCACCTTACCATGATGATCCGGTCTACATCGAGGCGCTGGCCAATTCGATCACCGGCCATCTCGCAACGCTCGACTGGGAGCCGGAGGTGGTGCTGACATCCTTCCACGGCATCCCGCAATCCTATTTCGACAAGGGCGATCCCTACTACTGTCAATGTCAGAAAACGGCGCGGCTGCTGCGCGAAAAGCTCGGCTGGTCCAAACAGAAGCTGCAGGTCACCTTCCAATCCCGCTTCGGACCTGAGGAGTGGCTGCAGCCCTATACCGACAAGACCGTCGAGAAACTCGGCAAGGACGGCGTCAAACGCATCGCCGTGATCAATCCGGGCTTCGTTTCGGACTGCCTGGAAACGCTGGAGGAAATCGCGGTGGAAGCCGCGGAGACCTTCCACCATGCGGGCGGCGAGAAGTTTGCCCACATACCCTGCCTGAATGACAGCGAGGGCGGCATGACCGTGCTGGAACATGTGGTGCGCCGGGAACTGATGGGCTGGGTTTAAACCCCGCGCCTGTTGCCCCACAAAAGCACATGCAGCTGCGGCAGCACCCGGGCGTCGAACCAGCGGTCATGTGTCACCTTGTCCACCAGCCAGAGCATGCGCTCGGCGATGCCATCCATGTCGATGCCGGCATCTGCCTCATCGCCATTAGGCGGCGTGTGATTGCCCGGTTGAAGATAGACCGGCAGCTGCGGATAGCGCGCCGCAGCGGCGCGTGCGTAGGCATAGTCCGCCTCGTCGAAGACAACTATTTTCAGCACTGTTTCCGGCCGCCCGCGGGCGGCCTCAAGACAGCTGTCAAATAAAGACCAGTCCGTTTCCATACCGCTGGATGGCGGCTTGGGGCTGAGGACCAGCACATCGAGATCGGCAAACCAGTCTTTCGCCACGGAGCCCTGCGTTTCCAACGCGAAACGGTAATCCTCATGGTGCCCGAGCGTGATCACGGCGCCAAGCGGCTGGATCGCCGGATTGCCACCCGACAGAGACACCATCACCGGCACGCCACCCGAAAGCCGCTTCACCTCGTCCCATACCGCCTGTGGCGTCATCGGCGCCCAGTCGTCGCGATAACGGCTGTCCACGGCATGCAGGCTGTCGCACCATAAGCAGCGATAATCGCAGCCACCGGTGCGCACGAAGACGGTCGGCAGGCCGATCAAGACGCCCTCGCCCTGGATCGTCGGGCCAAACATCTCCGACACGCGAATAAGGCCGGCTCCAGACTTCGCCGTCATGGCCGGTATTCCGCCCATGTCTTGGGCGTTTCGCTAACCTTCACCGCTGCCGTCTCCGGCAGGCGCGCCTTGCACCAGTCGTAAAAATGCCGCGCCAGATACTCAGCCGTCACCCGGTCATGGCCGAGAACATCGTTGAGATGGCGATGATCGAAGGTTTCGTCGATGTAGTGCTTAAGCGGCGACAGCTCGTGATAGTCGCGCACGAAGCCGTGTTCGTTCAGCTCTTCAGCGGCAAGCTCGACCACGACCACATAATTATGTCCGTGCAGCCGCGCACATTGATGGTCGGCCGGAAGACTGGTGAGCTGGTGCGAGGCGGAGAAATGGAATTCCTTGCTGATGCGAAACATCACTTTACCTCCGCCGCAGCAAACCCACCGGTGGCCGAGACCCAGAAATCGGCATCCTCGTAGTCCGTCGGATCGGCAATACCGGCCAGATGAAAGGCCTCCCGCCGCTCCACGCAGGTGCCGCATCGCCCGCAATGGCGCGCACCGCCCTTGTAGCAGGACCAGGTTTCAGCAAATGGCGTACCGTTCTTGGCACCGTCCGTGACGATGTCGGCCTTCGATCCGTTCACGTAAGGCGCATAGAGCGTGACTGCGGCATAGCCTTCGGTCGCGTGGTTCTGCATGGTCTGGAACGCATCGATGAACCCCGGACGGCAATCGGGATAGATGAAGTGATCGCCGCCATGCACGGCGGTTGCAACGGCATCCGCCTTCTGCGCGGCAGCGACCCCGAAAGCAATCGCCAGCATGATGGCGTTGCGATTGGGCACGACCGTCGCCTTCATCGTCTCTTCGGCGTAATGCCCGTCCGGAACGGCAATATCGTCTGTTAGTGCCGACCCGGTCAGATGGGCGCCGATCGCACCGATGTCGATGATGTGATGCGGCACGTTCAGCCGCACGGCGCAGGCGGCGGCAAAATCCAGTTCCTTCTTGTGGCGCTGGCCATAGTCGAAGGAGAGAAGCGCAGCAAGCGTATGTTCGGCTGCCACTTTGTGGGCAAGCGAAACGGAGTCCAATCCGCCGGAGCAGATCACGATGGTTTTCATATTCTAGTCCTTGTTTTGACCGGGTAGGCTGCGACCGGTAAGCGAATGGGCGCTCTTTAGGCTAAAAAGCAGGCTTTGTGAATGGGGAAATCCGCTGGCTTCTTGGCGCCGGTTGCGTAGAGTGTGGCGAAACAAACCATTAAGGGAGAAACCGGATGCCTCTGGCCGGACTGGATATCGCCGTTGTTGGACTGGTCGTTCTAGCCGTTCTTCTGATCTTCAAGGGTGTCAAAACAGTACCGCAAGGCTATCGCTACACTGTTGAACGTTTTGGACGCTATACGAAAACCCTTGAGCCGGGACTGAACATCATCATCCCCTTCATCGACGGCATTGGCGCCAGAATGAACGTGATGGAGCAGGTGTTGAACGTGCCGACGCAGGAGGTCATCACCCGCGACAATGCCAGCGTGTCGGCCGATGCCGTGGCCTTTTTCCAGGTGCTGAACGCCGCCGAGGCCGCCTATCAGGTCTCCGATCTGCAAAGCGCCATTCTCAATCTCACCATGACCAACATCCGTTCCGTCATGGGCTCGATGGACCTCGACGAGCTTCTGTCCAACCGCGACGCCATCAACGACAAGCTATTGCATGTCGTCGATGAGGCAGTCGGCCCCTGGGGTATCAAGGTCACTCGCGTCGAGATCAAGGATATCCAGCCGCCGAAGGATCTTGTCGATGCCATGGCCCGGCAGATGAAGGCTGAGCGCGAGAAGCGCGCGCTGGTACTGGAAGCCGAAGGCGCACGCAATGCGCAGATCCTGCGCGCCGAGGGCGCCAAGCAATCGGCGATCCTCCAGGCTGAAGGCCAGCGCGAGGCAGCTTACCGCAACGCGGAAGCACGCGAGCGACTGGCGGAAGCAGAAGCCAAAGCAACGAAAATGGTCTCGGAAGCGATCGCCGCCGGCAATGTGCAGGCCGTCAACTATTTCGTCGCGCAGAAATACACCGAAGCGATGGCCTCGATCGGCACCGCGCCGAACTCGAAGATCGTGCTGATGCCGATGGAAGCCTCGTCGCTGATAGGCTCGCTTGGGGGTATCGGGGCGATCGCAAGGGAAGTGTTCGGCGATGGCGGCAGTTCGCCGGCACCGGTGCGGCAGACGACGCCGCGCCCGGAACCGGTCCGCAACCCTTTCGAGACGCCCCGGAAGGAAAGCTGATCCATGATCGAGCGCATCATCCTTGAACTTGGTCCATGGAGCTGGTGGGTGCTTGGTCTCGCGCTGCTCGCAGCCGAAGTGGTGGCGCCCGGTGTGTTCCTCGTCTGGATCGGCATTGCCGCTATTCTCACCGGCGCCGTCTCGCTTCTGCTCTGGGACGCAGGCTTCTGGGTCTGGCAGGCACAGCTGGTGCTCTTCGCCGTTCTTTCCGTCGCCGCGGTTTTCGTCGGGCGCGGATTGCTTGCTCGCTCCGGCGGCACATCGGACGAACCGCTCCTCAACCAGCGCGGCGCCCGCCTCGTCGGCCGCACCGCCGTGCTTGAAACGCCAATCACCGAAGGCCGGGGCCGGATCAGGCTCGACGACACGACATGGACTGTCAACGGGCCGGACCTGCCGGCTGGCGCGCGCGTCAGGGTGATCGGCAGTGACGGCAATCGGCTGACCGTCGAAAGCGCCTGAAAATAAAGCCGAATGCCGTTTCGGAAAGGAATGGTTAACCACATCCGTTTACGGTTGCTCAACACTGGTAAACGGATTTCCGGGCATTCGGCAGATGACGCCATTCACTCAACGCACGAAGAGGACGAACCTCGCGCGCCCGGTAGCCGCTGCGGCCTGGCTGATGGCCGGCTGTGCGCTGGTTTTACCCAATGGTGTGTCCGCCCAAACGCTTCTTCCCGGATCGGGCGAAGCAACGGCAACCGGCACAGCCACGTCCAATGCCGTGACCCTTCCCGGCGCCGCGCCTGCGCAGGATGCAGCGATCACCACCGGCTCGATCAGCACCGATGCCGGCGAACCGCTGCTCAACGACCCCACGGTCGACGAGGACATGGCCCGCACCAACCTGCGCGAAAACACCGTCGATGGGCTCAGATCACAGCTCGATATCGACCGCAACGAGGCTCAAGGTATCCGGCTTGGCAGCTTCACCCTGAAACCGACGCTTGGCCAGAGCTACAATTTCGAAAGCAACAAGACCGGCAATTCGAAGGAAAACCGCAGCTATCTGGAAACCGGCCTGAAAGGCACGCTCACCTCCGACTGGTCCCGCCACCAGCTGACGGTCACCGGCGAAGGCACATGGCAGCACAATGTCTCCGGCACCGGCGAGACAGAACCGACGGCCGACGTCGAAGCCGCCCTGCGCCTCGATCTCTCCGAACAGACAACCGGGACGCTGAAGGCCGGCTATCATTTCGAACGCGAGGATTCGACCGATCCGAACGCGATCAGCAATGCCAGCGTCCAGTCGGGCATCGACCAATATACGCTCGGCGCCGGTATTGAGCGCGATTTCGGCATCCTGCGTGGCTCCGCCAAGATCGATTTCGACCGCTACGTCTATGGCGACGCCGAACTTGACAATGGCGGCACGCTGTCGATGAAGGACAGAAACCGCAATGCAGGCGCGCTCACCGTGCGCGTCGGCTACGAATTGTCGCCGGCCCTTGTTCCGTTCATCGAGGCGTCAGCGGGGAAATCGATCTATGACCTGCGCCGGGACACGCTCGGCTTCGAGCGATCCTATGACAGCTACGGCGCCCGCGCCGGGATCGAGGCCGATCTCGGCGAAAAGCTCAATGGCGAGATCGCGCTCGGGTATCAAACCTACCGGTTCGACGACAATCGCCTCGACGAGCTGAAGGGATTCACCATCGACGGTCTGATCAACTGGTCGCCGCAGCGCGGCACCGATATCGCTTACGGTATCTCGACTGGTATCGAACCATCGACGACCGCCGGCGAAAGCGGCGCCATGGTCTATACGCTGAGCAGCAGGGCAACCCATGAACTGCGCACCGCGCTCGTGGCACGGCTATCCAATAGCCTGACCCTCCGCAATTTCCCCAGCGGCAGTTCGGACGACGAAAAGGTCTGGCTGACGGGTGCCGGCCTCACCTGGGACCTGAACCGCTACCTCGCCCTGACCGGCGACGTCAGTTACGAACACACCACCCGCGACAGCGGCCCGGCAACCAATGTCGCGCGCGTCGGCGTCGGGCTGACACTGCGCCGCTGATCCCGAAAACAAAAAGCGCCCGCTGAGGTTTTCGTCAGCGGACGCTTTTTCGTCTATCGGCAGGCTTACTTCAGGCCCTGAAGCAAGGCCTTCAAGGGGCCTTCCACGCCTGGTCGGATATCGCCACGCGCCAGCGCGAAGGCGACGTTGGCCAGGATAAAGCCCTCTTTCATGCCGCAGTCATAGGTATTGCCACGGAAATGGTACCCGGCGAAATCCTGTGTCTGGGCAAGCTTCAGCATGCCGTCGGTCAGCTGAATTTCGTTGCCGGCACCACGCTCCTGGGTAGCGAGGATCGAGAAGATTTCCGGTTGCAGGATATAGCGGCCGTTGATGAAGAAGTTCGACGGTGCCGTGCCCGGTGCCGGCTTCTCGACCATCTTGGTGATCTTGAACCCGTCGCCGACCTTCTCGCCGGCGCCGACGATCCCATACTTGTGGGCCTGGTCGGGGGCACATTCCTCCACGGCGATGACGTTGCCGCCGCTCTGCTCGTAGAGCTCGACCATACCCTTGAGGCAGCCCTTCTCGGCTTGCATGATCATGTCGGGCAAAAGCAGCGCAAAGGGTTCGTCGCCAACGAGTTCGCGCGCGCACCAGACGGCATGGCCGAGACCGAGCGGCGACTGCTGGCGGGTAAAGCTGGTGCTTCCGGCGACCGGAAGAATGCCTTCCAGAAGCGTCAATTCCGCCGTCTTGTTGCGCTCGCGCAGCGTCTGTTCCAGTTCGACCTGAATATCGAAGTAATCCTCGATCACCGCCTTGCTGCGGCCGGTGACGAAAATCAGGTGCTCGATGCCCGCATCCAGTGCCTCGTCCACGACATACTGGATCACCGGCTTGTCAACGACCGTCAGCATTTCCTTGGGAACGGCTTTGGTCGCGGGCAGGAACCGGGTTCCAAGACCAGCGACGGGGAAAACAGCTTTACGGACTTTACGCTTGTCAGTCATTGACGTCTCCAGGATCACGGCACTGTGATTTAAAACGGAACCGGTTTGCAGCAATAGGGATTAAACGTCAATTTGCTATTTTTTTGCAAAGGAAGACGGTACCACCCATTCATGGTAAAGAATTTGTTGACTTCATTTTCGTAAGATTCCGGTTCTGGCAGTTGCCTCATTGGCTGAACGGCCCGAAAATGGAACCACATGCATGAACCCCATGCATGAAGCTGGCTCTAAGACTGTAAATTTGCGCACGGCCGATCGCCCTCCTGATCGCTGCAGAGCGCCGACCAACGGAAACGACAGCTGATGACAAAGACCCGAGACACTCTTCTTCGCTGTGCTGCCGCCGCATTCATGACAGCCGCAGCCCTGTTTTCCCCGTCGACAGCCTCGGCCGACGCGGGCTTCGAGACCTGGATCAACAGCTTCTATGCGACCGCAGCCAAGAGCGGCATCACCAAGGCGACCTACCGGCAGGCTTTTGCCGGCGTCAAGACGCCCGATCCGGATGTGCTGGAGAAGGCGGCCTATCAGCCCGAGTTCAAGCACAAGATCTGGGAATATATCGACAGCCGCGTCAATCCCTACACGCGCAAGGTCGGCCAGGAAATGGCGGCCAAGCACGCGCGCACCCTCGCTGCCCTGGAGCGCCATTTCGGCATCGACAGGAGCGTGCTCCTGGCTATCTGGTCGATGGAATCCAACTACGGTGCCGTCCTGGAAAAGGACGAGCGCCTGCATTACGTGCCGCGCGCTCTGGCCACGCTTGCCTATGCCGATCCGAAACGCGCCAAATATGCCAAAACGCAATTGATCGCAGCTTTGAAGATCCTCCAGAACGGCGATATCAGCCCGCGTGACCTGAACGGCTCCTGGGCCGGCGCCATGGGGCATACGCAGTTCATTCCAACCAGCTACCTGCTCTATGCGGTCGATGCGGATGGCAATGGTCGCAAGGACATCTGGAACTCGGTGCCGGACGCCTTGGCGACAGCGGCCAACCTGTTGAAGAAGAACGGCTGGCAGCCGGGACAGACCTGGGGCTACGAAGTGTCGCCGCCGCAGAACGGCAGCCAGTATGCCGGCCAGACAAAGACGGTCGCCCAATGGGCAGCGCTCGGGTTCACCCGGCCGAACGGCAAGGCGTTCCGCAACGGCGATACGCGCGCTGAACTGAAAATGCCCGGCGGCGGCGCCGGCCCCGGCTTCCTCATGACCAAGAATTTCTTCGTCATCAAGCGCTACAATGCCTCGGACTCCTATGCGCTCGGCGTCGGCCTTCTGGCAGACGAGATCGCCGGCTATGGCGGCATGCAGCAGGCCTGGAGCCGTCCGGACGGTTCGCTCGATATCAAGCAGAAGTTCGAGCTGCAGTCCCGCCTGAAGGAACTCGGCTATTACGACGGCGAGGTCGATGGCAATTTCGGCTCCGGCTCCAAGGCCGCCATCCAGGCTTTCCAGAACCGCAATGGCCTGTCACCCGACGGAGAACCCACCCAGAACCTGCTGAAGGCCTTGCGGAAATAGTCCCGATCAGGGGCGCCAGATGCTCTCAATTGCGGCGCAATCCGCATGCATCCTTGCTGGCAACGCCTTTCCAAAGAGAGACGTTGCGCGCTGGCGGAAAGACATTCTACAACGCCGCGCGTCATACATGACGCGCGGCGCTGTAACACTTTAAATTTACTGCAGGCCAAAACAGTGCGGAACAGGTGCATGAGCGGCAGAGACATGAGCAACGGCCTTCACCGGCTGCTCAACGGCCTGATCGTCATCGCGATCGGCTTGACCGCGTTCGTCGTGGAACCGCCGCGCCAGGCGCAAGCGCAGGAGCGCCGGACCATTCTCGACATGCTGTTCGGGTTCGGCCGCAGGCAACCGCCCCCCGTCTATGACGACGTTCCGATCTACGAGCCCCGGCAGAGACAGCCGCAGCAACGCCCCAAGGCGCGAAAGACGCAGCAGAAGGCAAAACCCGCCCGGGTCGAGCCAGCTCCCGTCGTCGTCGAAAAGCTGGAGACGGCCAAGAAGGTGCTGGTCGTCGGCGACTTCATGGCCGGCAGCCTCGGCGATGGCCTGAAGACCGCGTTCGAAACCACACCCGGCATCGTCATTGAAACCCGCGCCAACGGCTCATCCGGCCTGGTGCGCACCGATTATTTCAACTGGCAGGAGAACCTGCCGGCTTACGTCGCGGAAACAAAACCTGCTTTGATCATCATCAGCCTCGGCGCCAACGAACGCCAGCAGATGTCGATCGACGGGCTGAAGGAGAAATTCCGCAGCGACCGCTGGCTTGCCGAATATACCCGCCGCACCGAAACGTTCGCAGCACTGGCCCGCAAGGACAAGACGCCGCTGCTCTGGGTCGGCATGCCGCCCTTCCAGTCTGCATCGATGACCGCCGACATGGTCACCCTGAACGGTATCTTCCGCACCGAAACGGAGAAGGCCGGCGGCACCTTCGTCGACATCTGGGACGGCTTCGTCGATGAAGCCGGGAAGTTCGTCATGACCGGCTCCGACATCAACGGTCAGCAGGTTCGCCTGCGCGGATCGGACGGTATCAACCTCACCAAGGCCGGAAAACGCAAACTTGCCTTCTATGTCGAAAAGGATATCCGCAAGCTTTTGGGCGACGCCGCTGCCTCGGCTCAGGACATTCCCGGCGCTGATGGCATGAAGGACCTCGTCGTTGCCGTCCCCACGGCCAACGAGGACATCATCCAGACCCAGCCGATTAGCCTTGACGATCCCGATCTGGACGGCAGCGCCGCTCTTCTCGGTGGCGGCGCGGCGCTGACCAGCAACGGCAAAAGCCCACGTGACCGTCTTGTTGAAAAAGGCGAGGTCGCGGATGCGCCGCCGGGGCGTGTGGACGACTTCCGGCTGGCAAAACCGGAGACGGTTATCAGCAATCCCGTCATCAGGAATTGAGCTGTTCGCGAAAAAGGCCCCGCATCGTGCGGAGCCTCTAGGTGACAGATCGAACCCTATGTCAGCCTTGCCTTACTGCGGCAGGACCGTCGAGCCCATCAGCGCTTCGTCGATGGCGCGTGCCGCCTGGCGGCCTTCGCGGATTGCCCAGACAACCAGCGACTGGCCACGGCGGACGTCGCCTGCAACCCAGAGCTTGTCCACGGAGGTCTTGTAGTCCTTGTCGTTGGCAACGACGTTGGTCGAACCGCGGCGGTCGGTGTTGATCGTCAGCTTGCCGCTGAGATCCTTCAGGACGCTGTCGGTGAACGGACCACTGAAACCGATGGCGATGAAGGCCAGATCAGCCTTGATGACGAATTCCGTGCCGGGGATCGGCTTGCGGCGCTCGTCAACCTGACAGCACTTGACGCCGGTCAGCACGCCGTCCTCGCCGACGAACTCGAGCGTTGCCACCTGAAATTCGCGCACGGCGCCTTCGGCCTGCGATGACGAGGTGCGCATCTTGGTGGCCCAGAACGGCCAGACGGCGAGCTTGTCTTCCTTTTCCGGCGGCTGCGGGCGGATGTCGAGCTGGGTGACCTTGACGGCGCCCTGCCGGAAGGCCGTGCCAACGCAGTCGGACGCGGTATCGCCACCGCCGACGACGACGATATGCTTGCCACCGGCCAGGATCGGGTTCGAAGGCCAGCCGACGCTGTCGATGTTTTCGCGGCCGACGCGGCGGTTCTGCTGGACGAGATAGGGCATCGCGTCATGCACGCCGATAAATTCGACACCGGGAATACCAGCGTCGCGCGGAGTTTCCGAACCGCCGCAATAAAGCACGGCATCGTGTTCGGCGGTCAGGCTATCAACGGTACGATCGACCCCGACATTGACGCCGCAATGGAAGGTGACGCCTTCGCCGCGCATCTGGTCGACGCGGCGATCGATGAAGTTCTTTTCCATCTTGAAGTCCGGGATGCCGTAGCGCAGAAGGCCGCCGGGCTTGCTCTCCCGCTCATAGACGTGGACCTCGTGACCGGCGCGGGCCAGCTGCTGGGCCGCGGCCATGCCGGCCGGGCCAGAACCGATGACCGCCACGCGTCTGCCGGTCTTCACGACAGCCGGCTGCGGCACGATATAGCCCATTTCATAGGCCTTGTCGGCGATGGCCTGCTCGACGGTCTTGATCGCCACGGGGGCGTCTTCCAGGTTCAGCGTGCAGGCTTCCTCGCACGGCGCCGGGCAAATGCGGCCGGTGAATTCCGGAAAGTTATTGGTCGAGTGCAGGTTGCGGATCGCCTCGTCCCAGTTGCCGTTATAGACCAGATCGTTCCAGTCGGGGATCTGGTTGTGCACCGGGCAGCCGGTCGGGCCATGGCAATAGGGGATGCCACAGTCCATGCAGCGCGCCGCCTGTTTCTGCACTTCCGGGTCCGACATCGGGATTGTGAATTCGCGGAAATGCCGAATGCGGTCCGATGCCGGCTGATACTTTGCCAGCTGCCGGTCGATTTCCATGAAGCCTGTAACCTTGCCCATCTACTCGTCCCTTATTTCATAGCGGGGGCCACGTGGGACCCCAGTACCAGAAGCCGAAGCCGATCAGCGCCCCCAGCACGATGAATTCCAAATTGATCTCGCCGTTCACCATGAACGCGACCGCTGGAACAGCGACCGCGACACCGGCCGAAATCACCCGATGAATGACGGCACCACGCGACGTTACTCCGCCGCGATGCCCATCCGCATGCGCTCCATTTCCTCAAGCGCACGGCGGTATTCGACCGGCATGACCTTGCGGAATTTCGGACGGAACTCGACCCAGTGATCAAGGATTTCCTTGGCGCGCGGCGAGCCCGTATAGTGCAGATGGTTGGAGATCAGCTGGTAGAGCCGCTCGTCGTCATGACGCGTCATGTCGCCGGAGACATCGACCATGCCCTTGTGCATCAGGTCGCCGCCGTGATGATGCAGTTTCTCCAGCATGTCGTCCTCTTCCGGAACCGGCTCGAGCTCGACCATCGCCATGTTGCAGCGTTTCGGGAAATCGTCGCTCTCGTCCAGCACGTAGGCGACACCGCCCGACATGCCGGCTGCGAAGTTGCGGCCGGTTTCACCGAGCACCACGACCACACCGCCGGTCATGTATTCGCAGCCATGGTCGCCCACGCCCTCGACAACCGCGATGGCGCCCGAGTTGCGCACGGCAAAGCGTTCGCCGGCGACGCCGTTGAAATAGCACTCGCCCGAGATCGCCCCGTAAAGCACCGTGTTGCCGACAATGATCGACTTGGCGGCGACGATCTTGGAGTTTACCGGCGGACGCACGACGATGCGGCCACCCGAAAGACCCTTGCCGACATAGTCGTTGCCGTCACCGATGAGCTCAAAGGTGATGCCGTTGGCGAGGAATGCCCCGAACGACTGGCCCGCCGTGCCGGTGAGCTTCACCGTGATCGTATCGTCCTTCAACCCCTTGTGGCGGTAGCGCTTGGCGACTTCGCCCGAGAGCATCGCACCGGCCGAGCGGTCAACGTTCTTGATATCGACCTCGATCGTCACAGGCGTCTTCGATTCCAGTGCCGGCTGTGCTGCCGCAATCAGCTGGCGGTCGAGAATGTCGTGGATCGGATGGTTCTGCCTCTCGGTCCAATAGGTCTTTTCCTTCGGCGCATCGACCTTGTGGAAGATGCGGGAGAAGTCGAGACCATTGGCCTTCCAGTGCGAGATCATTGCGTCCTTTTCGAGCAATTCGGACAGGCCGATGACGTCGTCGAACTTGGCAAAGCCAAGCGACGCCAGGATTTCGCGCACTTCTTCGGCGACGAAGAAGAAGTAGTTGACCACATGTTCCGGCGCGCCCTTGAAGCGCTTGCGCAGGACCGGGTCCTGCGTCGCCACGCCCACCGGACAGGTGTTGAGATGGCATTTGCGCATCATGATGCAGCCGGCGGCAATCAAAGGCGCCGTCGAGAAGCCGAATTCGTCGGCTCCCAGAAGCGCACCGATGATGACGTCGCGGCCGGTCTTCAGACCGCCGTCGACCTGTAGCGCGATGCGTGAACGCAGGCCGTTCAGCACCAGTGTCTGATGGGTTTCGGCAAGCCCGATTTCCCATGGGCTGCCCGCATGCTTCAGCGAGGTCAGCGGCGACGCACCCGTGCCGCCGTCATAACCGGAGATAGTGATATGATCGGCGCGCGCCTTGGCAACGCCGGCCGCTACCGTGCCGACGCCGACTTCGGAGACCAGCTTGACGGAGATGTCGGCTGCCGGATTGACGTTCTTCAGGTCGTAGATCAGCTGCGCCAGATCTTCGATCGAATAGATGTCATGGTGCGGCGGCGGCGAGATCAGGCCGACGCCCGGCGTCGAATGACGGGTCTTGGCAACGGTCGCATCCACCTTGTGGCCGGGCAGCTGGCCGCCTTCGCCGGGCTTGGCACCCTGCGCCACCTTGATTTGCAGCATGTCCGCATTGACCAGATACTCGGTCGTTACGCCGAAACGGCCGGACGCCACCTGCTTGATGGCGGAGCGCTCGGGGTTCGGCGAACCGTCATAGAGCGGAAAATAGCGGTCGGCCTCTTCGCCGCCCTCGCCGGTGTTCGACTTGCCGCCGATGCTGTTCATGGCAACGGCCAAGGTCGTGTGGGCCTCACGCGAGATCGATCCGAACGACATGGCGCCGGTCGAGAACCGCTTGACGATATCCGCGGCCGGCTCGACCTCTTCGATCGGGATCGGCTTGCGGCCGATGGTATCGGCGCCCTTGATCGAAAACAGCCCGCGAATGGTGTTCATCCGCAATGCCGCGCCATTCACCATGTCGGCGAATTCGCGGTAGCGATCTTCGGCATTGCCGCGCACGGCGTGCTGCAGCGAAGCAACCGCATCCGGCGACCAGGCATGGCCTTCGCCGCGCATGCGGTAGGCATACTCGCCGCCGATATCGAGCGTGTTCTTCAACAGCGGATCGGCACCGAAGGCCGCCTGATGGCGGTTGAAGGTTTCCTTGGCGATCTCGTCAAGGCCGATACCTTCGATCTGGGTTGCCGTGCCGAAGAAATACCTGTCGATCAGTTCCGAATTCAAACCGATCGCGTCGAAAATCTGGCCGCCGCAATAGGACTGGTAGGTCGAGATGCCCATCTTGGACATGACCTTGAGGATGCCCTTGCCGACTGCCTTGATGTAGCGATAGACGACTTCGCTGCCATCGACTTCCTTCGGGAACTCGCCGCGCTTGTGCATGTCGGTCAGCGTATCGAAGGCGAGGTATGGGTTGATCGCTTCCGCGCCATAACCCGCCAGCAGGCAAAAATGATGCACTTCACGCGGCTCGCCGGATTCAACGACGAGACCGACGGAGGTACGAAGCCCCTTGCGGATCAGGTGATGGTGCACGGCCGCGGTTGCCAGGAGTGCCGGGATCGCCACGCGGTCCGGGCCGATCTGGCGGTCGGAGAGCACGATGATGTTGTAACCGCCTTTAACGGCCGCTTCCGCCCGCTCGCACAGCCGGTCGAGAATTTCCGGCATGCCTTCGGCGCCGCGCGCCACGTCGTAGGTGAAGTCGAGCGTCTTGGTGTCGAAACGGTCTTCCGTGTGGCCGATGGAGCGGATCTTTTCGAGATCGCCATTGGTCAGGATAGGCTGACGCACTTCCAGCCGCTTGGCATGGGCCATGCCGGCATGGTCGAGCAGGTTCGGGCGCGGGCCGATGAACGAGACAAGGCTCATCACCAGTTCTTCACGGATCGGGTCGATCGGCGGATTGGTGACCTGCGCGAAGTTCTGCTTGAAATAGGTATAGAGCAGCTTGGTCTTGTCCGACATCGCCGAGATCGGCGTATCGGTGCCCATCGAGCCGATGGCTTCCTGGCCGGTCGTCGCCATCGGCGACATCAGGATCTTGGTGTCCTCCTGCGTGTAGCCGAACGCCTGCTGGCGATCGAGCAGCGACACGTCGCGGCGCAGCGCCCGGGGCTCGACCGGCTTCAGGTCTTCGAGAATGAGCTGGGTATTGGCCAGCCACTGACGGTACGGATGCTGGTTGGCAAGAGTCGACTTCAACTCCTCATCGGAGATGATCCGGCCTTCTTCCATGTCGATCAGGAGCATCTTGCCCGGCTGCAGGCGCCACTTCTTGATGATGCTCTCTTCCTTCACCGGCAAGGTGCCGGCCTCTGAAGCAAGGATGACGCGGTCGTCGTCGGTGACGAGGAAACGCGCCGGGCGCAGGCCGTTGCGGTCGAGCGTCGCGCCAATCTGCTTGCCGTCGGTAAAGCAGACGGCGGCGGGACCATCCCACGGCTCCATCAGAGCGGCATGATATTCGTAGAATGCCTTGCGCTCGGCCGCCATCAGCTGGTTGCCTGCCCAGGCTTCCGGGATCAGCATCATCACGGCATGCGACAGCGGGTAGCCGCCCTGCACGAGGAATTCGAGCGCATTATCGAAACAGGCCGTATCCGACTGGCCTTCATAGGAGATCGGCCACAGCTTGGAGATATCGTCGCCAAACAGCGGCGAGGATACGGATGCCTGGCGCGCGGCCATCCAGTTGACGTTGGCGCGCAGCGTGTTGATTTCGCCGTTGTGGGCAACCATGCGGTAGGGATGCGCCAGCTTCCACGACGGGAAAGTGTTGGTCGAAAAGCGCTGATGCACGAGGGCGACAGCCGATTCAAAGCGCGGGTCGGCCAGATCCTTGAAATAGGCAGCGACCTGATAGGCTAGGAACATGCCCTTGTAGACGATGGTCTTCGACGACAGCGATACCGGGTAGAAACCGGTCTCGGCACCTTCGAAAGCATCGTAGATGCGGTTGGAGATGACCTTGCGGAGCGTAAACAGGCGGCGCTCGAACTCGGCATTGGTCGCAGCGTCGCGGCCGGCACCGATGAAGACCTGCACGTGGTGCGGCTCGGTCGCGGCAATATGCTCCGCCTTGGAAAGCGATGCATTATCGACAGGCACCTCGCGAAAACCAAGCAGGGTCTGGCCTTCCTCGGCGACAACATCGGCGATCACTTGCTTGAAATGGGCGATCTGCGCCTCGTCCTGCGGCATGAACATGTAGCCGACCGCGTATTCTCCCGCCTTTGGCAGGATGACGCCCTGCAGAGCCATTTCCTCGCGGAAGAAGCGGTCTGGGATCTGCACGAGAATACCCGCGCCATCGCCCATCAGCGGATCGGCGCCGACGGCACCGCGATGCGTCAGGTTTTCCAGGATGAACAGGCCGTCCTTAACGATCTGGTGGGACTTCTGGCCCTTCATATGCGCGACAAAGCCGACGCCGCAGGCGTCATGCTCGTTGCTCGGGTCGTAGAGACCCTGTTTTTTCGGCAGGCCCGGAAATGCGGTGTTTTTCTCAACCGTCGCCGTTTGGCGCGCAATGTTGAGACCAGTTACGGTGGATGGCGTAAAGTCCGTCATCGTCTTCCCTCCTGTTAACCCGGCACGGCCGGATATTTCCGCAGTCCGGGCAGGCTTTTGCGGGCAAGTTACCCGTCGAGGCCGGCACCGGCATTATCGTTGCATGATCCTGATCCGGTCGCAAATGAAGCATTGACTGCATCAGGCACAGAGTGCTCGCGACCATCGCGACTGTCCCGCCGGCCCGGACAAGAAAGCCTCCGGCGCGGTCTACAATCGTCAGCCAGTAGCCGCATCAGGCGGGCTTTCCGGCGTCCTTCCGGTCTTGAGACCGAAATAGGACAGTCTTGCTGTCCTATTTCATAGGCTCTATGCCAGAAAGCACCCTCCTCTGCAAGACCACTAATGCAAAATATTCGACCTGATTTTACCGAACATTGCGGTTAATTTCGTGTTTTTGTAATTTTGTTTCGGCAACGCCTTCTTTTCTTCAATTTGGTTTCAAACTGGTCTGACATTGTCCTTATCTCGCCTTGGATGGATTGATTGCCACCGTGGCATCCGTATGGTCTTCAAGAACCAAGCCAAACGGGACGCCATCTCCCCCGAAAACACAGGACCGCATCGATGATCTTTTCCTCCGACAACTGGGCGGGCGCCCATCCCGTGATTGCCGAAAGCCTCGTCAAGGCGGCCGGAGGCTTTGCGTCGGCCTATGGCACGGGCGACCTTGACAAGAAGGTCGAGAAGACGCTGTCGGAGGTGTTCGAGCGCGATGTCGCCGTGTTCTTCGTCGCTACCGGAACAGCCGCCAACTCGCTGGCGCTCGCCAGCACCAACCGTCCCGGCGGTCACGTCTTCTGCCACCGCGAGGCGCATGTGAATGTCGATGAATGCGGCGCCCCGGAGTTTTTTTCGCATGGCGCCAAGCTTGCCCCGGTCGATGGCCTCATCGGCAAGATCGACCCGCTGAAACTGGAAACCGAAATCAAGCGCTTCCCGCCCGGCTTCGTCCATGGCGGCCAGCCGATGGCGATCACGATAACCCAGGCAACCGAAGCCGGCACGGTCTATGGCCTTGATGAAATCGACACGATCGCGGCCATTGCCAGGAAATTCCATCTGCCGCTGCACATGGACGGCGCCCGCTTCGCCAACGCGCTGGTAACGCTCGGCACCACGCCGGCCGAGATGACCTGGAAGCGCGGCGTCGATCTTCTCTCCTTCGGCGGCACCAAGAACGGCTGCTGGTGTGCGGAAGCGCTGATCCTGTTCGATCCCGCCAAGGCTCAGCAGATGCACTATCTGCGCAAGCGCTCCGCCCAGCTCTTCTCGAAATCACGCTTCATCGCCGCGCAGTTCGACGCCTATCTCGAAGGCGGTCTCTGGCTCGATCTCGCCCGGCACGCCAACGGCATGGCAAACCAGCTGGCAAGGGGCATCGAGCGATCAAACAGCGCGCGGCTCGCCTGGCCGAGCGGTTCCAACGAGCTGTTCGTTATCCTGAAAAAGGAGACTGCGGCAAAGCTTCAGGCCGATGGCGCCGTCTTCTACGACTGGCCCGTGCCGCACACGTTGTCAAATTCCGTTGCTGCGGATGAAGGCCTCTACCGCCTGGTCACCAGCTTCGCGACGACGGCTGATGACGTGAACCAGTTCCTGAAAGCCCTGTGATCAGAGCGCCGCTTTGCCTGCCGCGGTAGTCGCCTGGAGGCCGCCGACCGTGGTCAATATCTCGCCGGACAGGGCCTTCACCAGCGCCCTGTCCGCGCCGCGCCGCGCCACCAGCACGAACTCCACGTCCTCGAGCCGCGGCAGCCTCTCCGAGGCGATCTCCCGCAGACCGGCTGGCGCCATGCTGCGCGGCTGTACCAGGACACCCATTCCAGCGCGGGCAGCAGCCGTCAGGCCACTGAGACTGCCGCAGGTACAGACGATCCGCCACTGCACGCCCACTCGCTCGAGCGCCTCCAACGCAACGCTGCGGGTGATGCTCGGCGGCGGAAAGGCGATGAGCGGCAGGACATCGCCGCGCATCACCCGCTCCGGATCCCGCGCCAGCCAGACCAGCGGCTCGCGATAGACCAGCTGGCCGCGTGCATCGCCGATCCGCCGCTTGGCCAGCACCAGATCGAGCGCGCCTTCATCCTGCATCTGGTAGAGCGTGCCGCTCAAAGCCACGGTCAGCTCCAGATCGACCGACGCATGTGCCCGGGTAAAATCCTCAAGAACCGCCGGCAAACGGCTCATGACAAAATCTTCCGAGACGCCAAGATGCAGCCGGCCGTGCAGGCTGCGCTCGGCAAACAGCGATTTCACCTGTCCATCCAGCGACAGCATGGCCCTGGCCGGACCAAGCAGCGCCTCGCCGTCGGCTGTCAGCGACACACGATGCGTGTCGCGCTCGACAAGCTTGCGGCCGAGATCGGCTTCCAGCCGGCGGATATGCTGGCTGACCGTCGACTGCCCGAGCCCCAGCCGCTCGGCCGCCAGCGTGAAGCTGGCCATCTGTTCGACCGCAAGGAAACTGCGAAGCTGCACCAGATCGAGCATTGGTCATCCTGATTTGTGATAATCGTTATTTCTTGCATTCGATATCACAATGACAATGATGCCGCCATCAGCTTCCATTCATTATCCGGACGACCAGTATGCGCCGCTTCCTGCCCGATACCTTCACCATCCTTCTCGTCTGCACGGTAATCCTTGCATCGCTGCTGCCGATTTCGGGCGAACCTGCCGAATGGTTCGGCCTCGCGACAAAGATCGCCATCGGCCTTCTGTTCTTCCTGCACGGCGCCCGGCTTTCGCGTGACGTCGTGGTCGCAGGCCTGCTGCACTGGCGGCTTCACCTCGTCATCCTGGCCTCGACCTTCGTGCTCTTTCCGCTGCTCGGCCTTGCCGTCGGCTTGCTGCCGCCAACCCTGTTGCCGCCCGCGCTCTATGCCGGCATTCTCTTCCTCTGTGTCTTGCCTTCGACCGTCCAATCGTCGATCGCCTTCACCTCGATGGCCGGCGGCAATGTTCCCGCCGCCATCTGCGCCGCGTCCGCCTCCAATATTTTCGGCATGTTCCTCACGCCGCTGCTGGTCGGCCTGTTGTTTGCGACCGGTGGCCATGGGGGCTTTTCCTTCGATGCGCTGGAACAGATCCTGCTGCAATTGCTCGCCCCGTTCATCCTCGGCCAGGTGCTCCAGCCATGGATCGGCAATTTCATCCGCGCCCGCAAAAAGCTTTTGATGCCGGTCGATCGCGGCTCGATCCTGATGGTCGTCTATCTCGCCTTCAGCGATGCGGTGACCGAAAATATCTGGAGCACATTCTCCATCCGCGACGTCGCAGTCGTCGTCACCGTTGACATCGCGCTTCTTGCAACTGTGCTCGTCATCACGATGTATGGCAGCCGCCTGCTCGGCTTTTCGAAGGAAGACGAAATTGCCATCACCTTCTGCGGCTCGAAGAAGAGCCTTGCCAGCGGCGTGCCCATGGCCAACGTCATCTTCGCCGGCCAGGGTATCGGCAGCATCGTCCTGCCCTTGATGCTGTTCCACCAGATCCAGCTGATGGCCTGCGCGGTGATTGCCCAGAAATATGCCGAACGCGGCCGGCGTCGCGCGGCCGAAGCGATCGTTCAGGCAGCCGCACAATAAGAAACGGCGCCCTTTCGGGCGCCGTTCTGCAATCCTCGATCAGGTGCAAGCGCTTAGCTGGTGCTGCCGCTGACCTGGGTTGCTTCGATCTGCTTCGGCGCCGACTGCGCGGCAACGATGTCGATGCGGCGCGGCTTGGCGGCTTCCGGGATCTCGCGCAGGAGGTCGATGTGAAGCAGGCCGTTCTTCAGCGAAGCGGACTGGATTTCCACGTGGTCGGCGAGCTGGAAGCGGCGCTCGAAAGCGCGCTTGGCGATGCCGCGATACAGGAACTGGTTGTCGCTTGCCTTTTCTTCGCTCTTCTCACCCTTGACGGTCAAAGTGTGCTCACGGGCTTCGATCGAAAGTTCGCTTTCGTCAAAACCGGCAACGGCCATGGTGATCCGGTAGGTGCTCTCGCCGGTCCGCTCGATATTGTAGGGCGGATAGGTCTGTGACTGGTCCGGCTGGCCGAGACTGTCGAGCATGGTG
Organism: Pararhizobium sp. P1_E7; assembly: GCF_056405855.1. Classification (NCBI taxonomy): domain Bacteria; kingdom Pseudomonadati; phylum Pseudomonadota; class Alphaproteobacteria; order Hyphomicrobiales; family Rhizobiaceae; genus Pararhizobium; species Pararhizobium sp. P1_E7. Next base: position 265,902 of record NZ_JBFUBH010000002.1, on the reverse strand, counting down.
AAGAGACGGTCGAAACCGACCGTGGAACGGTAAAGGGGGGAAAAATCAACGTGACGCATGATGTCCTCTTTTGAGCAACTGGTGTGCGATCTTGGTTCTGTCATCCCGTAAGCGGCGATGGCAGAACCGGTGGACGAGCCCGGCTTCGGCGCCCGTAACGATGAAATGGGAATTGTTTTTGCGGCCTTCAAGACCCCGGCAAAACAAGATCGAAACGCCGCCCGCCAACAACCATCCGCCGATAAACGCAGGATGAACGGCCGGTTCCGCAACCATTCAGCTTCAGGACGGTAAAACACCATCATCGGCCCGCGAGGCAGGCAGCGGCGGTGAACGTCCCTTCTCCCACACGCTGTCTGTCCTCGCCTGACCGACTGTCTCTGGCCGGGAACGGTAATCAGTCCCCCACCGTTTCCGGCCCCTTTTTGCCGGGTCCCTTTTCCAGTCCATTTTCTTTGACCGGCCGGACGGCCTCGCCTATCCCTGTTGTCTGGCCTGCACCGTTCCTTAATCGGTATCGTTCAAGGATAGGCCATCACAAATCCGGTGCATTGCCGGTGCACTCTTGTGCCGCCCATAGCACCTTCACAAAGACTTGCCGGACACGGACCCGCTCATGATGCCGACGCTTCATTCCACCCCGGACAATCCGATCCCCGGCAATCACACCGTCGGCTTCTTCGAGGGCGTGGGCAATCGCAAGATCCGCTATGCGGTCTTCAAGTCGGATGCGCCGATCGCCAAGGGCACCGTCGTGCTGCTGCAGGGACGCAACGAATCGATCGAGAAATATGCCGAAACGATCGGCGAACTCACCGCGCGGGGCCTATGGGTAGCAACGTTCGACTGGCGCGGCCAGGCCGGTTCCGAGCGCCTGTTGAAACAGCCGCGCCGCGGCCATGTCCGCCGCTTTTCCGATTATGAACGCGATCTCAATATCTTCCTCGAAAAGATCGTCCTGCCCGATACCCGCCTGCCCTTCTTCATGCTGGCCCATTCGATGGGTGCACTGGTGGCCTTGTCGCAGGCGCCGATGCTCGCCAGCCGAATCGACCGGCTGGCCATCGCCGCTCCCTTCGTGGCACTCGGCGGCCAGAAGGTCGGGCATGGCATGATCAGTTTCATGGCGGCAGTCTTCAGCGTCTGCGGCCTCGGTTTCCTGCCGCTGATGCGCGACAGGAGTTCGCTGCCGTTCTCACAGAACCTTTTGACATCGGATGCAAAACGTTTTGCCCGCAACAAGGCGCTGACCGACATGCACCCCGAACTGGCGCTCGGGCCACCCACCGCCCGCTGGCTGCATGAAACCTTCAAGGCGATCAAACGCATCGCAAGCCGCGAGCACCTGACCCAGATCCGCGTGCCGACCATCATTCTGGCTCCGACGCAGGACAGGCTGGTGCCGCATCTGGCCGTGGAAAATCTCGCCCGCAATTTTCGCGCCGGTCACATGATTCCGATCGACGGCGCCCGCCACGAACTCTTCCAGGAAGCCGACCATTATCGCGCCCAGGCGATCGCCGCCATCGAGGCATTCGTCCCCGGCAGCACCGCGGACATGGCGATGATGGAAGACGAGGACCTGTCGGCCTAGAACCAAATTTCCAGCTGTTAACCCTTGAGGATGGCAAGAGCCTGCGCATGGATTTCGGCGCTGCCGGCCGCGACAATTTCGCCGCCCATTTCCGCCGGGCCGCCGTTCCAGTCGGTGACGATGCCGCCCGCCTGTTCGATCAGTGGAATGATCCCGCCGACATCGTAGGGCTTCAGGCCGCATTCTATGACGAGATCGATATGACCGGCGGCGAGCAGGGCGAAGGCATAGCAATCGCACCCGTAACGGGCCAGTTGTACCTTGCTCTGCACCGCCTCGAAGCGGGTCTTGATGTCGCCGGTATAAAGATGCGGCGAGGTGGTGAACAGGATCGCTTGGCCAAGATCGGCGCAGGGTCGCGTTGAGATCACCTTGTTTTCGCCCGGTCCGCGATAATGCGTGGCCTTGCCATCGGCGAAATAACGCTCGCCGGTAAACGGCTGGTCCATCAGCCCCATCACTGCCTTGCCCTTGTGATAGAGGCCGATCAGCGTACCCCAGACCGGCAGGCCGGAAATGAAGGCGCGGGTGCCGTCGATCGGATCGATCACCCAGACATAATCACGGTCGAGGCCGACATTGCCGAATTCTTCGCCGAGAATGCCATGATCCGGGAAATGCGCCTCGATCAATGCGCGGATCGCCGTCTCGGCGGCGCGATCGCCTTCGGTTACCGGATCGAACCCGGCAGCTTCTTTGTTGGCGACGCTGATGCCGGTGCGAAAGCGCGGCAGGGTTTGCGCCTTTGCAGCATCGGCAAGGCGGTCGAAAAATTCACGGTCCGGCAGCATGAAACCTCACAAAGATCAGGAAATGAAGGCTGGATGTGCTTATGGCACATTTTTTTGAAAAAGAAGTCATCGGTGAAAAAATCGATGAAAATCGCGTGGATTGGCCGATGCGAAGGCAGTCTGCCCTGGAATTTCGAAGAACGCGCCTCAAAAATCAGAAAACCGCAGCAAAACAGGAGGTTTTGCGTCATTCAGCGGCTTTGCGCTTTGACGCGGCGCACCAATTATGGCCAAACCTTGCTTGACAATTGTGCGCTGCAATATTAATTTTTTCCTACAGTCACTTGTGGCTGTAAATACCCTCCTTGGGTGTTTCCTCCCTAGACTTAGCCGCGCCACAAGCGCGGTTTTTTTTGACCTGACGCCACGTACATGTTGTCAGGGAATGGACGGCCGCTATTCGGCAGCAAGCGACGTGCCGGGCGTGTAGGTTTCCACATGCATCGCAAGCCCGGCGAGAAACATCCCGATAGCCTGCGCCAGCATTGGGAAATCCTTCTTCTTCTCAAGCGTTGCCTCATCGACATAGAGACCGCGATTGATCTCGATCTGCAGCGCGTGCAGCCCGCGCGCCGGCCGGCCATAATGCTCGGTAATGAAGCCGCCGGCATAGGGCTTGTTGCGGGCAACGGAAAACCCGAGATCTTCCAGCAGCGACACTGCCGCGCGCGACAGATCGGCCGAGGCGCTGGTGCCGTAGCGGTCACCGATGATGAAATCCGGCCGCTGGCCCGTTCCGGCCAGCCGGATATTGCCCGGCATCGAATGACAATCGATCAGCACCGCCAGCCCGAACTGCACATGCGTGCGGGCAATCAGCCGCCGCAAACAGGCATGATAGGGCTTGTAGATGGTTTCGATCCGCTCCAGCGCTTCGGAGACCGGAAAGCGGCCACGGTAGATTTCCATGTTTTCCGCCACCAGCCGCGGCACGGTACCGAGACCGCCGGCCACCCGCATCGAGCTGATGTTAGCATGCGGCGGCAACGGTCCGTTGAACATGCGCGGATCGAGTTCGTAAGGTTCGCGGTTGACGTCGAGAAAGGCGCGCGGGAAGTGCGCGAGCAGCAGCGGGGCGCCCAGATCCGTCACGGAATGAAACAGTTCATCGACGAAATGGTCTTCCGAACGGCGGATCGACATATCGTCCAAACGGGATTGATCAAGAAAAGAACGGCTGTAAACCCTGCCGCTATGGGGCGAATTGAACACAAAGGGAATGCGCTGCATTTCCGGCTCGCGAACTTCGAACTGTTCGGTTTCGCTGACGTTCTGCGTCATCGCAGCCCTTTTTTACCATGTCACAATCTTGATGCTTGGTGTATGTTGCCAGCAGGCAGCAATCATGTCCATAGTCGTTTCCTGCCTGTGAACGGGGCTTGTCCCCAGGTCTTCACCGGATATTTACCCACATGCGGTTTCATGATGTGATCGCAATTCCCGACATCGACACGTAAGGTGCAACGGCTTTAATCCATGAGTCCAAAAATTCTCCTCGCCGAAGACGATAACGACATGCGCCGGTTCCTGGTGAAAGCCCTGGAAAAGGCCGGCTACAAGGTATTGTCGTTCGACAATGGCGCCAGCGCCTACGACCGGCTGCGCGAAGAGCCGTTTTCGCTTCTTCTGACCGACATCGTCATGCCGGAAATGGACGGCATCGAGCTCGCCCGCCGGGCGACTGAACTCGATCCGGATCTGAAGGTCATGTTCATCACCGGCTTTGCCGCTGTGGCGCTGAACCCTGATTCGAAAGCTCCCAAGGACGCCAAGGTCCTGTCCAAGCCCTTCCATCTGCGCGATCTTGTGGACGAAGTGAACAAGATGCTGGCCGCATAGGCTGCGCCGCAAGGGCCGCAAAACTTCCTGTCAAAAAGCCGAAAAAAGCCTATTGACGCCCCAGGAGGTTTATGGTCTATGCGCCGACATCGGATGGGCGTGTAGCTCAGCGGGAGAGCACTACGTTGACATCGTAGGGGTCACAGGTTCAATCCCTGTCACGCCCACCATCCAGTTTCTAAAGGCCTTTCGGGAAACCGGAAGGCCTTTTTCATTTGGTGCAAACCCGGCGTTTTCCTATACATCGGCAGGCCGGTTGACTTTGCCGCTGGCCGTCCGGATCATGAGGCGGCGCCGGAAGCCCCCTCAATGGAACGCCGCCATCAAGGACACGTTTACCTGTGAACGAACCACGTTATGATCTTCGCCAGGAAAAGAACGGCACCTGGACCGTCATAGACATCGTCACACGCCTGCCCGCAGCCTCGGACGGCCGCGATCTGACCGGCCTCGACCAGGACGATGCGAAGGACATCATGGAAGCGCTCAACAGGGACCACCTCGCCGGACGCAAAAGCCCGCTGGTATAGAGCCTCGTCCGATAAATGAGGGTCCAGACTGAAAATCCCCTCCCGTTTCCGGGGAGGGGATTTGTACAATGGTTTACGTGATGAAATTGCCGGGTTGCAAAGTGTCCAGCACCTGACAATAGAGAATGAAACGCCGCGCGCCGCATCACCCAAACGAGGTAGGCAGGCACCGTTATTCTTCGGAATCAATCAGTTGAGCAGCAATACCGGCCACCGCGCCCGGCAAATTCGGCATATCGGGCCAAATATGCAATTTAAAGGTGCGCAACTTCACTATAGACAATTATTGCGCGCAATTCAGACAGGATGACCGCGCCACCGCCGTCCAAAAAACACGAAATATTGTTACGAAATTCGTGACGCGGGCGCAGTTTTGCGATAGGAACCGCTGCACTTGCGGCCCGTGAACCCTATATCTGCCGTTACCCCAGACAAGATCAAGGAAGACGTCCATGCCTGCCTATCGCTCCCGCACCACCACCCACGGCCGCAATATGGCCGGCGCTCGCGGCCTTTGGCGCGCGACGGGCATGAAGGATGGCGATTTCGGCAAGCCGATTATTGCCGTGGTGAATTCGTTCACCCAGTTCGTGCCCGGCCACGTCCACCTGAAGGACCTTGGCCAGCTGGTTGCGCGCGAGATCGAAGCCAATGGCGGCGTCGCCAAGGAATTCAACACCATCGCCGTCGATGACGGCATCGCCATGGGCCATGACGGCATGCTCTATTCGCTGCCCTCGCGCGAGATCATCGCCGATAGCGTCGAGTATATGGTCAACGCCCACTGCGCCGATGCGATGGTCTGCATTTCCAACTGCGACAAGATCACCCCCGGCATGCTGATGGCGTCGCTGCGCCTCAACATTCCGACGATCTTCGTTTCCGGCGGCCCGATGGAAGCCGGCAAGGTCCTGCTCTCCGACGGCAAGATCCATGCGCTCGATCTGGTCGATGCCATGGTCGCCGCAGCCGACGACAAGATGTCCGACGAGGACGTCAAAACCATCGAGCGCTCCGCCTGCCCGACCTGCGGCTCCTGCTCCGGCATGTTCACCGCCAATTCGATGAACTGTCTGACCGAGGCCCTCGGCCTGTCCCTGCCCGGCAACGGCTCGACGCTGGCGACCCATTCCGACCGCGAAAAACTGTTCCTGGAAGCCGGCCGCCGCATCGTTGGCCTCGCCAAGCGCTACTATGAACAGGACGACGAAACCGCCCTGCCGCGCACCATTGCCTCGAAAGGTGCCTTCGAGAATGCCATGGCGCTCGATATCGCCATGGGCGGCTCGACCAACACCGTGCTGCACATCCTGGCTGCCGCCCACGAAGGCGAAGTCGATTTCACCATGGACGATATCGACCGTCTGTCGCGTAAAGTTCCCTGCCTCTCCAAGGTCGCGCCGGCCAAGGCCGACGTCCATATGGAAGACGTGCACCGGGCCGGCGGCATCATGGCGATCCTGGGCGAACTCAACCGCGCCGGACTGCTCAACGCCGGCCTGCCGACGGTACATGCAAAGACCCTTGGCGACGCCCTGTCGCAGTGGGACATCGCCGTCACCGACAATCCGGCAGCACTGGAACTGTTCAGTGCAGCACCCGGAGGCGTGCCGACGCAGGTCGCCTTCAGCCAGAGCGCCCGCTGGAAGGAACTCGATCTCGACCGCGAAAAGGGCGTCATCCGCGATGCCCAGCATCCGTTCTCCAAGGATGGCGGCCTGGCTGTCCTCAAGGGCAACATCGCCATCAACGGCTGTATCGTGAAGACGGCTGGCGTGGACGAATCGATCCTGAAGTTCTCCGGCCCCGCCCGCGTTTTCGAAAGCCAGGATTCCTCCGTCAAGGCGATCCTTGCCAACGAGGTCAAGGCCGGTGACGTTGTCGTCATCCGCTATGAGGGCCCCAAGGGCGGACCGGGCATGCAGGAAATGCTCTATCCGACCAGCTACCTGAAATCGAAGGGGCTGGGCAAAGCCTGCGCGCTGATCACTGACGGCCGCTTCTCGGGCGGCACATCCGGTCTCTCCATCGGCCACGTCTCGCCGGAAGCCGCCAATGGCGGCCTGATCGGCATCGTGCGCGAAGGCGACATGATCGATATCGACATTCCCAACCGGACGATCTCTTTGCGCGTCGACGAAGCTGAAATCGCCGCCCGCCGCACCGAACAAGACGCCAAGGGCTGGAAACCGGTCGAACAGCGCAAGCGCAAGGTCACCACGGCGCTGAAAGCCTACGCCGCCTTCGCCACCTCGGCAGACCGCGGCGCGGTGCGCGATCTCGGCGACCTCGGCTGAAAAGAGCCGACAGGCCTTCATCAACGATCTACGCACCCCCGGATCCCGGCGGATCCGGGGGTGCTCTTTTTCCTGCCTCGGGAATTGTCCTGGCATGCCCAAACCAGCCCCGCCTGCCAACAATCGACGGGCGCAGATATGGAACGGGCCGTGTTACCCATTCCCCGGCGGTATCGATCGCTACAGATGCCGCGTTTCGGCGGGTGCATGGAACCAGTTGTTGTTGCGTCCGTCCATGTATTTCACCGGGGCCGCGGCGAGAACGGCCGGATCAAGATCATCCAGTGCCGCAACGTTGACGGAATAATAGGCGCCGCCGATTTCCTCGATATAGCCGTGGCCATAGGCGGCGATGCCGCAGGTCCGGCAGAAGCGGTGATGCACGCTGTTGCTGCCGAACTGGTAGTCGGCGATCCCCGTCTCATCCGTCTGCAGGCGGAAGTCTTCGGGCTTGACGATCGCGCCCCAGTAGCGCCGTTTCCAGCAGATCGAGCAGTTGCACTTGCCGGTCCCCGCGTCGAGATCGATATCGGCCTCATAGCGTATCCCGCCGCAATGGCAGCTTCCCTTATAGGTCATTTTCATATCCGCCCTCCCTTGCCTGAAGCCGTACTATATGACAATCTGTTGTCATATTCACATCCTACAGAATGACAATATGTTGTCAATATGAAAAAAACCGATCGAACTGCTGCAGGCGACGCGTTCGCCCTTTTCTCGATATCCGTCATCCGGCTTGCCTCGCATCTGACGGCGGCGGGTGACGCGCTGGCAAAACCGGCCGGCCAGAGCAGCGCCCGCTGGCAGGTGCTGGCAGCGGCAAGCCATGCCAGTATGCCGGTGGCTGAGATCGGCCGGGTGCTCGGCCTCGCACGCCAGGGCGTGCAGCGCATTGCCGATGTTCTGGAGGCGGAAGGCCTGGTACGCTACGAGGACAACCCGGCCCACCAGCGCGCCAAGCTCTTGGTGCTGACCGAGGCGGGACAGGCCGTGCTGCACGACATCCAGACCCGGCAGGCAGCCTGGGCAAATGCGCTCGGCGCGGAGATCGGCCCGGGCGATCTAGAGGCTACGACGGCGGTCCTGACGCGCATCCTCGACGGCCTGGTCAAGACCAAACGTTAGCCGTTACTTATACCAAGTCTCGATGATAGAAACCTATAGGACAGGCTCGATCGGCTTTTCTGGCTAGGAGAGGTCCGCGGAGCGATGCATATGCATCGGTCAAGGATCTCGACGCCGCCAGAAAAGCCGAGAAGCCTGCCGAAGGTGGCCGATGGCCGGTCACTGGCGTTGTTGCGGCGCTTGCCCGATGCGGCGGCATCGCGCTGCCCACCGCGCCTAGCCAGAGACCGGCCATCGGCCATCCTATAGGTCTCTATCATCGAGACTTGGTATTACGCGCGGAAACCAGGAGGAACATCGGCCGCTCGCGCTCTTCCGCCCATTCGGGATGGACGGTGACCTGTTCAAGCGACGGCCCCCATTCCTCGACATGCAGCAGCGTGAAGCCGAGGCCGATCAGGATATTGAGGAGCGTTCCCATCGTCCGGTGCTGCTTCACGACGCCCTTGGCCAGCCAGTCCGTCGTGCGCGGGCCTTCATCGAGATAGCCGTTGACCGGCCAGGTGGCGCGCCCATCAGCATCCTTCGACCAGCCGGGATGCGCCGGTGCCATGTAGATCGGATGCTCGATCGAAAACACCAGCTGGCCGCCGGGCACCAGCGCCGCGTGGACGCGGGCGAGCAGCGCATCGAGATCCTTGAGGTAGTGAAAGGCGAGCGAACTATAGACGAGATCCAAGGATGCTTTTGGCAGTTCCAGCACCTCAAGATCGGCCTTGGCATAGCCGATCGCCGGGTCGGACATTGTCCGCGCCCGCGCCAGCATGTTCTCCGACACATCGAAGCCGAGCACGCTTGCAGCCCCCTCCTCCCAGGCAAACCGACAGAACCAGCCAAAACCACAGCCGAGATCGACGATCCGCTTGCCCTTCAAATCCGGCAGCAGCGCCCGGATTGACGCCCATTCCGCCGCCCCATCGAGCCCCTCGACCGAGCGGCCGAGCCGGCTGTAGCCTTCGAAGAATTCGGGGTTGTCGTAGACGTTCTGGGTCATGCTTCACCAATTCTTGTGCAGTCAGCGGACAGTTACTGACACGCTTTGCTTTGCCTTGTCATGCCGGCCCTTTGTGACCGGCACGGGAAGAGGGAGGAGAGTTTTCGCCTCCAAACCACCCGCGAACACTCGGAGGCAATCGAAGACGCCGACCCACCGTCAATTCGCAGCTTGCGGCTCCATATAGGCCAGTTCCCAGACATGGCCGTCGGGGTCCTGGAAGCTGCAGCCATACATGAAGCCGTAGTCCATCACCGGCCGCCAGGCCTTGCCGCCGAGCGACAGTGCCTTGGCCAGCGTCTCATCCACCTCCTGGCGGCTGCCGGCAGACAGCGCCGTCAGCACTTCCGTCACCTTGCCGGTGTCGCTGATCTCGTCGATGATGAATTCCTTGAAGCGCGCCTCGTGCATCAACATGACGAAGATGTTTTCCTCGACGATCATGCACAGCGTATCGTCGCTGGAAAAATCCGGGTTGAAACGAAACCCGAGCCCGCCGAAAAACGCCTTCGAACGCGAGACGTCCTTGACCGGCAGGTTCACGAAAATCATCCTCATCGGCAGTCTCCTCATTGGTTTTGGGGATTGTCCGCCCTCGAGCGGACAGGAAATCGGCGCTCAGGCAAGCGCAAGAAGGTCCGATCGCAACCGGTCCGGCCGGCCCTCGCCCAGCGCGTCATCGACGTCCTTATGGGTCCTCGTCCACACCGGCATCGCCCGGGAAAGTAGGGCATGGCCTGCCGGCGTCAATCGCATCCGCCGCAACCGGCGATCCTTGGCATCGGTCATCGTTTCCAGAAGTCCGCGCTTTTCCAGCGGCTTCAGTGCCGCCGTCAGCGTGGTACGGTCCATCGCAAGCAGATGCGCAACCGGCCCCATGCCCGGCGGCTCCGGACGATTGAGCGACATCAGCAGTGAAAACTGTCCGTTGGTCAGGTCAAGCGGCCTCAAGGCCTCGTCGAACTTGCGCGCCAATGCCCGCGCCGCGCGCTGCACATGAAGACACAGGCATGTGTCGCGCACATGAAGGGTGGTTTCGAAAGGAATCACGACAGGCTTTGACATGTCATAATAATGTTGATATCAACGTATTTAGTCAAGCGGAATGAAACACGATTTTCTGAGGAGGAATGAACGATGTTGAGCAATCCGGTTGTATCCCGCGATGAATGGCTTGAGGCCCGCCGGGCGCTGCTCGTCACCGAAAAGGAAGAGACGAAACTGCGCGACAAGATCCGCGCCGAACGGCAAAAAATGCCGTGGGTCAAGGTCGACAAGACCTACACATTCGACACGCCGGCCGGCAAAAAGACCCTGGCCGACCTGTTCGACGGCCGCAGCCAGCTGATGATCTACCATTTCATGTTCGGCCCCGACTGGGAGGCCGGCTGCCCGGGCTGCTCCTTCCTTGCCGACCATATCGACGGCACGCTTGCCCATCTCAACAATCACGACGTGACCTATGTCTGCGTCTCGCGCGCGCCGCTCGGCAAGATCGAAGCCTACAAGAAGCGCATGGGCTGGAAATTCCCCTGGGTCTCCTCCTTCGGCAGCGATTTCAATTTCGACTACCATGTCTCCTTCACCAAGGAAGAGCTGGAGAGCGGCAAGGTCTTCTACAATTTCCGCGAAATGTCCGGCGACGATGCCAATGACGAACTGCCGGGCATGAGCGCCTTCATCCGTGACGAGGCCGGCAATGTCTATCATACCTATTCCGACTACGCCCGCGGCGGTGAGGAAATCCTCACCACGCTGATGATCCTCGACCGGGCACCAAAGGGCCGCAACGAAACGTCAACGTTGAGTTTCGTGAAGCGTCACGATGAATATGATGCGCAGCCCAAAGCGCAATCCTGCTGCGCCTGACACGATCTGACCGGCAATCGCGAGGAGAAAGAGGCGATGAAGGCAGAGCTTGTTGACGAACACCGCTGGCTGCAACAGTTGACGGGCAGGTGGCGCCTCACTTTCGATCCCCCGGAGGGAAGCGGCCATCAGGGCGAAGGCGGCGCATGGGAGGAGATCGCCCGCTCGCTCAGTGGCACCTGGGTGGTCGCGGAGGCCGCCGGCACGATGCCGGATGGCAGTTCGGCGACCAATATCCTGTCGTTGGGCTACGACCCGGCAAAGAAGCGATATGTCGGATCCTTCATCAGTTCCGCCATGGCGAACCTTTGGGTCTACGAAGGCACGCTCGATCAGACCGGCAAGGTTCTGACGCTCGACTGCGAAGGCCCCGATCTGGACAATGCCGGGCGGACCGCTAGTTACCAGGACATCATCACGATCAAGGACGAGAACACCCGCAATTTCTCGTCCCGCATCCGGCTTGCCGACGGCACGTGGAAACCGATCATGTCGTGCAATTACAGCCGTATTTGAGCATTCAGAACCGCGTTTTTCCGGCCAGATGGCCACAAACATCAAAAGGGAGAAGTTCAATGAGCAAGGGACATGGCGCGTTCGTCTGGTACGAACTGATGACCACCGATACCAAGGCGGCGGAAGCATTCTACGACAACGTCGTGGGCTGGGGCTCCGTCGATTCCGGCATGCCCGACGCCAACTACACGCTGTTCAAGGCGGGTGACGTGCGCGTCGCTGGTCTGATGACGATGCCTGAGGGCGCCTTGAAGATGAACGCACCGCCCGCCTGGGTCGGTTATATCGGCGTCGATGATGTCGATGCCGCGGCAAGGAAGATCGCCGAACTGGGCGGCATGGTGCATCGCCAGCCCGAGGATATTCCGACGATCGGCCGCTTCGCCATCGTCGCCGATCCGCACGGCGCGGTATTCGCCCTGTTCAAGGGCGCCGGCGGCGAGATGCCCGAGCTGGCGCAGAATGCCAATGGCAATATCGGCTGGCATGAGCTGATGGCCGGCGACCTCGCAGTGGAATTCCCCTTCTACCAGAAGATGTTCGGCTGGGGGAAGGACGAGGCGATGGATATGGGGGAAATGGGCGTCTACCAGATCTTTTCCCACGGCGGCGCCCAGATCGGCGGCATGATGACGAAGCCCGCCACCGTCCCGGCACCGCCCTATTGGGGCTTTTACTTTAACGTCGACGCCCTCGATGCCGCCATCGCACGGTCAACCGCAAAGGGCGGCAAAGTCGTCAACGGCCCGATGGAAGTCCCCGGCGGCTCCTGGGTGGTCAACTGCGTCGATCCGCAAGGCGCCCATTTCAATCTTGTGGCGACGAAGCGCTGAAACGCCGCTCCCATGTCTCTGCGCGCACCGGCAGATCACTGCCGGTGCGTCTTCGCGCTAATGGGTTAAAGCCACTGGCGAATGCATGTCACCCAGGAGTGCAGCGCTGAACCACACTTGGCGGCATCAACATTGAGCGCGGTGCCGACCTGCAACACGTGATATGGTTGAATTTCCGTCGTTCACTTGAACGGCACAAAAAGGGAAATGTCCCATGGGAGACCAGATGCGCCCGCTGCAGCCGGGTGAGCCGGCGCCGGCATTCGTCCTTCCCGCGGCCAACTTCGACGGATTGGTCTCACTCGACAGCCTGCTTGGCCGCTCGTTCCTGATTGGCTTCTTTCGCGGCCTGCACTGCCCGTTCTGCCGGCGTCAGCTTGGGCAGCTTGCCGGCCTACAGCCTGCCCTGCGCGCCGCAGGCGTAGAGATCCTGGCCGTGATCAACACGCCGGTGGAACGCGCCCGCCTGTATTTCCGCTACCAGCCGACGCCGGTCATGCTTCTGTGCGACCCCGATTGTCGCACGCACCGCGCCTTCGGCGTGCCGCGCGGCGAGTTCCTGCCAAATGACAGCAGTGAGCGGCCCGAATGGCCCCACAGCACGACCATGGCGCAATTTAAGGCGGCACGCATCAACCCTACCGGCGAACTGCCGGAACCCTTACACCCGATGGAAGCCAACGTCGTCCTCAACGCCAAGGACGGCTTCGAGCTTGACGAAGCGGATCATGCGATCCTTGCGAACCACGGTACGCAGCTCGTCGGGCACTTCCTGGTCGATGCGGCCGGCATCGTCGGCTGGGCGCAAATCGAGGCGCGCGACGGGCCGAATAGTCTCGGCACCTTCCCGGCCGCAGCGGAGATCATCGCCGCCGTTGCCAGTCTTGGACACTGACCAGCCGTGCACCGCCCCCTGCCCTTACACCGCGCATTCAATACCCTTAGAGGAAATGAATCTTCCCGCCGGGAATTGCGCCTTGCAATCTTACTTCGCATTGCACAAAATCCCCCCAATGGTGGCAAAGACCTACCATCGAGGGGATAAAAATCCGCATGGCGATCAAAGCAAGCATCTATCACCTGACCCACTACAAATATGACAAGCCGGTACGGCTCGGTCCCCAGATCATCCGGCTGAAGCCGGCGGCTCACTCCAAGACCAAGGTCATCAGCCACTCGCTCAAGGTCACTCCGGAAAATCACTTCGTCACGCTGCAGCAGGACCCCTACGGCAACTACCTCTCCCGCTATGTTTTCCCCGATCCGGTCACGGAGTTGAAGATCGAGGTCGATCTCGTCGCCGACATGACGGTCTACAATCCCTTTGACTTCTTCATCGAGGAAGAGGCCGAGACCTTCCCCTTCACCTATCCGCAAGACATCCGCGACGACCTGAAGATCTACATGCAGCCCGAGCCGATGAGCCCGGCACTGCAGGCCTATATCGACACGATCGACCTGACGCCGGCGCGCACAATCGATTTCATCGTCGGGCTGAACGCCCGCCTGCAGCAGAAGGTCAACTACGTCATCCGCATGGAGCCCGGCGTGCAGACGCCGGAGGAGACGCTGCAACTGGCGCTCGGTTCCTGCCGCGATTCCAGCTGGCTGCTCGTCCAGATCCTGCGCAATCTCGGGCTGGCCGCCCGCTTCGTCTCCGGCTACCTGATCCAGCTCGCGCCGGACCTGAAAGCGCTCGACGGTCCGTCCGGCACCGAGGTCGATTTCACCGACCTGCACGCGTGGTGCGAAGTCTATATTCCCGGCGCCGGCTGGGTCGGGCTTGATCCCACTTCCGGCCTGCTCACCGGTGAAAGCCACATTCCGCTGGCCGCCACCCCGCATTACCGCAATGCGGCGCCGATCTCCGGCGGTCTCTATGGCGATGCCAATACCGAATTCGATTTCGCCATGACCGTCAGCCGTGTGGCTGAACATCCGCGCATCACCAAGCCGTTTTCCGAGGAAAGCTGGCAGGCGTTGAATGCGCTCGGCGAGCATGTCGACAAGGTGCTGAATAGCGCCGACGTCCGCCTCACCATGGGCGGCGAACCGACTTTCGTGTCGATTGACGACTTCGAATCGGAGGAATGGAACACCGGCGCCGTCGGCCCGACCAAGCGCGACAAGGCCGACGAACTGATCCGGCGCCTGCGCGAACGTTTCGCGCCGGGCGGTTTCCTGCATTACGGACAGGGCAAGTGGTATCCGGGTGAAAGCCTGCCGCGCTGGACCTTCTCGCTCTATTGGCGCAAGGACGGCATGCCAATCTGGCACAATCCGGAACTGATCGCCGCCGAGGGGCATGACACCGAGGTCACCGACAAGGAGGCTGAGGCACTTCTCACGGGCATCGCCGCCGCGCTTGATATCGAGCCCGGCATGATCATTCCCGCCTTCGAGGATCCGGCAGAATGGATCATCAAGGAAGGCAGCCTGCCGGAAAATGTCGACCCGTCCAACTCCAAGCTGGAAAGCCCGGAAGAACGCGCCCGCATCGCCAAGGTGTTCGAGCGCGGCCTGACGACCGCAACCGGTTATATTCTTCCCGTCCAGGCATGGAACGCCAAGGCCGATGGACGCCGATGGGTCAGCGAGCGCTGGCGCACCCGCCGCGGCAAGATCTTCCTGATCCCCGGCGACAGCCCGATCGGCTTCCGCATGCCGCTCGGCACCCTGCCCTATGTGCCCCCGTCGCAGTATCCCTATATCCACCAGGCCGATCCATCGATCCCGCGTAGCCCGCTGCCCGACTACAGCGCACCGGCCCGAACGCTGGCGCAGGCATCGCGCAAGGCGAGCGAACCGCAGCAGGACCGCAACGAGCAGAATATCGCAGGCTCCGCCGGTGACATCCGCGGCGCCGTGCGCACCGCCATGAGCGTCGAGCCGCGCGACGGCCGTCTGTGCGTCTTCATGCCCCCGGTCGAGCGGATCGAGGACTATCTCGACCTGATCGCAGCAGCCGAAAAGGCAGCCGCCGATCTTGGACTACCGATCCATATCGAAGGCTATTCGCCGCCGCAGGACGAGCGCATCAACGTCATGCGCGTCGCACCCGATCCGGGCGTCATCGAGGTCAACATCCATCCGGCCTCCAACTGGGCCGATTGCGTCGCCATCACCACGGCGATCTATGAGGAAGCCCGCCTCACCCGTCTTGGCGCCGACAAGTTCATGATCGACGGCCGCCACACCGGCACCGGCGGCGGCAACCATGTCGTGGTCGGCGGCGACAATCCCAACAACAGCCCCTTCCTGCGCCGGCCGGATCTTTTGAAAAGCCTGATCCTTCACTGGCAGCGCCACCCGTCGATGTCCTACCTGTTTTCCGGCATGTTCATCGGCCCGACCAGCCAGGCGCCGCGCATCGACGAGGCACGGCACGACACGTTGTATGAGCTGGAAATCGCCATGGCGCAGGTGCCGTTGCCGGGCACGGCTGAGCAGCCTTTGCCCTGGATGGTCGACCGGCTGTTCCGCAATCTTTTGACCGACGTCACCGGCAATACCCATCGCGCGGAAATCTGCATCGACAAGCTGTTTTCCCCGGACGGTCCGACCGGACGCCTCGGTCTCGTCGAATTCCGCGGCTTCGAGATGCCGCCGAATGCGCGCATGTCGCTTGCCCAGCAGCTTCTGGTACGGGCGCTGATCGCCCGCTACTGGCAAAATCCGGCCGAAGGCAAGCTGGTGCGCTGGGGCACGGCGCTGCACGACCGCTTCATGCTGCCGCATTATGTCTGGCAGGATTTCCTCGACGTTCTCAATGACCTGCGCGCCAACGGCTTTGACATCCGCCCGGAATGGTTCGAAGCCCAGCTGGAGTTCCGGTTCCCGTTCTGCGGCGAGGTGGAATACGAAGGCGCCAAGCTGGAACTGCGCCAGGCGCTGGAGCCCTGGCATGTCATGGGCGAGGAAGGGGCACCCGGCGGCACTGTGCGTTATGTCGACAGTTCCGTCGAGCGGCTGCAGGTGAAGCTCGAAACCGCCAATCCGGAACGCTATACCGTCGCCTGCAACGGCCGGGCGCTGCCGCTGACCAAGACCGGCTTCAACGGCGTCGCCGTCGCCGGCGTGCGCTACAAGGCCTGGCAGCCGGCGTCGGGTTTGCACCCGGTTTTGCCGGTTAACACGCCACTTACATTCGACATTTATGATACATGGTCGAAACGTTCGATCGGCGGCTGCATCTATCATGTTGCCCATCCGGGCGGGCGCAGCTACGACACGTTTCCGGTGAACGGCAACGAGGCGGAGGCCCGCAGGCTGGCACGTTTCGAGCCGTGGGGGCACACGGCCGGCGCTTACGCGCTCACGCCGGAAGCCCCATCGGCAGAATTTCCCCTGACGCGCGATTTACGGCGTCCGGCAGGCATATAGGACTTCGATGTCAAAGAAGCAGACGGCACAGGTGAAACGCAGCGAGGACCGGATCGGCGACGATCCGGTCTTCGGTTATCGCGCGCTCCCCGGTATTGCCGATGAAATGCTCGATACGCATGGCAATGTCCGGCCGGTCTGGCGGCACTTTCTCTCCTCCATCGGCCGCATGGACGAGACCGAGCTTTCCAACCGCTTCGCCCGCGCCGACCGCTATCTGCGCGATGCCGGCGTGTTCTACCGGGCCTATGGCACCAAGGAGAATTCGGAGCGCAACTGGCCTCTTTCCCATGTACCGGTTCTGATCGACGACACCGAATGGCAGGCCGTCTCGAAAGGCCTCATCCAGCGCGCCGAATTGCTTGAGCACATCGCCGCCGACATTTACGGCCCCAACCGGCTGGTCGCCGAAGGTTTCCTGCCGCCGTCGCTGGTTGCGTCCAATCCGGAATTCCTGCGCCCGATGGTCGGCGTCATGCCTGCCGACGGTCATTTCCTGCATTTCTGCTCCTTCGAAATCGGCCGTGGTCCGGATGGCAATTGGTGGGTGCTGTCGGACCGTACCGAGGCACCGTCAGGGGCCGGTTTTGCGCTGGAAAACCGCGTCGCCACCACCCGTGCCTTCTCCGATCTCTATGCCGAAACCCATGTCCATCGCCTCGCCGGCTTCTTCGGCGCCTTCCGCGACGAGTTGCAATCGCGCAAGAAGCAGCCTGACGATCGCATCGCCGTCCTGACGCCGGGCGTTGCCAACGAGACCTATTTCGAACATGCCTATATCGCCCGCTATCTCGGCTTCATGCTGCTTGAAGGCGAAGACCTGACCGTTGTCGATGGCCGCGTCATGGTCCGAACCGTGGCTGGCCTGAAGCCCGTCGGCGTCCTCTGGCGCCGTCTCGATGCCGCTTTTGCCGATCCCTTGGAACTGAATCAGAGCTCGCATATCGGCACCCCCGGCATTGTCGAGGCGCTGCGTTCCGGCTCGCTCTCCATCGTCAATTCGCTCGGCTCCGGCATTCTCGAAACCCGCGCCTTCCTCGCCTTCATGCCGACCATCTGCCGCCGTTTGCTCGGCGAAGACCCTGTCTTGCCAAGCATCGCCACCTGGTGGTGCGGTCAACAGCCGGAACGCGATCAGGTCGCCCAAAATATCGAGAAAATGGTCATCGGCCCAGCCTATTCCACGAGGCCCTTCTTCGACGATAACGGCCTATCCGTGCTCGGCTCGTCATTGCGCGATACGGCAAGGACATCGGTGGCCGACTGGCTGCAGACCGAAGGCCCAAAACTCGTCGGGCAGGAAGTCGTCACCCTTTCGACCACGCCCGCCTGGATCAACGGCAAGCTGACGCCGCGGCCGATGAGCCTGCGCGTCTATGTCGCCCGCACCCGCGACGGCTGGCAGGTCATGCCGGGCGGATTTGCCCGCATCGGTTCCGGCGCCGATGCCGCCGCCATCGCTATGCAGGCCGGTGGGTCTGCCGCAGACGTCTGGATCGTCAGCCAGAAGCCTGTCGAGCAGATGACGCTTCTGCCGGCCGAGGAAAGCTTCATCCGCATCATGCCCGGCAGCCTGCCGAGCCGGGCGGCCGACAATCTCTTCTGGCTCGGCCGTTATATCGAGCGGGCCGAAGGCGCGCTGCGCATCCTGCGCGCCTGGCACGGCCGCTTTGCCGAAACCGCCAATACCGAAATGCCGCTGCTGAAGGATATCACCGACTATCTGGCCGTGCTCGACATCGATACCAGACAGCCGGTTCCCGACAGCCTGATGGCCAATATCAACAGCGCCCTTTTTTCCGCCAGCAATATCCGCGACCGCTTTTCCGCCGATGGCTGGCTGGCGCTCAACGATCTCGCCAAGACCGCGCGCAAATTCCAGTCGACAGTCCAGGCCGGCGACGATGCCACCCATGCGATGACGGTGCTCTTGCGCAAGCTCGCAGGCTTTGCCGGTCTCGTCCATGAAAACATGTACCGCTTCACCGGCTGGCGGTTTCTCTCGATCGGCCGTTACCTCGAACGCGGCCTGCACATGACCAGGCTGCTCGGCCATCTGTCCGGCGAGGACGCGCCGGATGGCGCCTATGACATGCTCCTGGAAATCGGCGACAGCGTCATGACCCATCGCCGCCGCTACAATGTCAACACGGCCTCGCTGACGGTCACCGACCTTCTGGCGCTCGACCCGCTCAACCCGCGCTCGATCCTCTACCAGCTGAACGAGATCAAGACGGAGGTCGAGCAACTGCCGAACGCCTATCGCAACGGCCAGATGTCGCCCTTCTATCGCGAAGCGATGCGGCTGCACGCCGGCCTTGCCGTCATGACACCCGAAGCGATGAACTCCGCTGTTTACAACAATCTGGAACAGGAACTCGGACGCTTCTCCGACATCCTCGCGCAAACCTATCTTGGATAGGATATGACACACCTCTTGCGCCGAAACTGAGAGTTCCATGCTCTACGACATCAACCTGCGGATCACCTACACCTACGAAGTCCCGGTTTCCGGCGGCCGGCATGTCGTGCGCGTCCTGCCCCCGTCGCTTCCCGATCGCCAGCGCCTCATTGCCGGCACCGTTACCTGCACACCAGCGCCCGAGGAACGGCGCGACAGCGTCGATTTCTTCGCCAATCCCTCGACCTCGATCCTGTTTCGCAAGCAACATGAAAAGCTGGTGATCCGCATGCAGGCCCGCGTCCAGCTTGAAGCCCAGCTGCTGACCGCCGATTTTTCGCCGGGCCTTGCCGGCGTTCCCGCCGAGCTTGCCAATGTCTGGTCGCTCGACGCCAATTCGCCGCATCATTTCCTCGGTGCAAGCCCCCGCCTTCCCGAAGACCCGGCGATATCGGCCTATGCCCGTGGCATCGCCAGGCCGGGCATGACGATCCGCCAGATCGCCACCGCTATTTGCGCTCAGATCCACAAGGACTTCGTCTACGATCCGAAGGCGACCACCGTCGATACCACGCCGCGCGAGGCCTTCACGCTGAAACGCGGCGTCTGCCAGGATTTCACCCATGTGATGATCATTGCCTTGCGCAGCCTTGGCATCCCCGCCGGCTATGTCAGCGGTTTCCTCAGAACCATCCCGCCGCCGGGCAAGGAGCGTCTGGAAGGGGCCGATGCCATGCATGCCTGGGTCCGTTTCTGGTGCGGAAACACCTCCGGCTGGCTCGAACTCGACCCGACCAACAATATTTTTGCCGGATTGGATCATATCGTCGTCGGCCATGGCCGCGACTACAGCGACGTCGCCCCTGTCATCGGTGTCCTGAAAAGCTACGGTTCGCACAAGACCGAGCAGGCTGTGGACGTCATTCCGCTGCAATGACCCGGAACGGGAAAGCCCGCCGTGTCTTTTTCGCACACCTAAAACAGGATGAACCGCCTGCCTTCGCGGGGCAATTAGAATTGTACTTAATTGCAACCCATAAGCTGAACGGGTTCGTAATGCTTACGGAATAGAAACCGCTCCATCAAAAGATGGCAACCTCTGTTTCGAGTGGCGAAAATGATAAAGCGATCGAAATTCCTTCAGTCCTGTTCAAATTTCATCAGCGACCGCGGCGGCAATTTTGCCATGATGGGAGCACTGGTAATTCCGGTCCTGTTCGCTGCGGGCGGCGTCGCCATCGACATGGCAAACATGATGGTGGCCAAGAACCAGCTGCAGGACGCAACGGACACGGCAGCCCTTGCCGCATCGTCCGCGCTCATCAATGAAGGAATGAGCATCGAAAATGCAACGAAACTCGCCCAGGATTTTCTGAAGTCCCAATTGAAAAACTCCCGGACGGCCGACATGACCCCCGAGGAGCTTGCTGCCTTCGACGCGGCATTTATCAACAACACCAAGATCAACATTGTTGAAAAGCAGGCGACCAACACCGTCGGCAACAGCAAGGCCTATACCGTCGATATATCGTCGAACTACAAACTTCCGCTCAACCCTCTGACCCGGCTTCTCGGCCAGGAGACCGCCCAAATCAGCGCGGTCAGCAAGTCCCTGAGTTCTTCGGAAACGAAGAATGCATTGTCGATGTTCCTGGTGCTGGACCGTTCCGGCTCCATGGCCGAAGACACGGCGACCGTCGATAAGGACAATCCAACCAAGGTTGAAAATTACGACTGCGGTAAAAAGCGGAAATGCCAGCGCGATGTTCCCAACTACACCACCAAGATCGAAGCGCTGAAGGACGCCACCGAAAGCCTGACCACCTATTTGAAGACCGCCGACCCAAGCAACTCACTGGTGAGAACCGGCGCAGTTTCCTACAACGCCTCGATGCAGACACAGACCGACCTGGTATGGGGTACCGATAGCGTCATGACCTACGTCAATGCGCTTACGGCAACCGGCGGCACGGATTCCGGTAGCGCCTTCAAGACCGCTTACCAGAAGCTGGTCCTGAAAAAAAATGAAACGGAAATGGTCGAGAACGCCGCCCACTTTGTCAAAAACAAGCAGGTCCCGACAAAATATATCGTCTTCATGACGGACGGTGACAATAACTACACGTCGGCCGACACCGAGACGAAAAAATGGTGTGACGATGCCAGAACAGCCAACATTCAGGTCTTTACGGTTGCCTTCATGGCGCCTTCGCGCGGTCAGGCACTGCTGAGCTACTGCGCGACCACAACCGGGCACTACTTCGCGGCCGAGAATGCGGACCAGTTGAACGCCGCGTTCAAATATATCGGCGAAAAAGCCTCGGCAATGACCGTTCGCCTGACGCAGTAGCCGCTTTCCCGCGACAACCGAAAACCCGTTCCGAGACATCGGGGCGGGTTTTTTCGTCTCATTCGGCAATTCGCAAGCCGTTTCGAAGCCACCCTCTCCTGCAATTTTCATCTTATTGAAAACGCTATTGCAAGCGCTTCGTATCGGTGCATAAATCGCTCATATGCCCCGTTGGTGTTCGCCTCCGGTCTCCCAAACCGCAAGCAGAGGGTAAGCCTTTTTCATGATCGATCGTTTGTCCAACGAAAAGATTCCGAGCGCTGCTCCCCGCGCCTCGAGCTCTGAAGTCCTCGCCCAGGAAATCATCGAACGTCTCACCTATCGTATCGGCAAGGACCCAAAGGTCGCCAAGCCGCATGACTGGCTGACGGCTGCCATCCTGGTCGTGCGCGACCGCATCACCGACAACTGGATGGAATCGACCCGCAAGACCTACGCCACCGATGCCAAGCGCGTGTACTACCTGTCGCTCGAATTCCTCATCGGCCGCCTCATGCGTGATGCCGTCACCAATATCGGCCTGATGGACGAATTGCGTGAAGCGCTTGCCTCCTTCGGCGTCGATCTCGATGTGATTGCGACGCTTGAGCCGGATGCGGCTCTTGGCAATGGCGGCCTCGGGCGTCTTGCTGCCTGTTTCATGGAGAGCATGGCAACCGTCGATATCCCCGCCTATGGCTACGGCATCCGCTACGTCCACGGCCTGTTCCGCCAGCAGATGGCCGATGGCTGGCAGGTGGAGCTTCCGGAAACCTGGCTTGCCCACGGCAATCCGTGGGAGTTCGAACGCCGTGAAAGCTCCTACGAAATCGGCTTCGGCGGTTCGGTTGAAACTGTCAACGTCGATGAGGAAGTCACCCGCTACGTCTGGAAGCCGGCCGAGCGCGTTATCGCCACCGCTTGCGATACGCCTGTCGTCGGGTGGCGCGCCAAGCGCGTCAACACGCTGCGCCTGTGGACCGCACACCCGATCGATCCGATCCTGCTCGACGCCTTCAATGCCGGCGACCACATTGGCGCGCTGCGTGAAAGCAACAAGGCCGAAAGCCTTGCCCGCGTGCTTTATCCGGCCGATGCGACGCCTGCTGGTCAGGAATTGCGCCTGCGCCAGGAGTTCTTCTTCTCGTCGGCCTCGCTGCAGGACATCCTGCGCCGTCATCTGCAGCAATATCCGGATTTCACCTCGCTCGCCGACAAGGTGGCGATCCAGCTTAACGATACCCATCCCGCCGTCTCCGTCGCCGAACTGGTCCGCCTCCTGACAGACGTTCACGGCATGGATTTCGAGGCCGCCTGGGATATCGCCCGTCACACGTTCTCCTACACCAACCACACGCTTCTGCCGGAAGCCTTGGAAACCTGGCCGGTGCCGCTGTTCGAGCGACTTTTGCCGCGCCATATGCAGATCGTCTATGCGATCAACGCCAAGATCCTGCTCGAGGCCCGCAAGCAGAAGGCCCATACCGATCAGGAAGTCCGCAATATTTCGCTGATCGACGAGAGCGGCGACCGGCGCGTGCGCATGGGCAACCTTGCCTTTGTCGGTTCCCACTCGATCAACGGCGTGTCGGCCCTGCACACCGAGCTGATGAAGGAAACGGTGTTTGCCGACCTGCACCGGCTTTATCCTGAGCGCATCAACAACAAGACCAACGGCATCACGCCGCGCCGCTGGCTGATGCAGTGCAACCCCGAACTAGTCACGCTGATCCGCGATGCGATCGGCGATGAGTTCATGGACAATACGGAAGCCCTGCAGGCGCTGGATCCCTTCGCTGACAAGCCGGATTTCCAGGAAAAATTTGCCGGGATCAAGCGCGCCAACAAGGTCAAGCTTGCCCAGCTGGTACAGAGCCGCATGGGCATCCGGCTCGACCCGTCGGCGATGTTCGACATCCAGATCAAGCGTATCCACGAATACAAGCGTCAGCTCCTCAACATCATCGAGGCGATCTCGCTCTACGACCAGATCCGCTCGCATCCGGAGCTGGACTGGGTACCGCGTGTCAAATTGTTCGCCGGCAAGGCGGCGCCGAGCTATCACAATGCCAAGCTGATCATCAAGCTGGCCAATGACGTAGCCAGGGTCATCAACAATGACCCGTCGGTGCGCGGCCTTTTGAAGATCGTTTTCATTCCCAATTACAATGTCTCGCTGGCCGAGATCATGGTGCCGGCCGCCGACCTGTCGGAACAGATTTCGACCGCCGGCATGGAAGCGTCTGGAACCGGGAACATGAAGTTCGCGTTGAACGGTGCGCTGACCATTGGAACGTTGGACGGCGCCAATGTCGAAATGCGTGACTGGGTCGGTGAGGAGAACATCAAGATCTTCGGGATGACGGCGAACGAAGTCGCCAAGGTGCGCGCCGAGGGTCACAATCCCCGTGCCATCATCGAGCAATCGCGGGAACTGTCGCAGGCCCTCAATGCGATTTCCTCCGGCGTGTTCTCCCCCGATGACCGCAACCGCTTCACCGGCCTGATCGACGGCATCTACAATCACGACTGGTTCATGGTGGCGGCCGATTTCGATGCCTATGCCAAGGCGCAGCGTGAGGTAGACGCAATCTGGACGGACACGGCCAGCTGGTATTCCAAGACCATCCGCAACACCGCGCGCATGGGCTGGTTCTCCTCTGACCGTACAATCCGGCAATATGCCGGGGAAATTTGGAGAGCCGGATGACATCAGTGCCGAAAGACGCCACGCCTGCCGTTGCGCCAGCCAGTCTGTCGGCGGAAGAGATTGCGGCGATCCTCGCTGGCACTCATGCAAATCCGTTCGCCGCCCTCGGCGTCCATCCGGCGGGAAAGGAGTTCGTCGCCCGCTGTTTCATCCCCGGCGCCGAAGCTGTGACCGCCGAAACACTGGCCGGCAAGGAGATCGGCACACTGACACGGCGTGACGATGCCGGTTTCTTCGAAGGCCAGATCGCCGTCAAGAAGATCCAGCCGGTCCGCTACCGCGCCCGCAATGGCGGCGGCGAATGGGCCGTCACCGATCCCTACAGCTTCGGCCCGGTGCTTGGGCCGATGGATGATTACTACATCCGCGAAGGCTCTCATTTGCGGCTGTTCGACAAGATGGGCGCGCATCCGATCAGGCATGACGGCGCCGATGGCTTTCATTTCGCCGTCTGGGCACCGAACGCCAAGCGCGTCTCGGTCGTCGGCGATTTCAACGACTGGGACGGCCGCCGCCATGTCATGCGGCTGCGCCAGGACACCGGCATCTGGGAAATCTTCGTGCCCGACGTCCAATCCGGCGCGATCTACAAATACGAGATCGTCGGCAAGAACGGCGAACTGCTGCCCCTGAAGGCCGATCCCTTTGCCCGCCGCTCGGAACTGCGACCGCAGAATGCGTCGATGACGACGGGAGAGATCGAGCAGGTCTGGCAGGACGAGGCACACCGTGCGCATTGGGCCGGCGTCGATGCGCGGCGACAGCCGATTTCGATCTACGAGGTTCACGCCGCCTCCTGGCGGCGCCGCGACAATGGCGACATGCTGACCTGGGACGAACTGGCGGAACGCCTGATCCCCTACTGCATCGACATGGGCTTCACCCATATCGAATTCCTGCCGATTACCGAATATCCCTATGATCCGTCCTGGGGATACCAGACCACGGGCCTCTACGCGCCAACCGCCCGCTTCGGCGAACCGGAAGGTTTTGCCCGCTTCGTCAACGGCGCCCACAAAGTCGGTCTCGGCGTTATTCTGGATTGGGTGCCTGCGCATTTCCCGACCGATGCCCACGGCCTTCGCTGGTTCGACGGCACCGCGTTATACGAGCATGAGGACCCGCGTCAGGGCTACCATCCCGATTGGAACACCGCGATCTACAATTTCGGCCGCGCCGAGGTGTTTTCCTACCTCGTCAACAATGCGCTCTACTGGGCTGAAAAATTCCATCTGGACGGTTTACGGGTCGATGCGGTCGCCTCGATGCTCTATCTCGACTATTCGCGCAAGCACGGCGAATGGGTGCCGAACGAGTACGGCGGCAACGAGAACCTCGATACCGTCCGCTTCCTGCAGACGATGAACAAGCAAGTCTACGGCAGCCATCCCGGCATCATCACCATTGCCGAGGAATCCACCTCCTGGCCGAAGGTTTCCGCTCCTGTCCATGCTGGCGGCCTCGGCTTCGGCTTCAAGTGGAACATGGGCTTCATGCATGACACGCTGCAATATCTGCAGCGCGAGCCGATCCATCGCAAGCACCACCACAACGACCTGACCTTCGGCCTGCTCTACGCGTTCAGCGAAAATTTCGTGCTGCCGCTTTCCCATGACGAGGTCGTGCACGGCAAGGGTTCGCTGATTGCCAAGATGGCCGGCGACGACTGGCAGAAATTCGCCAACCTCAGAGCCTATTACGGCTTCATGTGGGGTTATCCGGGCAAGAAGCTCTTGTTCATGGGCCAGGAATTCGCCCAGTGGCAGGAATGGGCGGAAGACCGGTCGCTCGATTGGAACCTGCTCGAATATCCTCTTCACGAAGGCATGCGCCGGCTGGTGCGGGACCTAAACGGTACCTACCGCAACAAGGCGGCATTGCATGCGCGCGACTGCGAGGGCGACGGCTTCGAATGGCTGATCGCCGATGACCGCGAGAATTCGGTCTTTGCCTGGCTGCGCAAGGCGCCGGGCGAAAAAACCATTGCCGTCATCAGCAACTTCACCCCGGTCTACCGGGAAAACTACACGATACCGCTGCCGGTGGAAGGGCGGTGGAAGGAAATCCTCAACAGCGACGCCGAGATCTACGGCGGCAGCGGCAAAGGCAACGGAGGAGCCGTTCAGGCAAAGAAAAACAGTGCAGGCATCACGACCGCCACCATCACCTTGCCGCCCCTGGCGACATTGATGCTGGAGCAGGATTAGCGCACGGCAAGGCGGGCTCCCAAGACCTGCCAAAGTCGTGCGTCAGAAGAATATTGGAGAGGACACAGTTCCGAACGAGCGGCCATAGCGCTCCGGGGAACCATACTATCGGGAGGAAATTCAATGGAAAAACGCACCCAGCCCCTCGCCCGTGATGCAATGGCCTATGTCCTTGCCGGCGGCCGCGGCAGCCGCCTGAAGGAACTGACCGATCGCCGCGCCAAGCCCGCGGTCTATTTCGGCGGCAAGGCCCGCATCATCGATTTCGCGCTCTCCAACGCGCTGAACTCGGGCATCCGCCGCATCGGCGTCGCGACGCAATACAAGGCGCATTCGCTGATCCGCCACTTGCAGCGCGGCTGGAACTTCCTGCGTCCCGAGCGAAACGAAAGCTTCGATATCCTGCCCGCCTCCCAGCGCGTCTCCGAGACCCAGTGGTACGAAGGCACCGCCGACGCCGTCTATCAGAACATCGACATTATCGAGGATCACGGCGTCGAATACATGGTCATCCTGGCCGGCGACCATGTCTACAAGATGGACTATGAGCTCATGCTGCAGCAGCATGTCGATTCCGGTGCCGACGTCACCATCGGCTGCCTGGAAGTGCCGCGCATGGAAGCGACCGGCTTCGGCGTCATGCATGTCGATGAAAAGGACCAGATCATCGCCTTCGTCGAAAAGCCTGCCGACCCGCCGGGCATCCCCGGCAATCCGGAGATGGCGCTGGCCTCGATGGGCATCTACGTTTTCCACACCAAGTTCCTGATGGATGTGCTCCGCCGCGACGCCGCCGATCCGTCCTCCTCGCGTGACTTCGGCAAGGACATCATCCCCTATATCGTCCAGCATGGCAAAGCCGTCGCCCACCGCTTCAACCGGTCCTGCGTTCGTTCCGATTTCGAGCGCGAAGCCTACTGGCGCGATGTCGGCACGATCGACGCCTACTGGCAGGCCAATATCGACCTCACCCACGTCACGCCGGAACTCGACATCTACGACGGCACCTGGCCGATCTGGACGTTCGCCGAGATCAAGCCGCCGGCAAAATTCGTCCATGACGACGAAGATCGCCGCGGGTCGGCCACCTCCTCGCTCGTTTCCGGCGATTGCATCATTTCCGGCGCTTCGCTCAACCGCTCCATGCTGTTTACCGGCGTGCGGGTAAATTCCTATTCCCGCCTCGATGGCGCCGTCATCCTGCCGAACGTCAGGATCGGCCGGCATACGCAGCTGAGCAATGTCGTCATCGACAGCCGCGTCGTCATCCCGGAAGGCCTCGTCGTCGGCGAAGACCCGGAATTCGATGCCAAACGCTTCCGCCGTTCGGAAAACGGCGTGTGCCTGATCACCCAGACGATGATCGACAAGCTGGGCATGTGAGAATGGAGGTTCTGTCCGTCGCATCGGAAGTCTTTCCGCTGATCAAGACAGGGGGCCTCGCCGATGTGGCGGGCGCCTTGCCGGCGGCCCTGAAACCGCACGGCGTCCGCATGCGCACCCTCATGCCCGGCTATCCCGGCGTGATGCAGAAGATCAAGAAGCCGCAGAAGATCGGCGGCTTCGACAATCTCTTCGGTAACCCCGCCTCGATCCTTGCCGTCGAACACGAGGGGCTCGACCTTCTCGTGCTCGACGTACCGGAACTGTTCGATCGTGACGGCGGCCCCTATGTCGACAAAGCGGGGCTGGACTACACCGACAACTTCCGCCGCTTCGCAGCCCTGTCCTTGACGGCCGCCGAGATCGCCGGCGGGCTTCTGCCGAGCTGGAAACCGGATCTCGTCCATGTCCATGACTGGCAGGCGGCGCTGACACCGGTCTACATGCGCTTCGGCGCGGCGCATGCGACCCCGACAGTACTGACTATCCACAACATCGCCTTCCAGGGGCAGTTCGGCCCGGATATCTTTCCGGAGCTGGCTTTGCCGCCGGAAGCCTTTTCGATGAGCTATGTCGAATATTTCGGCGATGTCGGCTTCCTCAAGGGCGGTCTGCAGGCAGCGAGTGTCATCACCACCGTCAGCCCGTCCTATGCCCAGGAAATCCTCACCCCCGAATTCGGCATGGGCCTCGACGGCCTGCTGACGGCCCGCCTGTCCAGCCTGCACGGCATCGTCAACGGCATCGATGCCGATGTCTGGGATCCGCAGACGGACAAGTACGTCACCGAAAACTACGGGGCGAGCTCGCTGAAGAAGCGCGAGGTCAACCGCAAGGCGCTGTCGGCCCAATTCGGCTTCGACAATGCGCCCGGCCCGATCTTCTGCGTCGTCAGCCGTTTGACCTGGCAGAAGGGCATGGACGTGCTCGCAGAGGTGATCGACGACATCGTCCACAATGGCGGCAAGCTGGCCGTGCTCGGCTCCGGCGATCCGTCGCTCGAAAGCGCCTTCATCGCTGCCGCTGCCCGCCATCCCGGCCGCGTCGGCATGGTGATCGGCTATAACGAACCCTTATCACACCTGATGCAGGCAGGCAGCGACGCCATCCTCATCCCGTCGCGCTTCGAGCCCTGCGGCCTCACCCAGCTCTACGGCCTGCGCTACGGCTGCGTGCCGATCGTTGCCCATACCGGCGGACTTGCCGATACGATCATCGACGCCAACGAGGCGGCTCTTGCTGCAAAAGTCGCTACCGGCTTCCAATTCTCGCCGGTTTCGGCTGCGAGTTTGCGTCAGGCGATTCGGCGCGCCTTTGCCATCTACCGGCAACCGAAAGTCTGGGCTCGCCTTCAGGCCCAGGGTATGAAATCAGACGTTTCCTGGGATATGAGCGCGCATCGGTATGCCGATCTCTATTCCAGTCTTCTTGCGAAAGGCTAAGACCCATGATCAGAACCGTTCAGACCACCCCCTATATGGACCAGAAGCCCGGGACTTCGGGCCTGCGCAAGAAGGTGCCGGTCTTCCAGCAGAAGAACTATGCCGAGAATTTCATTCAGTCGATTTTCAACAGTCTGGACGGCTTCAGGGGCGAAACCCTGGTGATCGGCGGCGACGGCCGCTACTACAATCGCGACGTCATTCAGATCGCCATCAAGATGGCCGCCGCCAACGGCTTCGGCCGCATCCTCGTCGGCCGTGGCGGCATCCTGTCGACACCGGCCGCCTCCAATGTCATCCGCAAGTACAAGGCCTTCGGCGGCATCGTGCTGTCGGCCAGCCACAATCCGGGCGGCCCGACCGAGGATTTCGGCATCAAGTACAATATCGGCAATGGCGGCCCGGCCCCTGAAAAAGTCACCGACGCCATCTATGCCGGCACCCGCACGATCGAGACCTACAAGATCGCCGAGGTCGCCGACATCAATCTCGATTTGGAAGGCAGCCAGGACGTCGCAGGCATGGAAGTCGTGGTGATCGATCCGGTCGCCGACTATGCCGAACTGATGGAAAAGCTGTTCGATTTCCGCGCAATCCGCAATCTGATCGGCGGCGGTTTCCGCATCGTCTTTGACGCCATGAGCGCCGTCACCGGCCCATATGCCAAGGAAATCCTCGAAAACCGGCTGGGTGCGGCCAAGGGCTCGGTGCTGAACTTCATTCCGCTGCCCGATTTCGGCGGCCACCATCCCGACCCGAACCTCGTCCATGCGCGCGCGCTTTACGAAGAAATGATGAGCGACGACGCCCCGGACTTTGGCGCTGCGTCCGATGGCGACGGCGACCGTAACCTGATCATCGGCAAGGGCATCTTCATCACCCCGTCCGATAGTCTTGCCATGCTCGCTGCCAATGCCAGCCTCGCGCCCGGCTATTCCAAGGGTCTTGCCGGCATCGCCCGCTCGATGCCGACCAGTGCCGCCGCCGACCGGGTCGCCGAAAAACTCGGCATCGGCATGTTCGAAACGCCGACCGGCTGGAAGTTCTTCGGCAACCTGATGGATGCCGGCCTCGTTACCATCTGCGGCGAGGAAAGTGCCGGCACCGGCTCCAACCACGTGCGCGAAAAAGATGGCCTCTGGGCGGTCCTGCTCTGGCTCAACATCCTCGCCGTGCGCATGGAAAGCGTCCAGGATATCGCCCGCCAGCATTGGACCACCTATGGCCGTAACTACTATTCCCGCCACGACTACGAAGAAGTCGATTCGGATGCGGCAAACGGCCTGGTGACGGCGCTGCGCGACCAGCTCGCCACCCTGCCGGGCAAGACCTTCGGCAAGCTCAAGGTCGCCGCCGCCGACGACTTCTCCTACAACGACCCGATCGACAAGTCGGTCAGCAACAACCAGGGCATCCGCATCCTGTTCCAAGGCGGCTCCCGCGTCGTCTTCCGCCTGTCGGGCACCGGCACCTCGGGGGCAACGCTGCGCGTCTATATCGAACGCTACGAGCCCGACGCCTCGCGCCACGACTTCGACACCCAGGAGGCCCTTGCCGACCTGATCGCGGTTGCCGACCAGATCGCCGGCATCAAGTCCCGCACCGGCCGCACCGAACCGACTGTCATTACCTGACCGAATGCTCTAAGGGAGGGCGTGGTGACTCGCTGCGCCCTCCCGATCCGGCTCAATGGTTGCCGGAGACACACAAGGAAACGCGACAATGACAGACGACGATCTTGTCGCCCTCTACAAGGCCGGTAAATTCAAGGAAGCACTTGCCGCCGCCATCGGCGAAAACGGCAAGTCCAAATCCACACCGACCCGCCTCGTCATGGACAAGCAGGCCGGCAAGCTGCGCTGCTATCGCGGCAACAAGCGCGTCGAGAAGGACGCCAACGGCGACTGGCAGCTGGTAAAGCTGCTCGGCTGAAGTAACCGGCCTTACGGCACCGGCCGCCCGCTCGCCACTTCCAGAACCTGAAACCAGTCCTGCAGATCAAACTCGATCTCCGTTGCCCGCGCCAGCGCCTGCACCCGCGCAGGATCGGTAGAGCCGATGATTGGCAGTGGTTTTGACGGCAAGCGCAGCAGCCACGCAAGCGCGACCGTTCCAGCACCAGGCACGCCATATTGGGTCGCAAGACTGGTCAACAGGTCGACGAGCTGCGGATTGCCTTTCTCCTTGTCGAACAGGCGCCCGCCACCCAGCGGCGACCAGGCCATCGGCGCGATCCCGTAATTGACGCATTCGTTCAGCGTCCCATCATAGAGCGGCGCGGTATGCGTAACCGAAAGCTCGATCTGGTTTGCCATTAGCGGAATGGGAAGCTTCGACTGCAACATTACAAATTGCGAGGGCGTATAGTTCGAAACACCCACAGCCCGCGTCTTGCCTTCGGCAACCAGCGCTTCCAAAACCTCGGCCACTTCGGCGGCATCCATCAGCGGGTCGGGCCGGTGCAGCAGAAGCAGATCGACATGATCGACCTTCAGATTGCGCAGCGAGTTTTCCAGCGACCGGCGGATATGAGTAGCCGTGCTGTTATAATGCTTGACGCGGTGCTCCGGCCGCGCCGGGCCGGTCAGCGCGATGCCGCATTTCGTCACCAGTTCGATCCGGTTGCGCAGATCAGGACGGCTGGCCAGCATCTCACCGAACAGCGCCTCGACGCGGTAACCGCCATAGATATCCGCATGATCGATTGTTGTGATCCCGGCATCGAGGCACATGTCGACCGTGCGGGCGATCGAGGCGACCGTGCTCGTTTCCGGGTTGTCTGCAATGCGAAAGGCGCCCCAGACCAGCCGCGAAAATTCCGGGCCGTCACGATGAATCTTGATGCGGGATGACATGATAAGGCACTCACTTGGCGGTTTTTCTGAAATGGGCGATGGCCAGTTCACGGCCGCAGTCCCTAACCTATAGAGGCCCGGGAAACCCGGCACAACGGTCGGACACGAAACCACCCTTGCCCCCTCAAGGGGAGGGTAGAAGATTACCGCTTGCAACACACCCGAAAGCAGAGACAAATCACTGTCAAACCAATCTGATACGAAACCGCCTGCGCCTCCCCCGCTCATCCCAAGGTGACCTCGATGCCGAACCCGCCCGCTTCCCTCCTCGGCGCCACGCTCAACGAAAGCGGCACGACGTTTTCGGTCCGGTCCGGCAGCGCTGGCAACATGGAGCTCTGCCTCTACGATGCGACCGGCAACCGCGAACTGCGCCGTCTGCCGATGCAGCGCGGCGAGGATGGCATCTATAGCCTGACCGTCGCGGATGCGCCCGCCGGCACCCGTTACGGTTTTCGCGCCTCAGGAACCTATGACCCCGGCCAGGGCCTCTGGTTCGATCCCGCCAAACTGCTTGTCGATCCCTACGCCCGCGAACTCGACCGCCCCTTTCGCCATGATCCCCGCCTGTCGACCTTCGGCGACGATACCGCCGATCTTGTCCCCAAGGCGATCGTGACCGAACCGCAGAGCGCGCAGCATCAAGCTCCGCTTTTCCGGACCGGCGGCCTGATCTACGAGGTCGCGGTGCGCCCCTTCACCATGCTGCATCCGAATGTGCCCGAAAACCAGCGCGGCACCGTCGCGGCACTCGCCCATCCCGCAGTCATCGCCCATCTGAAGCGCATCGGCGTCTCCGCCATTGAGCTGATGCCGATCACCGCCTGGATCGACGAGCGCCATCTGCCGCCGCTCGGTCTCTCCAACGGCTGGGGCTACAACCCCATCGCCTTCATGGCGCTCGACCCGCGTCTTGTCCCGGGCGGAATGACCGAGCTGCGCGAAACCGTTGCAGCGCTTCATGCCGAAGGCATCGGCACCATTCTCGATCTCGTCTTCAACCATTCCGGCGAAAGCGACCGCTTCGGCGCGACGCTTTCCATGCGCGGCCTCGACAACCACACCTATTACCGCTACGCCACCGGCCAATCCGGCGTATTGGTCAACGACACCGGCTGCGGCAACACCATCGCCTGCGATCATCCGGCTGTGCGCCAGCTCATCCTCGACAGCCTGCGCCACTTCGTCCTCTCCGCAGGCATCGACGGCTTCCGCTTCGATCTCGGCTCGATCCTCGGCCGCGACATCAACGGCTTCAGCAGCGATGCCGCCCTGCTCACCGAAATGCGCACCGATCCCGTCCTCAAAGACCGCTTGCTGATCGCCGAACCCTGGGATATCGGCCCCGGCGGCTACCAGCTCGGCAATTTCCCGGCCGACTTCCTCGAATGGAACGACCGGGCTCGCGATGACCTGCGCCGCACCTGGCGCGGCGACAGCCATACCATCGGCGACCTCGCGACGGCCTTGGCCGGTTCGTCCAGCATTTTTTCCCGCAATGGCGCTCAGCAGACCCGCAGCGTCAACTTCATCGCTGCCCATGACGGCTTCACGCTGATGGATCTCGTCTCCTATGCCGGCAAGCACAATGAGGCGAATGGCGAGGACAATCGCGACGGCCATAACGAAAACCATTCCTGGAACAATGGTGTTGAAGGCGCGACCGGCGACCCGCAGGTGCAGGCCTTCCGCCGCCGCGATGTCATGGCTCTGCTGTCCACTCTGTTTGCCACGCGCGGTGCAATCATGCTGACTGCCGGCGACGAGGGCGGCCGCAGCCAGCGCGGCAACAACAATGCCTATTGCCAGGACAACGCCATCACCTGGGTCGATTGGGCGGCGCTTGACGATACGCTGATTGCCCATACGGCAACACTGTCGCAAATCCGCACCCGTTTCGATGTTTTTAGTGAAACCGTGTTCTTCACCGGAAACGGCGATGTCGAGTGGCTGCGGTTCGACGGTCAGCCGATGACGGCCAGCGACTGGGAGGGCGCCACGACCGACCATCTGGTGATGCTGCTGTCAACCGGCGACGCTGTGCAGAACAGGCGCACCCGGCTTGCCGTCGCGATCAACCGAAGTCACGCTCCGCATCCGGTCCATCTGCCGGTCCGGCAGGGATACGGCTGGCAGAGCCTGCTTGCCTCGTCCAATGCCGGTATCGGCATGGCCGCCGCGCGAAGTGTCGGTTTCCACGTCGAAATTTTATGAGCCCAGACTACCCTGCCTGATTGCCGTTTTTCTCAAGAGAGGCATATAGAGACGCAGGGGGGATGTTTTTGATCGGAAAAGAGAATGCCGCAGGAAATTTCGCTGTCTGACGTCAAGGATCTGGTCGGCAAGGAGATCGGAATCTCCGACTGGATCACGGTGACGCAAAAGACCATCGACGGCTTTGCCGACGCCACCGATGATCACCAGTTCATCCACACCGACCCGGTCCGCGCCGCAGCCGAAACCCCTTTCGGCGGCACCATTGCGCACGGGTTCCTGTCGCTGTCTCTCCTCTCGGCGATGAACTACAATTGCCTGCCGCGGGTGCGCGAGCAGACGATGGGCATCAACTACGGTTTCGACAAGGTGCGTTTCATGACGCCGGTGAAAAGCGGCGCCAAGGTGCGCGGCCGCTTCACCATGGCCGAGGCCCGTTTCCGCGGCGCCGGCATGCTGATGGTCACCTACGACGTCACCGTCGATATCGAGGGCGAACGCAAGCCTGCCCTCACCGCCAACTGGCTGACCATCATCCAGTTCGACCCGAAGGACCGGCCGGCCGATGCCTGACGCGACACAACTGGGAAAAGATTACAATTTCTACATGGGATTAATAAAACAGCGACTAGTGCAATCTGAGAAAATATTAGCAAAGAAAGAGATATCTATTCTTGAAACCGAAACTATTGCACTTCAGATCAGGAAGATATGTGAGGCTTTAGCTTACGCCTGTCTTTTGGCGCTCAACTTCAAAGAGAATGGCGTCGTAAAAAAATATTTAAAAGAATACTCGGCAGATAAGATCATAAATTACGTTGTAAGAATCGATAGAAACTGTTTTCCAACACCCATCCATATAGAGATAAACCCAGAGACCAGATTTCATCAATCACGTCCTGTCGAGGGTCGAATCCCCACACCAGCGGAAATTTTTGAAGCCTACAGAAGCTGTCATCCGTTATTACACGAGTTCAAACACAACAATAATGTCACCGCAGAAAACAACCCAAAAGAAACACTAAGCAACGCCGTCACGATGCTCAAGGCACTGACAAAAGTTCACCAAGTGAAAATAGGCGATACTTTTGTCGTTGTAATAATGGGTGATTCAGAATCTGAACCACCCTTATGTTTCACAGCTGGGTGATCCTCATGGTTCCCAGCGTGACGATCAATTCCCCGCGTCCTCGGCAGCCTCATTCAGAAGCCCCGAAACGTAAGGCGCAAACGAACGCCAGCATTCGACCCGGAACGCATCCTCGGCTGTACGCAGAAGCACGATTTCGGCCTTGGCCAGAACGGTGCGCGAGCAGGCGCCGACCGGGAAGGCCGCCAGAGACAGATCCTGCGGGCACCCGCCGTTAACAGCCACTTCGGCACCGCGGCCCTTGACGAGGACGGCCGTGTTGCGATGGGAAATGTCGGTGGCCGAATGCAGCACATTGCTCGACGCCACAGCCGCCATCAGGTCGGCCTCGTTCTCATCGATAACAAGCCACTCGTCGGGGCCGAGCCACAGCGCATGGCGCCCGTTTAAGGAGGCCGATGTCTTCGCCTTCATCGGGAGCGACAGGCCAAGGGCGCCCGAAAGCGCCGAAACGGCATCAGGCTTGGCCCGTAGCGAAATCCGGGTTGCAGGCGTTGCAACGGAAAGCACTGCAGCAGCGGAACCGCCGTGGAAGCCGGACAACGGCAGAGTGCGGGTTGCCGCTTCAATCAGATCAGCCATTGATGCGGCCTCCTTCCTTGTCAAAGAACACCATGTCGCTCACCTCGACGGCAATCGTCTTGTCGGGCATCGGCACATAGAGCGTCTGCCCGATCTTCGCCTTGCCACCGGCAACCAGCGCCAGAGCAATGGAGCGGCCGCAGTTTTCCGACCAATAAGCCGAAGTCACATGCCCGATCATCGTCATCGGCAACGCCTGGTTCGGATCGGCAACAATCTGCGCGCCTTCTTCCAGCACCACGTTCGGATCCTTGGTCAAAAGACCAACGAGCTGCTTGCGGCCGTCAGCCACCAGGTCGGGACGGCGCAGGCCGCGAATGCCGACAAAGTCGGTCTTCTTCTTGCCGACAGCCCAGCCGAGCGACGCGTCGTCCGGGGTCACGGTACCGTCCGTATCCTGTCCGACGATGATATAGCCCTTTTCGGCGCGCAGGATATGCATCGCCTCGGTGCCATAGGCGCAAGCGCCAAGTGCTTCAGCCCGCTCATAGATCGCCGCCCAGACGGCCGGGCCGAAGTCGGCGGGCACGTTCACTTCGAAGCCGGTTTCGCCGGTGAAGGACATGCGGAACAACCGGGTCGGCACGCCACAGATCTTGCCTTCACGGACGCTCATATGCGGAAACGCCTCGTTCGAAAGATCGATGCCTTCGACCAGCGGCTCGATGATCTCGCGGGCCTTCGGTCCCTGTACCGCGATGACGGCCCACTGTTCGGTGGCAGAGGTCAGCCAGACGTTCAGATGCGGGAATTCGGTCTGCAGATAATCTTCCATGTGGTTCATGACGCGGGCAGCACCGCCGGTCGTCGTCGTCACGTGGAAGCGGTCCTCCGCCATGCGGCCGACGACCCCGTCGTCATAGACGAAACCATCCTCGCGCAGCATGATGCCATAGCGGCAGCGGCCGGGCTTCAGCGTGTCCCAGCTGTTGGTATAGATCAGGTTGAGGAACTGCGCCGCATCCGGGCCGACCACTTCGATCTTGCCGAGCGTCGAGGCGTCGAAGATGCCTGCGACGTCGCGCACGGTCTTGCATTCGCGGTTGACCGCCTGATGCATGTCCTCGCCGGCGCGCGGATAGTACCAGGCCCGCTTCCACTGGCCGACATCCTCGAACACCGCGCCCTGGGCTTCTTCCAGGGCATGCATCGGCGTCTTGCGGGTCGGGTCGAACAGCTCGCCGCGCGAATGGTTGATCAGCGTTCCGAAAGTTACCGGCGTATAGGGCGCGCGGAACGTCGTGAGGCCGACCTTCGGGATTTCGCGACCGAGCGTTTCGGCAGCGATCGCCAGACCGTGGATGTTGGACAGCTTGCCCTGATCGGTCGCCATGCCGTTCGTGGTGAAGCGCTTGATATGCTCGATCGAGTGCATGCCTTCGCGCACGGCAAGGCGGATATCCTTGGCGCAAACGTCGTTCTGGAAGTCGATGAAGGCCTTGACCGTCGTATCGGCACCGGCACCTTCGGCGGCTCCAGCCATCCCGCCGGTCCAGGAAAAGGCATTCACGCCCTGAAGGGCCACCTTTTCTGAGGCCGTGAAACCGGATGCATTCGACATCAGCTCGCCTGCCGCCAGCGATTCCTCGATGGTGGCCTGCAGGTCATTGGTGCCGTTGCAGGCGCCGACAGACAGGCAATCCTGCGCATAGGTTCCGGGCAGGAAGCGCTGCGTCTCGTTGTCGTAGGCGACCTTGCCGCGCGACTGGGAGAACATGTGCACCGACGGCGTCCACCCGGCCGACACCAGCAGCGCATCGATGGCGATCTTGCGAGCCGAACCGCCGCCATTGCGGGCAACCGACATGGACGAGACCCTGAGCTTGCCGCCGGTATCGACGACTGCATGACCAGCCAGAACTTCAATACCAAGCGAGCGTGCCTCGGCAAGAACCGCCTCGCCCGGCTTCTCGCGGCTGTCGACGATGGCGGCGACGGTGATGCCGGCGCGCTTCAGGTCGAAGGCGGCTTCGTAAGCCGAATCGTTGGCCGTATAGACGCCGATCTTCTTGCCGACGGTGACGCCGAAATGGTTCAGGAAGGTACGCGCCGCCGACGCCAGCATGATGCCGGGCCGGTCGTTGTTGGCGAACACCATATGGCGCTCGATAGCGCCGGTGGCGATGATGACGCGCTTGGCACGGACCTGCCAGAGGCGTTCGCGCGGCAGCTTCTTGTCAGGCTTGGCCAGGTGTTCGGTGACGCGCTCGTTGAGGCCGACGAAGTTTTGGGCGTAGTAGCCGAATGCCGTCGTGCGCGGCAAAACGGTAACGTTGTCCATTTTCGCCAGATTGGCGGCCGTCGCTTGCGCCCAGGTGAAGCCGTCCTGACCATCGATCGTGACGCTCTTGTCGTAATGCAGCGCACCGCCGGCTTCCGGCTGCTCGTCGCAGATGATGACGCGGGCACCGGTCTTGGCAGCGGCAAGTGCTGCAGACAGTCCGGCAACACCGGCGCCGATCACCAGCACGTCGCAATGGGCGTAGCGGCTGGAGTAATGGTCGGTATCGTCCTCGGTCGGCGAGACGCCGAGACCGGCAGCAGCCCGAATCTGCGGTTCATAGACATGCTTCCAGGCCTGCTTCGGCCACATGAAGGTCTTGTAGTAGAAGCCGGCCGCAAAGAACGGCGCCAGCAGATTGTTGACCGCGCCGACGTCGAAGGCGAGCGACGGCCAGCGGTTCTGCGAGATCACCTTCATGCCGTCGAACACGTCCTGCACGGTGGCGCGGACGTTCGGCTGCTTGCGGGCAGCATCTCGCTCGACGCCGATCAGAGCGTTCGGCTCTTCGGCACCGGCCGAGACGATGCCGCGCGGACGATGGTACTTGAAAGAACGTCCGACCAAGTGAACGCCGTTGGCAAGCAGCGCCGAGGCAACGGTATCGCCTTCAAGGGCCGCATAACTCTTGCCATCGAAGAAGAAACGGGCGGTTTTTGCAGGGGTGAGACGGCCTGCGCCGGGGATACGATTGGCGCCGCTCATTTCGCGTCCGACTCCGTGGCTTCATAGGTTTCGACAATGGCTTCCGTTGCCGGGCGCAGCGTGCTGAGATCGGGCTTCGGCAGACCGGCCTTGTAGGTCGTCAGGAACTTGTCGCTGACGGTATCGCGGGCCGCGTTGAAGAAACGGCCGCAGCCGTTCAGGTGCCGCCAGCGCTCATATGTCAGGCCCTTGACGTTGTCGCGCAGGAAGAAGAAGGCCTCGAACTCCTCGTCAGTCATCTCGGTCATGTTGGTGGGCCGGGCGATATGGGCGTCGCCGGCCTGGCGGAATTCGAGCTC
This sequence comes from Pararhizobium sp. P1_E7, assembly GCF_056405855.1. Taxonomy (NCBI): domain Bacteria; kingdom Pseudomonadati; phylum Pseudomonadota; class Alphaproteobacteria; order Hyphomicrobiales; family Rhizobiaceae; genus Pararhizobium; species Pararhizobium sp. P1_E7. The sequence continues at coordinate 226,573 of NZ_JBFUBH010000002.1, read as the reverse complement.
GGAACGCTCTTCCTCGCAATAGGGGCAGTAGATCAGAAGCATGGTGTTTTCCCCTTAATGCGCGACGGCAGCCGCGGCCGCCTCGTCGATCAGGCGGCCCGAGCGGAAGCGTTCCAGCGTGAACGGCGCGTTGATCTTGTGCGGCGCGTCGTTGGCGATGGTGTGGGCAAAGACATTGGCCGAACCAGGCGTTGCCTTGAAGCCGCCGGTGCCCCAGCCGCAATTGACGTAAAGCCCCTGGACCGGGGTCTTGGCGAGGATCGGTGAGCGATCCGGCGTCACATCGACGATGCCGCCCCAGGACCGCATCATCTTCATGCGGCGGAAGATCGGGAAGAGTTCGCAGATCGCATCCAGCGTGTGGGTGATGATCTGCAGACCGCCGGTCTGGGAATAGGACGAATATTGATCGGTGCCGGCGCCAATGACGAGTTCGCCCTTGTCGGACTGCGAGATGTAGGCATGCACGGTGTTCGACATGACGACGCAGGGGAAGATCGGCTTGATCGGCTCGGAAACCAGCGCCTGCAGCGGATAGCTGACCAGCGGCATGCGAACGCCGGCCATTTCCATCAGCACAGAGGTGTGACCTGCAGCAACGACGCCGACCTTCTTGGCGTTGATCTGACCGCGATTGGTATCGACGCCGGCGACGGAACCATCCGGATTACGCCGGATGCCGGTCACTTCGCAGTTCTGGATGATGTGCACGCCGCGATCGGCGGCAGCACGAGCGTAGCCCCAGGCGACGGCATCGTGGCGAGCGGTGCCGCCGCGGCGCTGCAGGGCAGCACCGTTGATCGGGTAGCGGGCGGTGCGGGAAATATCGAGCGGCGGGCAGAATTCCTTGGCCTGCTCCGGCGTCAGCCATTCATTGTCGATGCCGTTCAGGCGATTGGCATGAATATGACGCTTGAATACCTGCTGGTCATGGATGTTGTGCGACAGCATCATCACGCCGCGCGCCGAATACATGACGTTGTAGTTGAGGTCCTGGCTCAAGCCATCCCAGAGCTTCAGCGCGTGATCGTAGATCCCGGCACTTTCGTCATAGAGATAGTTGGAGCGGATGATGGTGGTGTTGCGGCCGGTATTGCCGCCGCCGAGCCAGCCTTTTTCAAGCACGGCAATATTGGTGATACCGTGCTCCTTGGCGAGGTAATAGGCGGTGCCCAGGCCATGGCCGCCGGCGCCGATGATGATAACATCATATTCCTTGCGCGGCTCGGGCGAGGTCCATTGCGCCTCCCATCCCCTGTGGCCGCGCATCGCTTCGCGAGCGACAGCAAAAACCGAATATTTGCGCATCCGCTTTCACACTCCGTAGTCCTGCCAAAAGGCCGGTGAATTTCTTGTGGTCGATCTTAGAAATCGCAAATCCCGGACTTCCGCAACGTTTCTTTTGCGACGCGAGACGGCGCTTGTCGCACGAGTTGCGACATGCCGCATCCCCGGTGACGGTCTAAGGCACTTCACAGAAGAGGAACCACTCTACACCCGCACCGGCACGACGACGCCCTGTTATAATCCCGGTGCAATTCCGGTGACCAACGCTGTAGAGCCACGGTTAACCGGCACCTTCAGCCATGGAAGACAACTCGAAGCTGGACTTTGAGCAACCGATCTGGTATCCGCTCTCTCAATCGTAAAGCTTTCGGGCTCCGCGAACCTTATTTTTTTGCCTCGTTGACCTGACTTCATGAGGCGATAACCCGAAACTGAAGGAATGGGATTAACGTGCAGGTACTAGTCCGCGACAACAATGTCGATCAAGCGCTTCGCGCACTCAAGAAGAAGATGCAGCGTGAAGGCATTTTCCGCGAAATGAAGATGCGCGAGGCCTACGAAAAGCCATCCCAGAAGCGCGCCCGCGAAAAGGCCGAAGGCGTTCGCCGCATTCGCAAGCTGGCCCGCAAGCGTTTGCAGCGCGAAAGCGGTATCGTTACCGCCCGCCCTGCGGCGGCTGCACGCTGATCAGCGTTTACAGCACATCTGACGCGTAATTCGGGCGGGGGCGACATGATCGCCACCGCTCTTTCTGTTTCATCGCATGCCGCCGGATATAATTCCGGACACAGGCGACCAGCGCGCAGAGCGTGCTACACTGTCTTCGGACACGGAGCGGGCACCCAAGACGGTGCAGCTGATGTGCTCCAAGATTTGAAACTGCTGGCCCGATCCGCCGCTTGAGGCCCGGGACATGCCGAGACGCTTCGCTTAATCGAGGGAATCAATCTTGACATCGACTGCCAGGACCGCGGATTTTTCCGTCCATCCCGACCATGCCGGCTTTGCCGGACGCTCCAACCGGCGCGGATTCGCCCTCGCCTCCATGCTGGCCGTGGCCGGAGCGCTGATGCTGTCAGGCTGCACCACCGCAGACACCTCGGGCGACATGATGCGCGTCGAGCGGGCCCAGGGCAGCGAAGAGAACATCGCCTCGCTCTCTGCCGTGATTTCTGCCAACCCGAGCGATCCGGAAGGCTACAACGTTCGTGGCTCGGCCTATGGCCGCGCCGGTGAATTCCGCCGGGCGCTGGCTGATTTCAACAAGGCAATCGAACTCAACCCGCGATTCTACCAGGCCTACGCCAACCGGGCTCTTGTGGAGCGCAACATGGGCGACCAGTCGGCAGCACAGTCCGACTACAACATGGCCCTGCAGCTCAACCCGCGTTATGACGTCGCTTTCATCGGCCGCGGCAATCTCTACCGCCAGGCCGGCCAGCTGGATCAGGCTTTCGCCGATTTCAACAAGGCGATCGAACTCGACACGACGGACCCGCGCGCCTATCACAATCGCGGCCTGATCTATCAGGCACGCAAGCAGCATGCCCAGGCGATCGAGGATTTCTCCACCGCCATCTCGCTGGCGCCAAATTCGCCCGAGCCCTATAACGGCCGCGGCATTTCCTATGTTGCCACCAACGACGACGACAATGCATTCTCGGATTTCAACACCGCGATCAACCTGAACGGCAAGATCGCCGAATCCTGGGCCAACCAGGCGCTGGTCTACGAGCGCCGCGGCGACAAGGTGAAGGCGGCGAAGTCCTATTCGCACGCCATTTCGCTTGACCCGAAATACGAGCCGGCCCGCGCCGGTCTCGCCCGTGTCAAGGCGGGCAGCTGACGAGAAAAGGCGCGGCGGGATGCCGCGCGCCGGTCATGCGACCGCAGCCACGGGCAACAGGCGCTCGACAGAAGTGCGATTGCGCCCCTCCCGTTTGGCCTCGTAAAGCAACTGGTCTGCTCGATCGAGAGCGGACCAGGCTGTTTCTTGCGGCTGCAACAAGACACCTCCGATACTGACCGTCAAAAAAGCGCTGATATCGGACGTGGCATGATCGATACGGAGCCCCCGTACCTCGGCGCAAAGCTCATCCACACGGTCCTTCAACGACGTGCCGCCGCAATCGTACAGTACAAGCGTGAACTCCTCTCCGCCCATCCGGCAAGCCATATCGAGTGGACGGCGCGCAAAGGCGTCCAGACACGCTGCCACCCGCTGCAATGCCAGATCGCCGGCCTGATGCCCGTAGCGATCGTTGTAACGCTTGAAAAAATCGACATCGAGCAACAGCAAGCCGACCGGTACGTTTTCCCGTCGGGCTTGCTGACGGATCACCTCAAGCTGCTCATCAAGACCACGCCGGTTGGCGAGCCCTGTCAGGGGATCCCGTGACGCTTGCTCCTTGAGAATGCCGCGCAAGAGGAATTGCTCGCGGTGCGCACGCTCCCGGAGATAGCCGCCGACTGCCGAGAAGATCAGCGTCAAAAGCAGCATAGCGTTGAATTGCTGCTCCTGTAGTTCCATCGGCAGCAGCCAGTATCGCAACGAGAAAGTCAGGACGACAACGCCAGTTGCCAGCACGATGCTGTGGCGGAAGCGGAGCCCTAGCGGAGAGAATGCTCCCATAACGAACAGAAGCTGGGCGAACTCGGCATGGCCGAGGTAGTTGCGCTTGTAAAGGCAAACCGACACCGCCCCACTCACCGCAAGCGCCAGCACCGCGGCTATCGACAGGGGCGCCGCCCGCGACGCCCCGCGCTGCAGATGGCAAATATACATGCAGCCGAGCAGAAACAGGATTGCTACCAACCGACTTGCGAGAATGCCCCACATATCGGCGGTAAGGTCGGGGAAGCGCTGCACCAGCGGGAGCCGGACAAAATCGGAGACTCCGAAGAGAGTGATGAAGGCCAGGGAGAAAACCGCACTAATCATTGCGGGCCGGCGCTCGTCCCTGTCGATCTGCAGCGCGTATTCGCGCTCCATCTCGCCTTGGAATCGCAACCACCCGATTCCCGCGTCAAGCTGCCGGGCGTTACGCCCGATCCGGGAATGACCGAATTGCGAAGATGAACTCATGATCCTCTTTCGTAACACCGGCGCCAACCATTGCGGATAGCAACCAACGATATGCGAGGACCGTTGAATTTCGATTAAAATACCGGGCGGAGGAAAAGACCGGATACGATGTAGTGCCGCTCGAATGAGCGGCACTACAGGCTCAGTGGATTATCGCCTTAGTGGTTCATCGCCTTGACGATATCGTCTGTCATCTTCTTGGCATCGCCGAGCAGCATCATGGTGCCGTCCTTGTAGAACAGCGTGTTGTCGATGCCGGCATAGCCGGAGCCGAGCGAGCGCTTGACGAACAGGCAGGTCTTGGCCTTGTCGACGTCGAGGATCGGCATGCCGTAGATCGGCGAAGTCTTGTCGTCGCGCGCCGCCGGATTGGTCACGTCATTGGCGCCGATGACATAGGCGACGTCGGCCTGGGCGAACTCCGAGTTGATGTCTTCGAGTTCGAAGACCTCGTCATAGGGGACGTTTGCTTCGGCCAGGAGCACGTTCATATGGCCGGGCATGCGGCCGGCGACCGGGTGAATGGCGTATTTCACTTCGACGCCATTGGCCTTCAGGGCATCGGCGAGCTCACGCACCGCGTGCTGGGCCTGGGCGACGGCCATGCCGTAGCCCGGAACGATGATCACCTTGGAGGCATTGGCCATCAGGAACGCGGCGTCGTCGGCGGAGCCCTGCTTGACCGTGCGCTGGATGCCGTCATCGGCCGCCGCAACACCGTTATCGCCGCCGAAACCGCCGAGGATGACCGAGATGAAGGAACGGTTCATGCCCTTGCACATGATGTAGGACAGAATCGCACCGGACGAACCGACCAGCGCGCCGGTGATGATCAGGGCCAGATTGCCGAGCGTGAAACCAATGCCGGCGGCAGCCCAGCCGGAGTAGGAATTCAGCATCGAGACGACCACCGGCATGTCGGCGCCACCGATCGGCACGATCAGGAGAACGCCGAGCGCCAGCGACAGAACGACGATCGCCCAGAAATCGAAATGGCTTTCGGACGCTGCAAGTCCGACGATGAAGAAGACGATCAGCAGCAAGAGCACACTGTTGATGACATGGCGGTACGGCAGCATGATCGGCTTGCCGGACATGCGGCCATCAAGCTTCAGGAAGGCGATGATCGAGCCGGTAAAGGTAATGGCGCCGATGGCGACACCGAGCGCCATTTCGACCAGCGCCTGGGCATGGATCGAACCGATCTCGCCGATGCCGAAGGACGACGGTGTGTAAAGCGCCGAGGCCGCCACCAGCACGGCGGCAAGGCCGACCAGCGAATGGAAACCGGCGACCAGCTGCGGCATCGAGGTCATTGGGATGGAACGGGCAATATAGGCACCGGCACCGCCGCCGATGGCGAGACCGAGCACGATCAGCACCAGACCGCCAAAGGACGGGGTGGCGAGCAGCAGCGTCGTGACGATGGCAATGCCCATGCCCACCATGCCGAGAATGTTGCCGCGGCGCGAGGTGGTCGGATGCGACAGGCCGCGCAGCGCCATGATGAACAGGACGCCGGAAACCAGATAGAGGAAGGCTGCGATATTGGCACTCATGACGGCAGCCTCACTTCTCTTTTTTCTTGTACATGGCGAGCATGCGCTGGGTCACCAGAAAGCCGCCGAAGATATTGACCGAGGCAAGGATCAGCGCCACGAAACCGAAGCCGGTGGCAAGACCGGACGCCGAGATGCCGACCGCGAGCAGCGCGCCGACAACGATGACCGAGGAAATCGCGTTGGTGACCGCCATCAACGGCGTATGCAAGGCGGGCGTTACCGACCAGACGACGTAGTAGCCGACGAAGATCGACAGGACGAAGATCGCCAGCTGGAACACGAACGGATCGATCACGCCACCGGACAACCCGTGGACAACATTGCCGGCGGAATCCGGTACATATTCGGCGGCGGTGCGGACCGCTTCGACCGCCCGGTCGAGGTCGCCTATCGCCTTGTCGAGAAGCTCATTGGCCATCAAATTTCTCCCTTGGGCAGCCGCACTTCTCCCCGAAGCACCAGCGCCGCCCTCTCCATTTTTAAGCTGTTGCTGCAACCACGACCGGCGCTGCGGCAAAATTCGGATGCACCACGGCACCGCCGTGCGTCAGCATCGTCGCCTTGACGAGTTCATCCTCGACATTGAGGGCAAGCGCCTTGGTTTCCTTGCCGACCATGGTCTCAAGGAAGGTCACGAGGTTCTTGGCGTAGAGCGCCGAAGCCGAAGCGGCGATACGGCCTGGCATGTTGGCATAGCCGACGACTTTGACGCCCTCGACCTCAACCACCTGATCAGCCACAGCACCTTCGACATTGCCGCCACGCTCGACGGCAAGGTCGACGGCAACAGAGCCGGGCTTCATGGCTTTGAGCATCTCGCGGGTGATCAACCGTGGTGCAGGACGGCCCGGGATCAGCGCGGTGGTGATGACGATATCCTGCTTGGCCAGATGCTCGGCGGTCAGCGCTGCCTGCTTGGCCTTGTATTCCGCCGACATTTCCTTGGCATAACCGCCTGAAGTCTCGGCCGCCTTGAACTCCTCGTCCTCGACCGCGATGAACTTGGCGCCGAGCGAGGCAACCTGTTCCTTGGAAGCCGGGCGAACGTCGGTCGCGGACACCACCGCACCCAGGCGGCGCGCCGTCGCGATCGCCTGCAGACCGGCAACGCCCGCCCCCATGACAAAGACTTTTGCGGCAGGAACAGTGCCCGCCGCCGTCATCATCATCGGCATGGCCCGGTCATATTCGGATGCCGCTTCAATCACCGCCTGGTAACCGGCAAGGTTTGCCTGCGACGACAGCACGTCCATCGACTGGGCGCGGGTGATGCGCGGCATCAACTCCATCGCAAACGCCGAAACGCCAGCCTTGGCCATGTCGGCCAATGCCTGGTCATTACCATAGGGGTCCATGATCGCCAGCACGATGGCGCCGGACTTGTAGCCTGCGACTTCCGCAGATGCGGGGCGGCGTACCTTCAGCACCACTTCGGCGCTGGCAGCATCGGCAACAGCACCGATCGTCGCACCGGCCTTTTCGAATTCGCTATCGGGAATGCGCGACAAGGTGCCGGCACCGGCCTGAACGACAACATTAAAGCCGAGCGTCTTCAGTTTCTTGACACTCTCGGGAGACGCTGCAACGCGCCCCTCGCCGGGAAACGTTTCCAACGGTATGAATACGGTATCTGCCACGGGTTCCTCCCTGACACGGGTCTCCGGAACACGGCGGACCGCGATTTCCACTCTCCCGCACACTCGATAATCACGCATCGAGCCGCCCTTAGGCGGCCCGCGCGCATGTCTCTCCCGGTCCGGCAAACGCCGGGCCATGGAAAAGCCGGCACCTCACTCCCAAGTGCCGCTTTCGTCAAAACTTTGGAAAGCCGATCAGCGCAGGAGCGCGAAGCCGCCGACATTGATGAGGATGAAGACAATGAGGGCCGTGAAGAAGCCGGCGCTGGTGAAGAAACCGGCAGCCATGGCGATCAGCAGGGCGACACAGAAAATCGTCAGGATTTTCGCCGCGTCCAGAAAGAAATTGTAGGTCTTCTCGTGTTCGGCATAATCCATTGGCGCGCCCAATTCGGCCGGTCCGGAATGATGTTCAGCCATCGTCCATATCTCCCTGAAATTCAGCTACGCCCTCCCCTGTCCTGTAACGGCGAGCGCGGCATCTCGTCTCAAATCCATTCACTGCGCATCCGGAGTGCCTGAAAGCATCGATCGCACACAGGTGGCCTTACACAAAGCCACAATCAAACGCAACGAAAACTGCAGGCGTAACATGCGGCATAACGGTTCGGCCGGCGTTCGTGACGCTCACGCAACGCCTAGTCAGGCCTGGGTGCGCATACGGCTCTGCGCCGTCAACGCCAGGCGTGCGGTTGGCAACACCGTCAACGGCGTATACGGCACCTCCCGGTTATCGCCGAACATCATGCGCCGCTCGAGCGGTTCCGAATCGAAGAACGGAAACCGGGTATAGAGCCAGGGCCGGATCTCGCGGACACGGGCGGCGAGCAGCGTCAGGTCGATCTTGTAATCACCACAGTTCTTCTGCGGCGAAACAATCGTATCGGCATCGAACACCCGCTTGTAGAAGGCCGCATGCTGCGGCTTCACCAGCGACAGGCAACGATCGACGTCGAAATGTTCGGACGCCATGGTGGCGACGCGCAGGGTGAGGTAAGGAATGGCTGGCATTTCCCGCAGAATTTCCGGGTCGGCGGCAAGGCGGACCGGATCGATCAATGTCAGGCCGGCGTCGAGAAAACCGTCGATCTCCGCCCTGAAGACGGACCCGGACGAACTCGTCCTATGCTCGGGCGTCACATGATGCACCCGTACTGTGCTGATCAGCCGCTCTTCGAAATAGATTCCGAAAACATAGGCGTGACTGTCGAAGTCGATATCATCGATGAGCGTCGTGCCTGACAAGGGCAGTATATCGGCCATCTTGTAGGCTTTAAATCGGATGCGGGCGACATCTTCCATGTCCTCCCCCGATTCGACCCGGCGATATTCGACATGATCCAACAGTTCCAGCAATCGCTCTGAAAATCTGTTCTGCTGCTCCGCTTTCATTTCATCAAACGCCCCTGTTGAAGGGGCATTCATCTTCCAAACGGAGGCACCTCACAATGTTTTAATAGATTATTAAGCATAAACTATTTGTTAGGGTTAACAAATAGTTAACCCTAAATTACGAAAGGATGATCTGCCTGCGTAACATGTCGGAACAGGTGCGCTCTGGCCTTTCAGGCCGTCAGGTGACGGGGGGGGGCAGACGCAAGCTGCGAATGGGTTGAAAAATCTAAGCCGTGCGCCGGCCGCGCCGTTTCGGCGCGGATAGCTTCTTCCGGAGTGTATCCGAAAGGCTTTCGATCGCCAGGGACGGCATGGGCGCTGCAAAGACATAACCCTGGATCAGATCGGCACACTTGTACTGGTTGATCAGCGCGAGCTGATCGTTCGTCTCGACCCCTTCGATGACGATTTTCAACCCGAGCTCGCGCGCCAGGTTGACCATGCCGTGCAGAAGTTTGAAGCGGCGCGCGTCCTCGCAGATATTGCGCACGAAGGAGCGGTCGATCTTGATGATATCGAGCGGCAGCGCATCGAGATAGCTGAGACTCGAGTAACCCGTGCCGAAATCATCGATGGCGATGGTGATGCCGCGAGTGCGCAGCTCCTGGAGAATGGTCTGCACCTTGGCCGCCTCCTCCATCAGGCAGCTTTCCGTCACTTCAAGGTGAAGCCGGGACGGATCAAGCCCCGTCTCGGACAGAATATCCGCCACGGTCGAGATGATGTCGCCGTTGCGCAGATCAAGAACCGAGAGATTGACCGAAACGGCGATATGCTTGGGCCATTTCAGGCAATCGAGACAGGCCTGACGCAGCATGAACCTTGTGATGTCGGAAACGACGCCGATTTCCTCGGCCAGCTGGATAAAGACATCCGGCGGTACCGGACCCCGCTCGCGGTGGGTCCAGCGCGCGAGTGCCTCGCAGCATTCGATCCGTGATCCGTCGGCGAGGAACATCGGCTGATAGACGGCCGACAGCCCGCCCGTTTCAAGAGCCTCGCGCAGATCGGTCTTCAGTTTCTGCCGGTCGAGATAGTTCGCATCCATTTCCGCTTCGAACGCGGTACAGCTTCCCTTTTCGCGGCTCTTGCTTTCAAACAGCGCAAGGTCGGCCTTGATCTGCATGTCTTCCAGCCGGAAGCCGGCACTATCGACAATCACGTATCCGGCGCTCATCGAAATATTGAAGGTAAAGCCGTTGGCGAGATAGGCGCCGCGCATCTGTGCGTGCACTGCCCGCATACGCTCTTCCAGAACAAGCCGGTTGTTCTCACTTGAAAAAAACAAAACGAATTCGTCGCCCATCAGGCGTGCCGCGATCGCCGTATCGTCCGTCACCTTCTTCAGACGCTCTGAGATCGCACACAGCAATCTGTCGCCGACGATATGGCCGCGCGTATCGTTGACATGCTTGAACTCGGCGACATCGAGAACCATGAAACCGGTGAGACCGGTGCGTTTTTGATCGGCAAGCGCATTGCCGACCAGCTCACCGAAATAATCGCGATTGGGCAGACCCGTCAGCGTATCGAACCGCACCATCTGCAGGATTTTCTTTTCCGCCCGCACGCGCGCCGTTACGTCTTCAAAGATCAGCACGACACCGCCATTGGCGCGCCGGCTTGCCGAAAACTCAAGAAACAGATCGTCGGAAACGGGGATGAGCGCACGCGACTGCATGCCTTGCAGCAACTGGTCCAGCTGCTTCAAGACCTGCTTTGCCTGATCCCGCTCCAGAAACGTATGGCGGACACCATAGCGCAGCACCGCATCGAGGTGGCAATCCTTGACGCGTTCGCGATCACCGAGATTGAGAAGCTCGCAGGCCCGCCGGTTGGCAACCAGAATGCGGTTGTCGTCGTCCAGCATGAACAGGCCATGCGGCATGTTGTTCAGGGCAAGATCGAAACGGCTGGCGATCGTCGATATCTCGCGCGCAGCAAGCACGTTCTTGTGTAATGTTTCACGCACGCCGCGCGCCATCGACCAGGTCGTGAGAATGAACGGCACCATCAACACCGCCAGCAGCGCCATGAACCCATCCATCAGCCCGAGCAGACCGAGGATGATCGGGCCGCAGGCAGACAGGGACATGACAACGACCGCACGGGCCGAGCCGTAATTGCGTCCCACGAGGGATACCATGGTGGCGAGCGTCACGGAAATACAGGCGAGCTCGGCGAATGGATCGCGGCTGACCAGAATGGCATAACCACAGGCCGTGCCGAGCGTGATGGTGGCGCAGACCCCGCCGGCATTGTAGCGGTTTTCCCAGCGGCGGATGCCTTCAAAGTCCAGCGATGCAAGGTCTTCGCGGTCGAACCGGCGCATGTCGATGTTGCGCACCAACCAGATCAGCACGATTGCGATCGTGCTGCCGAGAAAAAAAGGATCACTGGTTTTTGCAAAGACGAGCAGGAATGTCACGACATGCGACAGCATGCCGATCAACAATGTCTGGCGGTAATCGTAGAGCGAGCTTACGAACGAAAGGTACACATCGGTCGGAAGAGCGCTCTGTTCACTTGATTTCATGAACCCCCGGGCTCCGGTTTGGCGAAGTGTTATTCCCGAGGGTTTAACGAAAGATTTCGCGCGCTTACCGGGAAAAATCTTTCCATATATCAGGCATTGCAGTCTAGATGCTGCCCTATCGAAATATTTCAACCCAGTATTGCAGCCGCTCGTAAAGAATATCGCTTTTCTGCAACTTTGCATGGATTCGGCCGCGAAGCGGTTCTGTGGCGCCTTGCGACCGTCGATTTCTGCAGCCGGCGGCCGATTATTTATCGGCCCGAATGGTTACTCCAGCTCTAAGGGATATAGCCAAATCTTACTGGTCTGACCAACGGCGCCGGCGGTCAGCGATTTTCGTCAACGGAGTTGACTTTATAGTACGGCTGACGGCAATGGCTTGACAGGACAAATACGACTCGCCAGCCGCACAGGTGGAGACCCGCAATGCCTAAACCCGTTGTTGCCATACCCGCCGACTTCAGGACGTTCGACGGCAATGTCTGGCATGCCACGCCGCATCAATATGTTCGTGCCGCCGTCGAAGGCGCCGGCGTGATGACATTCCTCGTTCCGGCACTGGAGACCGGCAATGAGGCCGATGAAATCCTCGACCGGGTGGACGGCGTTCTCGTCAGCGGATCGCGCACCAATGTGCATCCTTCACTCTATGGCAAAGACGCAACCGACAATGACGGCCCCTTCGATCCCGGCCGTGATGCGACGAGCCTGCCGCTGATCCGGCGCGCGCTTGAGCGCGGCGTGCCGCTTCTCGCCATCTGCCGCGGCATCCAGGAACTGAACGTTGCGCTGGGCGGCACGCTGGCAAGCGAAATTCATGACATGCCCGGCATGTGGGATCACCGCAAGCCGGACGTACCGGAACTCGACGTCGCCTATGGCATCCGCCAGAGTATCATCGTCAAGGAAGGAAGTTGCCTTGCCTCCGTCCTCGGCGCTGGCGAAGTGCAGGTGAATTCGCTGCACCGGCAGGCAATCTCGAAGGCCGCGCCGCATCTCGCCGTCGAAGCCGTCGCCGAAGACGGCACGATCGAAGCCGTATCCGTCATCGACGCAAAAGCCTTTGCCGTCGGCGTGCAATGGCATCCGGAATACTGGGTGGGCAAGGACGGTCCGTCCTCGACATTGTTCCAGGCCTTCGGCGATGCGGTACGCGCCTATGCGGCGACCAAGTCGAAAGCCTGACGGTTTAAGCCGTCTTGCGCCTGAACGGCGTCTCGACGACCGGCGTCAATGCCGCACCCGTTTCAAACCACGCAACGAGATTGTCCACGACCAGATCGGCCATGGCATTGCGCGTTGCCTGCGAGGCTGAGCCGACATGCGGCAGCAGCGAGACGTTCGGCAGCGCTAAAAGAGCGTCGGGGACATAGGGCTCGTTCTCGAAGACATCGAGACCAGCGGCTGCGATCACGCCGCGCTGCAGGGCATCGGCAAGGGCTGCCTCGTCAACAGTTGTTCCGCGTCCGACATTGATCAGCACACCCTGCGGCCCCAAGGCCTCCAGAATCTCTGCATTGATCGTCCTGCGGGTGCTCTCTGTGCCGGGCACGATCACGATGATCGTATCGACGGCCTCAGCCATCCCCTTGAGTGCCGGATAATGGGTGTAGTTTAGCCCCTCGCGCGGCGTGCGGGTATGGTAGGCGATGGAAACACCAAAGGCTTCGAGCCGCTTGGCGATGGCCAGCCCGATGCGGCCAAGACCATAAAGCCCAACGGTGCGGCCGCGCAGCGTCAGCGGCGACAGCGCGAAAGCGCCGTCCTTGGTCCAGCGCCCCTGCCGCAACCATTGTTCGGCTGCCGGAAAGCGACGCAAGGTGTTGAGCAAAAGTCCGATCGCTGTATCGGCCACCTCTTCCGTCAGCACATCCGGCGTGTTGGTCACGACAACACCGCGACTTGCCGCATGTCCCGCATCGACGCCATCATAGCCGACGCCAAAATTGGCTATGATTTCGAGGTTGGAAAAGGCGTCGATGAATTCTGCCGGAATCTTGCCCTGAACAGCGATACCGGAAACACCGGATGCAAGGCCGGCCGTCACCAGAGCAGGATCGGCAGCAGTGACAAAAACGGGCTCGAAATAATCCGGCAAACGGTCGAGCACGCGCTGGCTCATCTTTCCGGGCACAAGAATACGAGGGCGGCCGTGCGGCATGGTTCGCTCCTTCAGGATTGGACCCGATTACTCGGCAGAATTGGACCGAAGCGGGCCGGTCGACTGGCGAATCCGCATTTCCGGCTTGATCAGATGGATACCATCCGGCTCGTGGCTGCCGTTCAGCTTGTCGAGCAGCGCGCGTGCGGCACTGCGGCCGACATCGGACTGACCGTTCCAGACGGTGGTCAGCGCCGGCGTCGAGATCGACGCTTCCTCAAGATCATCGTAACCGGTGACCGACACATCGCGGCCGGGAACGAGGCCTGCACGGGCAATGCCGTTCATCATGCCGATGGCGACGAGATCGTTCCAGCAGACCACGGCCGTCGGCTTCTGCGGCAGCGACAGCAGGTGGACAGCCGCCTCGAACCCGCCCTGCATAGAACGGGGCCCTGGAATACGCAGGTCCGGATCGACGTCGATATTGGCCTTGCGCAGGGCGTTGACGTAACCCTGATAGCGGTCGCGGCCGGTCGAGGTCTGGTCCGTGCCGCCGACCATAGCGATAACGCGATGGCCAAGGCTGATCAGGTGATTGGTGGCAAGCGAGATGCCATAGGCATCGTCGCCCCGGAAGATCGGCACGTCGAGGCCTTCGATCGAGCGGGCAATCAGAATGGCCGGCATGCCATTGTCTTCCGCCAGCTGGATATCTTCCGGCGGCGTGCCGATTGCCGGCGACATGATGACACCGTCACCGCCCAGTTGCAGCAGCGTCTCGATGAAGGCGCGCTGCTTTTCGACGGAATCATAGTGATTGGAAAGAATGAAGGTCTGCCGGTCGCGGTCGAGTTCGGCCTCGATGGCTTTCAGGATTTCGCCGTAGAACGGGTTCATGATGTCGTGCACGACGACGCCGATGATGCCGGAGCGGGAGGTACGAAGGCTGGCGGCGCGGCGATTGTAGATATAGCCGAGCGCCCGGGCCTGATCCTTGATCTTGTCGCGGGTCATGGCGGCGACCAGCGGACTGTCGCGCAATGCCAGTGAAACGGTAGCCGTGGACACACCAAGCGTTTCCGCAATGGTGGAGAGCTTGATCTTCTGCGCCACGTTTCCCCCTCAGATGCCTCGGCTGAATACCGCTATTTTAAATCCTCTTTAAACTGTTTAAATCGCCGCCGCAATCGCCAAATCATGAGCCGGCTTCGCGGAATCTACTCGGCGGCGGCCGTGCTCTGGAGATTGCCGTCGATGGCGCGCAACAGCTTCATCAGCGTCTTGATCTGCTTTTCGGTGAGGCCTTTCGTGGCCATGTCTTCCGAGGTCTTGCCGGCTTCGGCGATAGTCTGCAGGCGATCCCGGCCAATGGTGGTCAGATAGACCTTGGTCAGGCGCGCATCCTCGTCGTCAGCCCGCCTTTCCAGAAAGCCCTGCGCTTCCATCCGGCCGATGGTGCGGGTCATGGTCGGTGCCTTGACGCCGAGCTTCATCGCCAGAACACCGGCGGTCAGCCCGTCCGTATCGGCGAGCGCCAGCATGACGCCATCCTGGCCGGCGTACAATCCGCTTTCGAGCAGATTGCGTGACAGCACCGTGCGCATCGAGCGCGCCGCCTGCACCAGCACCGATGCGAGGTCCTGCGCGTGGACCGCGACGTCATGGTGCTTCTTCTTGCCGCCCTTGGCTTTTTTTTCGGCCTTGCTCTTCTTTCCCATCGGTCCTCCACCAAATTTCTTGCACGGCCATCCGCCACCTGTATGACTCGAATAACGGCCATACCGCAAGTACAACCGAAAGGTTCTCAGGAGCATGACACTCCCCGCACCGCGCTGGAAAGACAATGTTTCCAATCTTCCGCCCGCATCAAGGGCAGATTGGATCGCCGTGCTGCCGCTCGGCGCCCATGAACAGCACGGGCCGCATTTGCCATTTGAAACCGATGCGCTGATTGCCGAGGGTCTCGTCGAACGGATCATTGCCCGTCTGCCCGCTGGATTGCCTGTCACTTTTCTCGGCACGGAGCCTGTCGGCTATTCGATCGAACATCTCGATGTCGAAGGCACGCGTTCGCTGGGATACGATGAGGCGGTGCGGCGCTGGCTCGGCATCGCGCAGGACCTGAACGGCAAGGGTATCGGCAAATTCGTCATGCTGAACGCCCACGGGGGGAATTCGCCGCTGATGACCATCGTCGCGACGGAAGCCCGGGTACGGTTCAACATGCTGGCGGTGGCGACGAGCTGGACGCGATTCGGCCAACCGGATGGCTGGATGGCACCGGGCGACAAGGCGATCGATATTCATGGCGGCGATATCGAGACATCGGCGATGCTGGCGATGTATCCGGACAGGGTGGATATGTCGAAGGCGGCGCGCTTCGGCTCCCGCCAGACCGATTTCGCCCATCGTTTCCAGCATCTGCGCGCCTACGGTCCGCACGCCTTCGGCTGGAAGATGTCGGACCTCAATGAGCAGGGCGTCGCCGGTGACGCATCGGCCGCAACGGCGAAGCGAGGCGAAAAACTGATCGCCCACGCCGTCTCCGGAATCATCGAGTTGCTGGAGGACGTCGCAGCCTTCGATCTGACCGCCATGCGTTAGCAAGCGCGATTGGGAGGCCCAAACGCTTCGATCCGGATAAAACAGCGTGAAGATTGCCAGGCTGGCATTTGCGCTGGCGCTTCCCATCTCCTATATCAACGATAACCCCGTGCCTGACGGCATCCCGATTTTTCCGAGGTTCCCATGACCGAAGCAACCACAGCTGCTGCCAAGCCTATTCCCGTCACCGTGCTCACCGGTTATCTCGGCGCCGGCAAGACGACGCTCTTGAACCGCATCCTGACGGAAGCCCATGGCAAGAAATACGCCGTCATCGTCAACGAATTCGGCGAGATCGGCATCGACAATGACCTGATCGTCGAATCCGACGAAGAAATCTACGAAATGAACAATGGCTGTGTCTGCTGCACGGTGCGTGGCGACCTGATCCGGGTTGTCGAAGGCCTCATGCGCCGCCCCGGCCGCTTCGATGCCATCATCGTCGAAACCACCGGCCTTGCCGATCCGGTGCCGGTCGCCCAGACCTTCTTCATGGACGACGACGTGCGCGCCAAGACCGAGCTCGATGCCGTCGTGGCGCTGGTTGATGCCAAGCACCTGCCGCTGCGCCTGAAGGACAGCCGAGAGGCTGAAGACCAGATCGCCTTTGCCGATGTGGTGCTCCTCAACAAGACCGATCTCGTCACGCCGGAAGAGCTGGCAAAGATCGAAGCAACCGTGCGCGCCATCAACCCGTCGGCCCGCATCCACCGCACCGAGCGCTCCAATATCGCCCTGACCAAGGTGCTCGATCAGGGCGCATTCAATCTGGAACGGGCGCTGGAAAACGAGCCGCATTTCCTCGACCAGGATCATCACGACCACGATCATGCCTGCGGCCCGGATTGCGACCACGATCACCATGATCACGACCATCATCACCACGATCATGATCATCACGGCCATGACCACCATCATCACGATCACGGCCCCTCGCCGATCCACGACGTGACGGTTCAGTCGGTTTCGCTGCGCGGCGGCGAGATGAATCCGGATCGTTTCTTCCCGTGGATCCAGAAGATCACCCAGACGGAAGGCCCAAACATCCTGCGTCTCAAGGGCATCATCGCCTTCAAGGACGACGCTGAGCGTTATGTCGTCCAGGGCGTGCACATGATCATCGAAGGCGATCATCAGCGGGCCTGGAAGGACGGCGAAAAGCATGAGAGCCGTCTCGTCTTCATCGGCCGTGAACTGGACCGTGAAAAGCTGGAACGCACGTTCAAGGCCTGCGAGGCTGTTCCCGCCGAGGCCGCAGCTCACTGATGCCGACAGTTGCTCCTCTCGACCTTCAAGGTCACGTCGCCGGCGTGGCCTTTCTCGGCGACATTCCGTTCTTTGCCGAATCCTCCGGCCTCATCCATAGCCTCGATCACGGCCATAAAACCGTCGAAGCGCATCAGGGCCTGCTCTCCTCCATTCGCGACGAGGCGACGGATACGCTTTTGACCGGCGGCGAGGATGGCAAGGTGCTGCGCATCAAGGCGGATGGCACGACAAGCGAAATCGCCAATGTTCCGCGCAAGTGGATTTCGCAGGTCGCCGCCGGGCCGCAAGGGTCGGTTGCCTATGCCTATGGCAAGACGGCGCATGTGCGGCTCGCCGATGGGACCGTCAAGGATTTCACCGAGGAACGCACCGTCGAAGGCATCGCCTTTGCACCCAAGGGCCTGCGCATTGCCGTTGCCCGCTATAACGGCGTCTCGCTGCATTGGGTGGCGATGGCAAGCCAGCCGGTCGAACTGGAATGGAAGGGCGCCCATACCGGCGTGACCTTCTCGCCGGACGGCCGTTTCGTCGTCACCTCAATGCAGGAAAACGCGCTGCACGGCTGGAAGCTCGATACCAAGCCCGGCGCCGAAACACGCCATATGCGCATGACCGGCTATCCGGCCAAGGTCAAGTCCGTCTCCTGGTCCGCCAAGGGCAAATGGCTCGCCTCCTCCGGCGCACCGGCCGCCATCGTCTGGCCGTTCCAGGCCAAGGATGGCCCGATGGGCAAGGCGCCGCTCGAACTCGGCACCCGCGCCAACATCATGGTGACGCAGGTCTGCTGTCATCCCGTCGAAGAGATCGCAGCCATCGGCTATGCCGACGGCATGATCCTGGTGGTGCGCTTCACCGACAGCAAGGAAGTGCTGCTGCGCCGCCCAGGCAAGGGCGCAATCACCGCCATGGCCTGGAACAAGAACGGAAGGCAGCTTGCCTTTGGTTCGGAAGCAGGCGATTGCGGCGTGGTCGATATCGCCGGCTGATCATGGGCATTTGAACGCCAGTGGCAGGCTTGACGGCCAGCGCCTGCCACGCGATCGGCGTATCGTTCAAAAACGATGCGCTGGCACGGGCCGCAAGGGTAAGGTGACACTGGCGTTTCGCCCGGCAGTCTGATCTGCCGTCGCTACCACATCAACTCCACCTGCGGCCGGCCGTTCGAGGTTTTCTCGACCGTTCGGCCGGTCTCATCGATCGTGCACTGGACGCGCTTTCTAAAGGCCGAGAAGCTCTCGAAGGTGACGACATCCACGGGTTCGTCGAAATCCAGCATCAGCCGGTAGCGGCCGGTCTGGGCGGTAACGGCTTGCACACCTAGGATGGTCGCCTCGAACGGCTGGCCGAGATAATGGCCCCTCACCCTTGAACCGAGCATCCAGGGATTAAGCGGCGGCCGGTTACCGACCACGGCATGCAGCGTATTCCAGTCCCGGAATCCGTATTGTACAGCCAGCAGTTCCAGCGATTTCGAATGTGTGATGTCCTGACCGTCTCCAGCAAGGCCGGCACGCAGCCGCTTTGCCTGGTCTTTGAGGGCATCCAGTGAGGGAAGCGGGATCGATCCGCGCATCTTCAGGTCTCCAACATGGAGCGTGCAGTCATTCGGAGGGAGCCCGCCTTGCCACCGTTCGCACGCCACAATGATGGACGACCGAAGAGGAACGAGAGACTTCACCAAAAGCACGGAGCTCGCGGACGGCCGGGGCTCTCACCCGTTGGCGAGCATTTATTTCATCGCGAAGGTCCTGTCAAATATTGGCTCTAACGCAGGACGGCGAATGACATCCTCCTGATGTCATTCGCCGTTGGGCCGCTTTGGAAGCAACCGCAGGGAGAGAGGGCTGCGCCCTCCCTGCGCGTCAAGCCTTAGCGGCGCTTCTTGCCACCACCGGACAGGATTCCGAGACCGAGATCCAGGTCGGCGTCATTTCCCGACAGGATGCCGCTGAGAATGTTGACGCTGTTGCCGTTGAGCGCGTTGTTGAGAACGTTGTTGCCGGACAGAACGTCGCCGACGCCGACAGCCGGCGCGATGACGATCCCGCCATTGGCGATACCGTTGTTTTTGCCATTGAAAAGATTGAGCGACAGGCCACCTGCCGACGCCGGCGAAACCGTGGCGGCAACAGCTGCGAGAGAGGCGAATGCGATGAATGCGGACTTAAAGTTCATGGTATTACCTCCGTTGTTGGTGCATCCCTTGTGCACAACCAGGAGGATATGCCTAGAATCGAAACACTCAAGCGACGATGGTTTTTATAATAAATTGTTAACCATAATAAATACAACTTTAGGATTCATTACCAAGTCCTGAATTCCCCCGGAAATACTTCCTGAAAGACGCCCGCCCCGCCCCGCGACAAAGCAGTCATAGGAGTTATTTAACCATATAACTACAGACTACGCTTAAGTAACCTTGCGTTGAGGAAATCGCGGATGCGCGCCTTGTTGATCACCGTGATGTCCTTGGCAATCCTGCCGGTGGCAAGGGTGGCGCATGGTGAGACAACCGTCGAATATTGGACGAGGCAGGGATACTCGAGCAACCTTTTGGAAAGTCCGGACCCGCTTTCCGGGCCATTTTGGGAAGGCTCGCTCAAATTGAGGGGTACGATCGGCGAGGACGACGCCAAGCTCAGCTACGCAATCTATCAGGAAGAACTGCGAACGGGCGCCTACCGGTTCGGCGATACACACGAAACAGGTTTCAACCTTGGATACGCGCAGAAACTGGGGAAGGATACAATTGTCGAGCTTGAGGCGTCCTACATTCGCAACAGCTCTGGCGACGTCTTTCTGCAACTTCCAGGAAACATCATCGGATACCGGGCCGTGGATCGCGCGCTTCAAGCCGGCGGAAAAATTACAACCACGGCGTTTGGAAGCAAAACGGTTTTCACAGCGAAGATAAGCCAGTTGCTCAAAGGCGACGCGCACTTCACGACCGACCTCATCAGGCCCGTCAAGCTGGATCCGGACGTCGGGCTTTTGACGCTCGGCCTCAGCCGTTACATCGCAGCCAAAGGCGGGGAACTCTGCCTCTGCCTCGAGTATAGTCACTCGATAATCGACAAGGACGAGCAGGCCGTCTACGCGCGCTTCCCGGCCTCGACCTTGCGCGGCTCGCTCGCCTACGGCCGGGAATTCGCAGGCAGCCTGTCGCTGATCGCGGAAGCCGGCATCATCGTGCTGTCAAGCGACGACCTCAGTCATGGAGGACGGCAAAGCCGTCCCTATCTGCGCGGTGAAGCCAAATGGAAGGCCCCGGCTGAGCTCGAATTCACCGCCGCCTACAAACATGACGTCACGATCGGCGATATCGACGATGCGCTGGCGGAGATCGTCGACAGCTACAAGATTTCGGTATCCCGCCAGCTCAATCCATGGGCAAAGGTCACGCTCGCCTACGATCGGACCGAGAGCGAATATGTCTATTATGCCTACGACCGGACGACGAAGAACGTCTCGGCCAAGCTGACGCTCGGCGAAGAAAAGAAGCCAAAATTCGAACTCGGCTATGCCTATGTCAGACAGACAGAAGCGGACCCTGCCAACAACTACAAGGGCAGCGAGGTCACAGCCCGCGTCAGCGGGTCGTTCTGAAGCCTGTCGCTCAAAAGCGTGATGCGGTTTTGCGAAAACGACATGCGTAAAATTGGAAACTTAAAGCTCGGCGCCCAAAGCAAGAGATGCCACACCCCGAAAGCATGGCATCTGCATTGTCAGGCGGCGCGGCGCAGCCGTGGCGTGGCAAGCTTGCGGCCGCTGGCGACCAGCATGCCGGCCGCACCTTCCAGCCAGCCGTCCTTCAGCTCCAGGCCCAAGAAACGGCTGCGCTCGAACGGGCCAGGCATGACGAGATGCTGGGCCTTGACGGCGAAGAAGCCGAAGCGCTCGTAATAGGGCGCATCGCCGACAAGCAGGATAGCGCCGTGACCGCGGGTCTTTGCCTCGCCGACAGCTGCCCGCATCAGCGCACCGCCGATACCCTTGCCCTCGTGGGCGGCATCGACCGCCAGCGGGCCAAGCAGCAAGGCGTCAACGGGGACACCGTCGCGGCTGACGCCGGCTTCGACGTTCCACAGACGCACGGTACCGATCACATGGCCATCCGGATCGCGGGCAACCAGCGCCAGGCCTTCGGCCGGAACGCGGCCACGGCGCAGTGTCTCGGACGACTTGCGGCGGCGGTTCGGCCCCATGGCCTGATCAAGCAGATTTTCGCGTGCGACGACGTCGCCCGGATTTTCCGTGTCGATGGTGAAGGCATTCTGCGCAAAGAAGGCGCGAACAGAATCAAGAACAGCGGCCATGCTGGCCTCCCGTACCCAAAACCGTGATAAGCGGCGGTTATGACAAATTGTGAATGTGCTGCTCCGGTTCGACCCGGAGCAGGCTTGACGCCAATCAGATGACGTAGGACTTCAGCGGGTCGAAACCGTTGAAGGCGACGGCCGAATAGGTCGTGGTGTAGGCACCCGTGCCCTCGATCAGAACTTCGTCGCCGATCGAAAGCGTGATCGGCAGCGGATACATGGTCTTCTCGTACATCACGTCAGCCGAATCGCAGGTCGGGCCGGCCAGCACGCAAGGCTCCATTTCGTCGGCATCGTGGATGGTGCGGATCGGGTAACGGATCGCTTCGTCCATGGTTTCGGCGAGGCCGCCGAACTTGCCGATGTCGAGGAACACCCAACGGTGGTTGTCGTTGTCCGACTTCTTCGAGATCAGGACGACTTCCGCCTTGATCACGCCGGCATTGCCAACCATGCCACGGCCCGGCTCGATGATCGTTTCGGGGATGTTGTTGCCGAAGTGCTTGCGCAGCGAAGAAAAGATCGCCTTGCCATAGGCTTCCGCCGACGGCACGTCGCGCAGGTACTTGGTCGGAAAACCGCCGCCCATGTTGACCATCTTGAGCTCGATGCCCTGCTTGGCCAGCTGCACGAAGACGCGCTTGGCATCGGCGAGCGCCGAATCCCAGGCATCGACCTTGGTCATCTGCGAACCGACATGGAACGAGACGCCGTGCGAGGCAAGACCCAGCTGATGGGCATAGACGAGAACGTCGACAGCCATCTGCGGGACGCAGCCGAACTTGCGCGACAGCGGCCATTCGGCGCCTTCGCCATCTGTCAGAACGCGGCAGAACACGCGGGCGCCGGGCGCAGCGCGGGAGATCTTTTCGACTTCCTCGTGGCTGTCGACAGCAAACAGCGAGACGCCGAGCGCATGCGCCTTGGCAACGTCGCGTTCCTTCTTGATGGTGTTGCCGAAGGAAATGCGCGAAGCGGTCGCACCGGCGTCAAGCGCCATTTCGATTTCTGCGACGGACGCGCAATCGAAGTTGGAGCCCATCGAAGCGAGCAGGCGCAGGATTTCCGGCGACGGATTTGCCTTGACGGCATAGTAGATCGAGCTGTCCGGCAGAGCGTGGCGGAAAGCCTTGAAATTGTCACGCACGACATCGAGGTCAACCACAAGGCATGGGCCTTCGGGACGTCGGGTGTTCAGGAAGTCGATGATACGTGCAGTCGTCATGGTTCTATCCCCAATCAGGTATGCTCCACGAAGACGTGGAGGACAAAGGACATACGCGAACATGCCCCGGAACCAGCCGGTGGAGACCCCGGATCCAGACATGCGCACGATGCGCGAATGATGGAACAACGCCCCGCCAAGAGCTTTGATCCGCTTTGTCTGCCATTGATTGGAAGGATGAC
Organism: Pararhizobium sp. P1_E7; assembly: GCF_056405855.1. NCBI lineage: Bacteria > Pseudomonadati > Pseudomonadota > Alphaproteobacteria > Hyphomicrobiales > Rhizobiaceae > Pararhizobium > Pararhizobium sp. P1_E7. The sequence goes on along the minus strand of NZ_JBFUBH010000002.1, from coordinate 203,368 downwards.
CCTACCGCACTTCCGGCAATGAAGGTGTGCCTCTTCAGTAACCCCCGCTGATGGAAAGCAGGGAGAGAACAAAAAGGCCCGCACCGTCGTTGCTTCAGATGTCCTCGCATTTTCCGGTTGGCCGGAGTAGCGACTGGAGGGGTTAATTCCAGGTACCTTACCGAGTTCCTCACCAAATTCGAGGGTCGGCGGACACCCATGGGCACGTGCGACTTTGGGCTGAAGCGGAGATAAGAAAAAACCTTGTCGTAATCAAGACTTTTTTCGAATTGGCTGCCGATTTTTTATGCGCAACGAAAGCCGTTAAGATGTTCACATTTCCTGAACAATCTGCGCGAACCCATAGCTGAACCCAAAGTCTTGTTTTAAGATCACTTTTGGAAAGCTGCACAGGCCGTTGGGGAAACGCCAAACGTTAACATGCGCGGCAGTCCTTCGACTTTCCGCAATGCCGGTCTATCGTTGCATCGGCGAGAAAAGCGAATCACAAACGGGCGGCAGCCCGAACAGGCAGGAACAGCAGCCCGATGGATACACTGACCCGCATTCGCGCCTTCATCGATGTCGTCGATGCCGAGGGATTTTCCGCAGCCGCCCGGCGCATCGGCCGCTCGAAGGCGCTCCTGTCCAAGTATGTGCGCGAGCTAGAAGACGAACTCGGCGCGCTGCTGCTCAACCGCACCACCCGGCAGTTTTCGCTGACCGAAGCCGGGCATACCTATTACCGGACAGCATCGGAAATCCTGAAGGAGATCGACAACCTCGCCGATCTCGTCCGCGCCAGCAATTCCGATCTCAAGGGCCGCCTGCGCATTTCCGCACCCCGCACCTTCGTGGATGCGGATATCGGCCAGTCGTTGATCGATTTCGGCAAGGCGCATCCGGAACTGTCGCTCGAAATCGTCTCCGACGACCGTTTCGTCGATCTGGTCGAGGAAGGCTTCGACGTGGCGATCCGCATCACCAAGCTGGAGGATTCGACGCTGATCGCCCGCAAGCTCGATGATTTTCAGGTCAAGATCTGTGCATCGCCCGAGTTTCTCGAAAAGAGCGGCCCCATCACACATCCGTCCGAACTCTCCCGGCACGCCTGCATCATCGATACCAACGGCCGTTCCTACAGCAACTGGCGATTTGTCGAACCCGACGGCACCGGGTTCAGCGTTCCCGTCGGCGGGCCGATCGAAGTCAACAGCCCGCTGGCTGCCGTGCGTGCGGCGGAATCCGGCATCGGCATCTCCGGCGTTCCCGAATTCATCGCCCGTCCAAAGATCGCCGCCGGCACGCTGGTTTCCATTCTGGAAGACTATCTCCCGAAGGATCGCGGCATCTATGCGATCTACCCGCATCGCCGCTATCTGCCGGCGAAAGTGCGCACCCTGGTCGATTTCCTGCACAACTGGTTTCGCAAGCACACGGGAAATTGACGCGGCTGTTGCAGGGCAAAAGTCCCAATTCCGTCCCATTTAACATCCATTGCATGGATGCCGGTACTGCGCCGGAACAGCCAAAGGAATCATGACAGAATGAACCGATCGTCCCTGATCCTGACGGCAGCGGCCGTGCTTGCGCCCTGCGCGGCGCTTGCCCATCCGCACATTTTCGCCGAGGCCCGGCTTGAGATCGTTGCTGATGCCACCAACCAGATCACCGAGCTGCGCAATGTCTGGCGCTTCGACGAGCTGTTTTCTGCCAGTGTGGTGATGGATTTCGACAAGAATTCCAATGCTCAGCTTGATCCCGACGAACTGCAGGAGGTCGGCCAGACGGTTCTCGATTCCCTGCAGGAGTACAATTACTACACGACGATCACCGACAACGGCAAAACCATCAAGGTCAGCAAGCCGGATGCCATCACCGCCGACTACAAGGACGGGCAGCTGCTTTTGATGTTTGCCGTCAAGCCCGCCGAGCCGATGCCGCTCAAGGGGAATATGTCATTCGGGGTTTATGATCCCACCATGTACACGGCGATGGATTTTCCGACGGACGGCGATCTTGTGGCGGTCGGCGATCAGCTGAATGCCTGCGAGCACAAGGTGGTTCGTCCCGACCCGGATGAAGTGCTTGCCCAGAACCAGGCAAGCCTCACCGACGCCTTCTTCAACGACCCGACGGGAACCGACATGTCGAAGATGTTTGCCACACGAATCGAGTTCAAATGCTGAGGGCGCGCCGTCCCGCGCCCCTGCTGGGTCTGGCGCTGATCCTGACAGTCGCCGGTATCACCATGGCCCACGCACAATCGCCGCTCGGCATCGGCACCGCTGAGCCTGCCTTCAACACGACGGGCATCTTCGGCGGCTTCTTCGCCTGGGTGAACATGGAACAGCAGCGTTTCTACCATACGCTGACGGAATCAATCAAAGCCATGCGGGAAAACCCCTGGCACCTCTGGTCGCTGATCGGCCTGTCCTTTGCCTATGGCGTCTTCCACGCCGCCGGCCCGGGCCACGGCAAGGCTGTCATTTCCTCCTACATGATCGCCAACGAGACCGAACTGAAGCGCGGCGTGCTTTTGTCGTTCCTGTCATCGATGATGCAGGGAGGCGTTGCCATTCTTCTCGTGGGTGCTGCCTATCTCGTGCTGCGCGGATCATCGATCTCGATGACGCAGGCGACGCATTTCCTCGAAGTGGTGAGCTACGCGCTGATTGCAGCCTTCGGCGGCTGGTTGCTGTTTCGCAAATTGCGGGGCATGCGGGAACGCCGTCTGGCTCCGGCCATGGCACATGATCACGAACACGATCACGGGCATCACCACGGCCACGAACATCATTCCCATGACCACGGCCATGGCCCCGGCGAGGTCTGCGATACCTGCGGTCACGCCCATGCGCCCGATCCGTCGATGCTGAAAGGCGACCGCTTTGCGCTGCGCGAAGCCTGGTCGGCGATCATTGCGGTCGGCCTGCGGCCCTGCTCCGGCGCCCTGATCGTGCTCAGCTTCGCACTTTTGAACGGGCTTTACCTGGGAGGCGTGCTTTCGGTTTTTGCCATGTCGATCGGCACGGCGATCACCGTCTCTGCGCTGGCGACGCTGGCCGTCACCGCCAAGGACCTGGCCATGCGTTACGCATCCAGCGGCTCATCGGCCATGCGCATCAGCAATGGCATCGAAATATCCGGCGCCTTGCTGGTGCTGGTGCTGGGGATCGTCCTGCTCGGGGCGTCGCTGCAGGGCTAAAGCAATTCCAGCAAAAGTGCGCAGCGGTTGTGCGTCCGGAATTGCGCAAAAGAGCGTTTTCGCGATTCGAAGAAATGCGGAAATGCTCTACAGCGCCGCGCGTCATTCATGACGCGTAAAGGTCGCTGCAGCACTTTAAATTTGCTGCATAATTTTTCCTTAAATCGATTCCGACTTGAGGAATTATGCAGCAGCCGGTCAGAGCCCGCGCCGGCGCTGGTAGCGGGCCCGCAGCCAGAAGATCAGGAAGAAGGCGAGCACGAAGACCGCGCCGAAGGCAGCCGCCAGCCAGGGCGAGAACGTGCCGAGCCAGAGCATGATCTTCGGCAGGAAGAAGAACCCTGCCCCGACCACAAGCAGGATGACTGCTGCGGCAATCGTCGGCGAGCGGTCCTTTTTTTCCGGGGTCGTCATGCCGTCTCCTTTTGCGCCAGTCCGGCGCGGATATCTTCAAGCTTGCGCTTCTGCGTGCCGTCTGCGGCAAAATTCTCCGGCGACAGCCAGGCTTCGAAAGAAGCGTTGAGCAAAGGCCATTCGCCGTCGATGATCGAAAACCAGGCCGTATCGCGATTGGCGCGCTTCGACAGCATATGCTGGCGGAAGACGCCTTCGAAGCTGAAACCGAGGCGGTTCGCCGTCTTCTTGCTCGCCTCGTTGCGGTTGTCGCACTTCCATTCGTAACGCCGGTAGCCGAGATCCTCGAAGGCGTGCTTGGCCATCAGATAGTGCACTTCGGTCGACAGCGGAGAGCGGGCCATCGCGAAGGAATGGGCGACACCGCCGACCTCGACCACGCCATTGGCCGGATCCGGCCGCATATAGTTGGCCATGCCGACGACGTCACCACTGGCCTTGTCGCAGAACACCTCGGTGATCCAGCCGGATTTCTGCACCGCGGTCAGCCAGGCATCGAAATCTTCGATCCCACGAAAATTATCCTGGGCGAAATATTGAAGGCGCGTATTGATCTCCAGACCGCCAAAGGCCTGCCACAGCGCTTCCAGATGTGCTGCCCGATCATAGGGCACGATCCGGACGTAGCGGCCTTCGAGAGCCACTGGCTTTGGAGCCGGGCAGCCAGTCCAATTGGTCAAATCACGCATCTGCAAACTCCAGGAGAGATCCTACCATCAGCCTTGCGACCGGCGCGGGCGCTGCCCGGACCGGTCATGACAAGGGCGTTGATGCTGGCATAGGACAGCTCAGGCATCCGCACAAATGCAAAGTGATGATGGATCGATCACCAAGGCGACTTGATTGGCGGTTGACCGGTTTGCGGCACTGACGTCTGTGGCGGATTTGCCTGAGCCTCGACAACCGGCGTCTTGGCCGCCGAAACGGTCGCTTCGATATGATCGATCAGCGCATCGGCAAGGCCGAGGCGTCCGGCGAGCTGGTCGAGATAACCCCGCTCTGCCCGGCTGTCGGCATCGATGGCCAGGCGCGAGGCGGTGTAAAGCTCGACGCGTTCCTCCTCGGTCACGGCCGCCGCGACGATCGCATCGAGATCGACGGGCTTGCTCAGTTCTTCGTGCAGGAACTGTTCGGCTTCGGAATCGAGGCCGGAGACCTTAACCTTGTCCATGATGCGGGCGCGCTCGACATCGTCGATATGGCCATCGGCGCGGGCAGCGGCGATCATGGCGCGGACAAGAACGAGAACGAAATCGTTGCGGATGGCGGCGGGTTCAGTGCTGAAACCGGAATCGGACGGCGGCGGCAAAAGCTCCGGCTGGGCCTGCGCCTCCGGCTGTGCGGCGGGCTCCTTGCCGGCCTGATAGTTCTTGTAGGCCTGATAGCCAAGGCCGGCGATAGCAGCGAGGCCGCCGAGCTTCAGGGCCGAGCCCGCGACCTGACGGCCGGTCCCCGTGCCGAGCAGCACCGCCGCGATGGCGCCGGCCGCAAGCGGATTATCCTTGGCAAGCTGCGTCGCCTGTCCGGCGCGCTCGCGCACCGTGCCGCCGGCACCGGGGATCTGCGAACCTAAAAACTGATCCAGCAATTTCTTCGCGTCAAACATTCGGTCACACTCCCTGGCCGGTTAAAGTCGGATTGAGACATAGGAATGCAACGAGAGGAATACAATTGAAAACGGGAGTCAAAATAGGTGCAATCACGGGATGCGCGACAGATCGCATTCCACCCCGCCTTTACGCAGGGTGGAATGAAGGCCGCATATTGTCCCGGGGCCGTTGCCCATGGAGAAGGCCGCCCCCGGATGCGAAAGGGGCGATCAGCCCCGCAGCGCGAAAGCTTCCGCAGCCAGTTTGGTGATGCCAGCCCAATCGCCCTTGGCGACCAGTTCCTTCGGTGCGACCCAGGAGCCGCCGACGCAGACGACGTTTGGCAGCGACAGATAATCCTTCGCATTCGACAGCGAAATACCGCCGGTCGGGCAGAACAAGGTGCCGGCAAGCGGCGAAGACAACGACTTCAGGTAGGCAGCGCCGCCCGCCTGTTCGGCCGGGAAAAACTTCATCACCTTATAGCCTTCTTCGCGCAGGCCCATGACTTCGCTGGCGGTGGCGGCACCCGGCAGAAGCGGAATGTCGGAATCATTGGCAGCGTCGATCAGTTCCTGCGTCGTGCCGGGGCTGACGATGAATTGCGATCCTGCCTCGACAGCCGCCTCGTATTGCGCGGCATTGAGGATGGTTCCGGCGCCAGCGACAGCGCCTTCGACTTCGTTGGCAACGGCGCGGATCGCTTCGAGAGCGGCCGTCGTGCGCAGCGTGATTTCGATCGCCTTCAAACCACCGGCGACGAGGGCACGCGCCAAAGGCACGGCGGTGGCGACGTCATCGATGATCAGCACCGGAACAACCGGCTGCAATTTCAGGACGGAAAGAAGTCTATCGGTTTTCTCGCTCATGCCGGACAGCCTTTTAAAACGATTGAAGTGAGGTTCGAATACTCTTCCCGTCGGCTTTTGTCGATACCGAACGGGACCGCCCGCCCCTATTCGGACACGGTGACGCATGCTTGACAAGAGGGGCTGGGTTAGCGCGATGCAAATGCCGCAACAGCCTGAACTTGTCCCGGCGTCACAATCCTGTAGTCTGGGCGCGAGTGAGGGCAGAAACGGCAGACTTATCAATGGCCAAGGAAATTGAACGCAAGTTTCTGGTGGCGTCCGACGGCTGGCGCAAGACCGCAGATGGCGGCACGCGCTTTCTGCAGGCTTACATCGTCACCATGGACGACCGTTCCGTGCGCGTGCGCCTGATGGACGAGACGCGCGCGAATTTGACGATCAAGATCGGCGCCGGCTCGATGACGCGGGACGAATTCGAATACGAGATCCCGATTGCCGACGCCAAGGAGATGATGTCGAAAGCCGTTGGCCTGATCATCGAAAAGACCCGCTACGAGTTGGAGCATTGCGGCTTTGTCTGGGAGGTCGATGTCTATGCTGGCGCGCATGAAGGCCTTGTCGTTGCCGAAGTCGAACTGGACGCCGAAGGCGACACGCCGGACCTCCCCTCCTGGCTAGGGACTGAGGTGACCGGCGACCCGCATTACTCGAACCAGTATCTCTCAACCAGCCCGTTGGAATCGAAGGCAGATCATGAGCTATCATATTCGCCCTTCTGACCATTTCACGACGGAATTCAAAGCGGTCGGAACCGAGCAGTTGACGCTCGCCATCGCCGCGCTGACGGATCGTCCGCAGGGGCTGGCGGAGGCGATCCACGATGCCCGAAAGAACTTCAAAAGACTTCGCTCCCTCTATCGCCTCGCCGCCGCCGACATACCGGACTTCCAGCGCTCGGAGAATGCCCGCATCCGCAACATGGCAAGAACGCTCTCAACCTCCCGCGATGCAACCGCCCTCGTCGAGGTCTGCCAGTATCTCGTGGAACATGCCGGCAACAGCGACGAGCGTGCGGCACTGAAACGGATCGGCAAGGTGTTGAACGCCCGGCGCGACGAACCTGCCGATGGCGGGAAGCGGCTGGAAGAGACCGTGGCGGCGGCAATCACCACCTGTCGCGGGGCACTGGACGCGCTTTCACGCATCACGTTTCAGGATGGCGGCAAAAAGGGCGCCAAACGCATTGCCAAAGGTTGGCGCAAGACGCTGGAAAGTGCCGCCGCAGCGCGGGAGGCCTGCGCGGACACCACCGATGCGCATGTGTTCCATGAGTTGCGCAAACGCAGCCAGGACTACCGTTTCGATCTTGATCTGTTGCAACGTCTCTGGCCCTCGGCGATGCGGGCAAAGCGGATCGAGGTTACGAAGGCCGTCGATCTGCTCGGCCATCACAACGATCTCGCGTTGCTCGCTTCGCTTGTCGATGAGCAGCCGCACCTTTTCGGAAAGAGCGAGGACGTTGCATATCTCCTGGCGGCCGTGATCACCCGGCAAGAATATCTGCGGGAAGCTGCGTTGAAGGTTGCCGATTCCGTTTTCCCCGACGATCCGAAAGAGGAAAGCCGCATGATCAGCCTTCTATGGCAAGATGCGGCTGACACACGCTACCCGCATTGATACTGCCATTCCATGACAGTATGGTGAGGCATGTCCCGCTCTACCCGGCTTCTCGACCTTATTCAGCTTCTGCGCACGTACCGACGGCCGGTGAGCGGCAGCGCGCTGGCGCAACGCATGGGCATCAGCATCCGCACACTGTACCGCGACATCGCCACGCTGCAGGCGCAAGGCGCCGACATTCAGGGCGCGCCCGGCTTCGGCTATGTGTTGAAGCCCGGTTTCCTGATGCCGCCGATGATGCTCAGCGAAGAGGAGATTGAAGCGCTGGTGCTCGGCGCGCGCTGGGTGGCGGCGCGGACCGACGACGAACTGAAGGATGCGGCGCGCAATGCGCTGGCAAAGATCGCCGCGGTGCTGCCCGCCGATCTGCGCCACGAACTGGAGACGAATTCGCTGCTGGTCTCCTCTGCCCGAAAACCCAATGTCGGAACGACGGATCTGGCCGCGGTCAGAGAAGCCATACGGCAGGGATTGAAGCTCGATATCGATTATGGCGACGTCAACGGCCGAACCACCAGCCGGCGTATCTGGCCTTTCGCACTCGGCTATTTCGAGGAAACCCGGGTGCTGGCCGCATGGTGCGAAATGCGCGAGGATTTTCGTCATTTCCGCGCCGAACGAATAACCTCCATGACGGTAACCGACATCCGTATCCCGCGCAGGCGCCAGCACCTTCTGGCGGACTGGCGGCGGCGGCACAACCTCATACAGGACATGTGATCATACTGCCATAAACTGGCAGCATGCCGGTCTAAAACGGTCTCCGCAACCACGAAGGAGACCATCATGACCGCCGACTACATCCTGCTTGCCGTCGATAGCCCGGCAGAAAGCGCCAATTTCTATCAGACAGTTCTCGGCGCGACGCCGCTTGAACTCTCGCCGACCTTCGCGTTGTTCAAGATGAACGAAAGCACCAAGCTTGGCCTCTGGTCCAGAAAGACCATGGAGCCGAAAGTCACTGGCACTGCCGGCGGCAGCGAGCTGGCGATTTCGGTTGCGGGACGCGAAGGCGTCGATGCGCTGCACGCCGAATGGAGCCGGAAGGGCGTGACCATCCTGCAGGAACCTGTGGCCATGGATTTCGGCTATACGTTTACCGGAGCAGACCCGGACGGCCACCGCCTGCGCGTCTTCACGCCCGAAGGCATCTGATCCGCTTTGGCGCGGCCCGGCAGAAGCGACCGGGCCGCAAGACTGCCATGCCGCAATGGCAATTGCGCGAAAGAGCCGAAAGCTGTATTTCACGCCGCATGACAGACACGATCCAAACTCCTCGCCCGGAAGCCAGCGGCCAGTTTCTGGTGGCAGCGCTTTACCATTTCGTCTCGTCCGAACGGTTCGCCGCCTTTCGCGAGCCGCTGCAGGCAATCTGTGACGATAACGGAGTCAAGGGTACGCTGCTTTTGGCGCACGAAGGCATCAACGGTACGATCGCCGGACCGGAAGATGGCATCAGAGCCGTCCTCGCCTTCCTGCGCGCGCAGCCTGAATTCGCGGGCCTCGAGCACAAGGAAAGCTGGGCGTCCTCCATGCCGTTCCTGCGCATGAAGGCGCGGCTGAAGAAGGAAATCGTCACCATGGGCGTCGAGGATATCGACCCCAACAAGATCGTCGGCACCTATGTGGCGCCCAAGGACTGGAACGCGCTGATTTCCGATCCCGACACGCTGGTAATCGACACGCGCAACGATTACGAGACCGCCATCGGGATGTTCCGCGGCGCGGTCGATCCGAACACTAAGAGTTTCCGCGATTTTCCCGAATGGGTGAAGAGCAACACCGGTCTCCACAATAAGCCGAAGATCGCCATGTACTGCACCGGCGGCATCCGCTGCGAGAAGGCGACGGCCTTCATGAAGGAGCAGGGTTTTGACGAAGTCTATCACCTCAAGGGCGGCATCCTGAAATATCTGGAGGAAACGCCGGAAGAGGACAGCCTGTGGGACGGCGCCTGCTTCGTCTTCGACGACCGGGTGTCGGTGACCCACGGCCTGAAGGAAGGCGAACACACGCTGTGTCACGCCTGCCGCCAGCCGCTGACGCCGCAGGACCTTCTGTCACCGCATCACGAGCATGGCGTCACCTGCATCCATTGCCACGATACCCGCACCGAGGAAGACCGCCGGCGCTACCGCCAAAGACAGCGCCAGATGGAATTGGCAAAGCAGCGCGGCGAACGGCATCTGGGAAGCTAGAGCACAGTCCGCAACTTTCCGGCGCAAAAGTGAAGAACCATGGCCCGGCATAGGATGTCAGCTCATTCGCTGCCAATTGCCTCTAGCCGGCCATGGCCCCGGCAGACATGCGCGAAGCGTTGGAGATTGTCCGTAATAAGCGTCTGACTTTCACGATTCGCCAAAATGGTCTGACGCTGCTCCGCCGACTTGCCGAGCAGATTGATGCGCAACGAGGCTTCCTTAACCAGTCGAACGGACATGGTTTTCAGTACCTCCGCCAGCGCGTCCAGAGCGAAGTCGCCGCGATAGGAGGCATGCACCAGCATGACCGGCTTGTGCGGAATCTCATCCCGGGAAACGAGCCAGTCGAGCGCGTTCTTCAGGCCACCCGGAATGCCATGAGCATATTCTGGCGAAGAAACGATCAGCCCGTCGGCGTCGCGGATCTTTGCAGCCAGGGCCAGCACGCAGCCCGGCATGTCGTCTGTCTCCCGATCGGGGTTGAAGATCGGCAACTCGCCGAGCAGATCGCAGATTTCGACCCTGATGTCCAATGGAGCGAGATCGCGCAATGCTTCAAGCAACGCAAGATTGGTCGAAGCCTTTCGCAGGCTGCCGCAAAGGGCATAAAGGACGAGCGGGTCGGACATCGAAGTTTCCCCAAAAGAATCGATCCCGGCCATGATGCAGTTTACGCCGCAGCTGTCACCCGGCCTTGTGGTTGCCCTTCGGAAACTGCTCGGCCAGTTCCTTGTACCAGTAACCGCTCTTCTTGATGGTGCGGACCTGGGTGTCGTAATCAACGTGGACGATGCCGAAGCGCATTTTGTAGCCCTCCGCCCATTCGAAATTGTCCATCAGGCTCCAGGCGAAATAGCCCTTCATCGGATAGCCTTGCCTGATCAGGTCCGCCGTCATCGCAAGATGGTCGGCGATATAGTCGAGGCGCGGCTGATCGTCGACGCCGCCGTTTTCGACGCCCATATTATAGGCGGCGCCGTTCTCGGTGATGTAACAATCCGGTAGCGCGTAGCGGTCATTGACCGTGCGGATGAGATCTCCCAGCGCCTGCGGAAACACTTCCCAGCCGATATCGGTCTTCACGTCGCTGACCGGCTTGGCACTGATCGTTGCCGGGAATTCGGCGCCTGCGGCCGGGTCATGCGAAACGCGCATCGGCGTATAGTAGTTGACGCCCCACCAGTCGGTCTTCTGGCTGATCGTCGCCATGTCGCCATCCTCGATTGCCGGCATGCGATGGCCAAGTGCCGAAAGGAAGCTTTCCGGATATTCGCCCTTGAAGACCGGGCCGAAGAACACGCCGTTGTGGAAATCGAAAGCCCGCTCGGCGGCCGCCTTGTCCTCGGCGCTATCGCTGCCGGCGTAGATGTGCATCGGGTTGATGACGATACCGACCGGCAGATTTGGCTGCAACTCGCGAACGGTGGCGACGCCGAGGCCATGGGCGAGATTGGTGAAATGCAGCGCATGAAGGGCCGCATCCATGTTGCGCTCGCCCGGCGCATGGATGCCCCAGAGATGGCTGAGCCAGACGGAGCACCATGGCTCGTTGAAGGTCGCGACCGCATCCAGCCGATCGCCGAGGCGAGAGATCACCGTCTTGGCATAGCGCTGGTAAGCATAGGCCGTCGAGCGCGCCGTCCAGCCGCCGTCACCCATTAGCGCCAGCGGCAGGTCCCAGTGATAGAGCGTGGCGAACGCCTTGATATTGCGCTTCTTCAGGCCGTCAACGAGGCGATCGTAGAAATCCAGCCCCTTCTCGTTGATCGGCCCGGTGCCTTCCGGAATGATCCGCGGCCAGGCAATCGAGAAGCGGTAGGCCTCGACGCCGAGGCTCTGGATCAGGTCGAGGTCTTCATCCAGCCGGTTGTAATGATCGCAGGCGATGTCGCCATTGTGGCCCTGATAGACCCGGCCCGGCATGTTGGAGAAGGCGTCCCAGATGGACGGCTTGCGGCCATCGGCCTTGGTGGCGCCCTCGATCTGGAACGAGGCGGTCGCCACGCCGAAAATGAAATCGCCGGGGAAGCGAGCGGCAAGGTTTTTTGGATCGATCATGAAAATCTCCGATCTACATTCGTCAGGGCTGCGGCCCCTGAGTTCGGTAGCGGGTTTAGCCAAGTGAAATAGCCTTGTACAGAGCGTATATGGCAAGTCTGCAACGTTACAGATTTATGTCAGACACGTCCATTTGGCCCTCGTGGGCGTTCCGGGCAAATACCGGGATTGACAAGTCGTTTTTGAATTTATATTCTAGAATAAGAATTCAAAAATGAGGCTTATTTTGTCCCGCCCCCGCTCCTACGATGAATCGTCCGTACTGAAGGGCGCCATGCATGCTTTCCGTCGCGATGGATATCAGCGCGCCTCGATCCGGGATCTTGAGGATGCGACCGGCCTCAAGGCAGGCAGCATCTACAACAGCTTCGGCGACAAGGCGGGATTGTTCGATGCCGCATTCGAGCACTACAACCAAGTCGTCCTCGGTGGCCGGATCGAACGGTTTGCTCCAGCCACCGCCGGCTTGGCTGGTTTGCGCGACCTTTTCACCTCGCTCATGCACGAGCCGAATGGTGAAAGCCACGGCTGCCTGATCACCAATTCCGCGGTGGAACTTGGCCGCGGCGAGGACGCCTACCGCCACGTGCATGCAGGCATGGACACGCTTTTCAAGGTTTTCGCCGAGCGGCTGGTGGCAGCACGGCACGACGGCAGTCTGCGCGCCGACATCGACCCCAAGTTGGCGGCCACGAAGTTGCTGGCCCTTTATCAGGGTCTGCTGGTCCTTGTTCGCGCAGGACAAGACAAACCTGCGCTTGAGCGGCTCGTCGCCGCGGAATTTCATGAATTGGAGGCTCACTATGACATCTGAAGCACTGTGGAAACGATATGCGGCGGTTTGGTCGATGGAAGACGAACAGCGCAAGACCGAGCTTGCAGAATGCCTTGCCGGTGACGCAACCTATTGCGATCCGAATGGCCTCATCCACGGACCGGCGGAACTTTCGACATATATGGGCCATTTCCAGCAGAGCGCTCCGGGTGGACAGTTCCAGATTCGCTCGGTCCTTCACCATCACGGCCGATCACTGGCCCGCTGGGCGCTGCACGGACCCGATGGCAGCATATTGCAGGCCGGCACAAGCTTTGCCACCCTCACAGAGGATGGTCGCTTGCGCGATATCAGCGGCTTCTTTTACCCGGCAGAACAGGGCGTCGAAGCGTGAGCATCGCCGCGCTTGATCTGGCCCGCGAGGTTGCGGAGCGCATCCAAGGCATCGGGCCGGTTTCAGTCTCGCGTTTTTTCGGTGGTGCTGCGCTGAAGGCAGATGGCGTCCAATTCGGTTTCGTCATGAAGGGCTCTCTCTATCTGAGAGTCGACAGCGACGGGCGCGCCGCATTCGAAGCAATGGGCGCATTGCCGTTTCAATATTCGAGCAGGTCGAAGACGGTGACGGTCACAAGCTATTGTGAAGCACCGGCGGAGGTCATGGATGACCCCGATATGCTCTCCCTCTGGGCAGTTCGCGCCCACGCAGCGGCGCCCAGGCCAAAACGAGATGTCGCAAAACAGGTGCTACCGCGAAACGTCCGCGATAGCGCCTGATCCGATCAAAGATGTTCAGACCTTCACCCACGCCCCGTTACGCTTGGAGGACTGGACGCAGGCATCGACGAACACCATGCCCTTCATCCCATCGTCGATTGTCGGATAGACGACAGCCGGATCGGCCGCCTCGCCCTTGCGCTTGGCAAAGATCGCGCGTGCGGCTTCGGTGTAGATATTGGCGAAGCCTTCGAGATAGCCTTCCGGATGTCCGGACGGGATGCGGGACACGCGCGCGGCGGCCGGGCCGGAGCCTGCACCGGCACGGGTGATCAGCCGCTTCGGTTCGCCGAACGGCGTATACCAGAGATAGTTCGGATCCTTCTGGGTCCACTCCAGGCCGCCCTTGGTGCCATAGACGCGGACCATCAGGCCGTTCTCGTGGCCGGGAGCGACCTGGCTGCACCACAGCATACCCTTGGCACGCTGGCCGTTCTTTGCCTTGAAACGCATCATCACATGGGCGTTGTCATCCAGCGCCCGGCCTTCGACGAAACTGTCGAGATCGGCGGCAAGCTCTTCAAGCTCCAGACCGGAAACGAAGGCGCCGAGATTATAGGCATGGGTGCCGATATCGCCGGTCGAGCCACCAGCGCCCGACTTCGACGGATCGGTGCGCCATGCCGCCTGCTTCTGGCCGGACTGTTCGATATTCTCGGTCAGCCAATCCTGCGGATATTCCATCTGCACGAGGCGGACGGCGCCGATATCGCCATTCTCGATCATCTCGCGGGCCTGGCGAACCATCGGATAACCGGTGTAATTATGCGTCAGCACGAACAGGGCATCGCTCTCGTCCGCCAGCTTCTTCAGCTTCCTGGCATCTGATAGCGTCGAGGTCAGCGGCTTGTCACAGATCACATGGATGCCGCGCTTCAGGAATTCCTTGGCGGCCTCGTAGTGCACATGGTTCGGCGTGACGATCGCGACGGCCTCGATGCCGTTCTTAAGCTTGGCCTCGCGGATCGCCATTTCCTTGAAATCGGAATAGCTGCGCGACGGGTCAAGGCCCAGTTCGGCGCCGGAGGCTTTCGCCTTTTCCGGCGTTGACGACAGGGCGCCCGCGACCAGTTCGAAATGATCGTCAAGCCGCGCGGCCATGCGGTGGACCGCGCCGATAAACGCACCGGAACCGCCGCCGACCATGCCGAGGCGAATGCGTTTTTCGCGAACCTCTGTGGTTCCTTCGATAGCCATTGTGTTCTCCTGAAATTCAATTGGTGTTGATAAGCCCCTCATCCGCCCTTTCGGGCACCTTCTCCCCGCAGGCGGGGAGAAGGACCAACCCGCAGCCCCTCAGCCAAATCAGGGCATGCCCCCTCTCCCCGCCTGCGGGGAGAGGGTCAGGGTGAGGGGCAGTTTCCTTAAAGCCCGAGCATGCGCCGGTTGGCCGCCTCGTCGGTGCCGCCATCAGCGAAATCGTCGAAGGCTTTTTCGGTGACGCGGATGATGTGGTGCTTGACGAAGTCGGCACCTTCGCGGGCACCATCTTCCGGGTGCTTCAGCGCGCACTCCCATTCGACCACGGCCCAACCGGCAAAGTCATTGGCCGCCATCTTGGAGAAGACCGCACCGAAATCGACCTGACCATCGCCAAGCGAGCGGAACCGGCCGGCACGGTTGACCCAGCCCTGGTAACCGCCATAGACGCCCTGCCGGCCGGTCGGATTGAATTCCGCGTCCTTGACGTGGAACATCCGGATCCGATCCTTGTAGATGTCGATGTTTTCCAGATAGTCGAGGCACTGCAGCACATAGTGCGACGGGTCGTAGAGCATGTTGGCGCGGGCATGGTTGCCGGTGCGCTCCAAAAACATCTCGTAGGTGATGCCGTCGTGCAGGTCTTCGCCGGGATGGATTTCGTAGCAAATGTCGATGCCGCAATCTTCGGCATGATCGAGGATCGGCTTCCAGCGGCGGGCAAGCTCATCGAAGGCCGTCTCGACCAGGCCAGCGGGGCGCTGCGGCCACGGATAGAAATAGGGCCAGGCAAGCGCGCCCGAGAAACTGGCCATGGCATTGAGACCGAGGTTCCTGGATGCGGTCAATGCGAGCTTGACCTGCTCGACAGCCCATTGCTGGCGCGCCTTCGGGTTGCCGCGCACTTCCGGAACGGCAAAGCCGTCAAAACCCTCGTCATAGGCCGGGTGCACGGCAACGAGCTGGCCTTGCAGATGCGTGGAAAGCTCGGTGACCTCGATACCGTTGTCACGGGCCACACCAGTGAACTCATCGCAATAGGCCTTGGATTCGGCGGCCTTCTTCAGATCGATCAGACGGCCATCCCAGCTCGGCACCTGCACACCCTTGTAGCCGCAATCGGCGGCCCATTTGGTGATCTGATCCCACGAGTTGAACGGAGCGGCATCGCCGGCGAATTGTGCAAGAAAGAGCGCGGGGCCCTTGATGGTCTTCATCTGTCGTTTCCTCCGTCAAAACAATGGCCGCTCACCCCGGCCATATCAGTCAATCGTGAAATGCGCTTCTGCGGTACGTACATCCGGTGGCTGCGGCTTGACCTGAAACGTTGCAGAGCGCCGCGGAAGCTAGCATGTTTGCGCTGCCGGGCAATCAGCTTCAGGTCGAAAATTTCGGAAAATCGCCGTCAAAATGAAAAGCTGCCTGCAGCACGGGCCACAGGCAGCTCAAACTTCACACCCGGATCAGAACGGTGAATCGGGGAAGTAGAAGTCCTTGGCGTTGTCCTTGGTCACGAGCGTCGCGTCGATCGTGTAGGTGCCGCGAACCGGGACCTGGCCGTAGAAGTTGGCAACCGTCATTTCGAGCGCGGTACCAACCATTGCCGGCGGATAGAGCACGTCGACCGGGATCATCTTGTCGCCGTCCATGACCTTCTTGATCATGTCTTTCGAACCGGCACCGGCCACGACATACTGGATGTCGGTGCGCTTGGCCTGGTCGATGGCCTGCAGCACGCCGACGGCCATGTCGTCATCCTGGCACCATACGACGTCGATCTTGGGGTACTTGGTCAGGTAGTCCTGCATGACCTTGAAGGCGTCGTCGCGATTCCAGTTGCCGAACTGGCGATCGAGAACCTTGACGTTGGAGCCTTCGATACCCTTGTCGAAGCCGTCCTGGCGCTGCTGGTCGATCGGGATCGGCAGGCCGCGGATGACGACGACTTCAGCATCCGGCGTCGTTGCCTTGATGTATTCGCCGGCCGTCTGGCCAAGCGCCGGGTTGTTGCCGGCAACGTAGAGGTCACGGACCGTGTTGTCGTTGACGCTTGGAGCGCGATCGACGATGGCGACGAACGTGCCCTTGCCCTTGACTTCCTTGATGGCGTTGACCAGCGGATCCGGGTCGGATGGCAGGATGACCAGCGCATCGATGCCCTGGGTTTCAAGATCCTGCACCGCATTGGCCTGGCTGGCCGGATCCGGGGACGTCTTGACGATGACGTTGAGGCCCGGATGCTGTTCCATCAACAGCTTGGCGACGCGCTCGGCATGGAACACGACACCCGAGGTCCAGCCATGGTCGGCGGCCGGAATCGAAACGCCGATCGTGACCTTCTTGTCTTCCGCGTGGGCCACGCCGGTCAGCGCCATCATGGCGACGGCTGCAGCGCCCAATAGTCCTTTACGCATGTTTCTCTCTCCCTAGTGAATGCGGGTCTTGCAGTCTTTGCGACCGGGCGACCCCCTGAACCCGGTTATTCACGATTTCCGTACCAGCGAGCGCTGGACCAGCATCGCAACAATGATGATCGTGCCCTGGATGGCGCCGATCAGATATTCGCTGATGAAATTGGAAAGCAGCATGATGTTGCCGACGAGCTCGAGAATGAAGGCGCCGCAGATCGTCCCCCAGACCCGGCCGGCTCCACCCTTGAGTGCCGTGCCGCCGACGACGACGGCCGTGATCGCCTGGAGCTCCCAGAGGATGCCGGTGGTCGCAGAGGTCGAGCCAAGACGCGGCACGTAAAGCAGAACGGCAATCGCCACACAAAACCCCTGGATGACGAAGGCAATGGTGCGAACCCGGTTGACCGGAATGCCGGAATAGCGGGCAACATCAGCGTTCGAGCCGACGGCGACGACATGCCGGCCATAGCGGGTGCGATAGAGAATGAAGGCCGCAACGGAGGTGACCGCCAGGATGACCACGATTGGCACCGGCACGCCGAGGATATAGCCGAAATAGGCAGGGCGGTACATTTCCTGGAGGGCCGGGTCCTTCAACGTGATCGCCCCACCCTGCGACAGCCAGGTCGTCAGGCCGCGATAAATGCCCATGGTGCCAAGCGTTGCGATGAACGGCTCGATCCTGCCGACCGTTGTGATCAGTCCATTTGCGAGGCCGCACAGGGAGCCTGCAATCACTGCAAAGAGCACCGCCGCAGTCAGCATCAGGGCCGGATCGGCAATGATGCCGGAATTCATGAAAAGGATCATCAGGCTGGCAACAAATGCCACCATCGACCCCACGGACAGGTCGAGATCACCAGACGAAATCACGAAGGTTGCGCCGATCGCGATGATGGCAATAAAGGCGCTGCGCGTTGCGACATTGGCGAGGTTGTTGATCCCGATGAAATTCGGATTGACGATGGCGCCGAGGATAAGCAGCAGCACCAGCGCGGCGAACGGCGCCACGGCCCGCAGATCGATATCCCGCCAGCTCCTGCGCCGGATTTCCCGGGTTTCGTCATTCAAGCTCGTGTCCAATCCAACCTCCCGTCCCATTGTCCCTGGGATTTGTTTTTAATGCCCTGCCCGCGCCAGCACGGTTCAGGCCGCCTTTTTCTTCAATCCGGCCGCATAGCGCATGATCTCCTGTTCGGAGATCTCATCGCCCTCCAGCATCCCCACGATCCGTCCTTCCCGCATGACAGCAACGCGGGTGCAAAGGCCGATAACCTCCGGCATTTCCGACGAAACGACGATGATCGAGCGGCCGTCGCGCGCCAGCGCGGAGATGAAATGATAGATTTGCTGCTTGGTGCCGACATCGATGCCACGAGTGGGCTCGTCGATGATGATGATCTCGGGCTCGGTCTCCATGACCTTGGCGAGCAGCAGCTTCTGCTGGTTGCCGCCCGACATGCGACCGGCCACCACATTGCCGTCGCGCACCCGGATATCGAAGCGACGGCGCGCGCGCGCCAGCGCCTGCGCCTCGCTGGCGGGACTGAGATAGCCAAGCTTGCCGTGATTTTCGAGCGATTGCAGCGTCAGGTTGGCAATCATGCGCGAATTGAGCAGAAGACCCTTCGACTTGCGGTCCTTGGTCATATAGGCAAGGCCGCGCCGATTGGCGGCATGCACATCGCCTGACGGGACCGTCTCACCGCGGATGATCACCTCGCCGGAGGCGCGCGACCGCAGTCCGGCAACCGCTTCCATCAGCTCGGTGCGGCCGGAGCCAATCATACCGGAAAACCCGAGTATCTCACCCTTGCGGACCTCAAAAGTCACGTCCTTGACGTAGCCGGTCGATACCGCATCGACGCTGAGCACGACCTCCTCATCGACATCCGGCTCACGCTTGGCCGGATAGAGCTTCGACAGTTCACGCCCGACCATCAGCTGGGCAATCGATTCGCCGTCAAGGATCGATGTCGGCGAGGTCTTGATCCACTGACCGTCGCGCAGCACCGTCACCCGGTCCGTCAGTTCCATGACCTCGTCGAGCTTGTGCGATACGAAGACAAAGCTCGTACCCTGGTCACGCAGCTTGCGCACCTGCTTGAACAGGAAGTTGGTTTCTTCGCGCGACAGGACGGCGGTCGGCTCGTCCATGAACACGACGCGCGCATCGCGGCTGATGGCCTTGGCTATCTCCACCATCTGCTTGTCGGCAATGGACAGCGAACTGATCATCGCATTCTCATCGACATGCGAGCCGAGCAGATCGAGCACGCGCCGCGTCTCAGCCCGCATATATTTGCGGTCGAGCACACTGAAGCGGGTGACTTCGCGGCCGAGAAACAGGCTCTCGGTGACGGTCAGATGTTCGGCAAGATTGAATTCCTGGTGAATGATGACGACGCCAAGCGCTTCTGCAGCACCGTTCGGCGGCAGCTTGACCGGATGTCCATCAAGGATGATTTCGCCGGACGTCGGCTGTTCGAAACCGGAGAGAATCTTGACGAGCGTGGATTTTCCGGCGCCGTTTTCGCCCATCAAGGCATGGATTTCACCGGCACGCAGATCGAAGTCGACGCTGAACAGAACCTGCACGCCACTGAACGACTTGCTGATGCGCCTTGCGGACAGCACGACCGCGCCGTCACCGGCGCCGCTAGCCTGCGAATTCATGAATGCCTCCCTGCGGCTCCCGTCCGCTTGAATGCTATGTAAACCTTTACATAGATCGTGTAAAGGTTTACATCGAGGCATAACAGAGAAATTCTTCGGGCAGGCTTTGACCTCCGGGCAAGTCTGTGTAGTGTCCCGCCGAGACTAAAACCAAGGCAGAGCGCAGTGTCGAATTCCACGCCGGCAACCATTGAAGACGTCGCCCGGATCGCGGAAGTGTCGATCGCGACGGTGTCGCGCGCGATCCATATGCCGGAAAAAGTCGCCAATTCGACGCGGCTCAAGGTCAACCAGGCCATTGCCATCACCGGCTACACCACCAACGCCATGGCGCGCAGCCTCAGGCTTGGCCGTTCCAACATGATTCTGGTGGTGGCGCCCGATATCGGCGACCCGAATTTCTCCAATATTCTTGTCGGTCTGGAGAACGAGGCGCGCTCGCACGGTTACGGCGTGCTGATCGGCCATACCCAGAACGATGCCCAACGTGGGCTGGAATATCTGAAATTCCTCAATTCCAACCAGGCCGCCGGGCTGATCCTGTTCACCGGCATCCTGCCCTTCGGCCATCAGTCGATGACCGCACGGCTTCCGCCCAGCGTCGGTGTGTTCGAGCCGGTCTTCAATGGCGGCATTCCCTATGTCGGCGTCGATGATACCGAGGGCGCCCGCAAGGTGATCGATCTGCTTCTCGCCGAAGGTCACCGCAAGATCGCCTTCATCGGCGATTCCCGCACCCGGCTTGCCTATAGCCGGCGCCGGATGGGCTATGAGGCCGGACTGGACGCGGCCAATGTCAGCGCCGATCAGCGCATCGTCTTTGAAGGCGACGGCACGATCGAAAGCGGCCGGCTGGCGGTCGAGCAGCTTTTCATGCGCGACACGCTGCCGACGGCCTTCATGTGCGTCAACGACCAGACGGCAATCGGCGTGATGATCGGGCTTGGGGCGCGTGGCTACGATATTCCGCGCGATTTTTCCGTCACAGGTTTTGACGATGTACCGCAGGCAAGCTTTATGTCGCCGGCGCTGACCACCATTCGCCAGCCGCGAACGGCGATCGGCAAGCATGCGATGGCGCTGTTGCTGGAACTTCTGTCCGACGGCCGGCCGCCGGAAACGGAAATCCTGCTTCGTCCCGATCTGGTGGTCCGCAACTCCGTTGCTGCCCCCTCATCGAAATGGACGAAGCGCTGACCCTTTCGGCCCAGCACTCCATCAGTCAATCCTGCAGCTTGACCAGTTAGGCGTAACGCCGTTCAGGCGCACGGCGCGACACCACTTCAATATGCCGCCGATTTGAAACCGTGAACTGGTTGGCAAGATCCTTGAGCGTCGTGCTGACGCGCATCAGATTATGGGTGGCGGCGTTAGTCTGCTCGACCATTGCGGCATTCTGCTGGGTCATCTGATCCATGCCCGTGACCGCCGTGTTGATTTCGGTAATGCCGATCGCCTGTTCGCGCGCCGAACCGGCAATGGCATCGATATGACCGTTGATATGCATGACCTGCTCGCCGATCGTACGCAAGGCTTCGCCGGTGCGGTTGACGAGAGAAACCCCGGTCAGCACGTCTTCAAACGACTTATCGATTAGGCCCTTGATCTGCTTTGCGGCATCCGTGGATTTTTGCGCGAGCTCGCGCACCTCCTGCGCCACGACGGCGAAACCCTTGCCCGCATCCCCCGCGCGGGCTGCTTCGACGCCAGCGTTCAACGCAAGCAGATTGGTCTGGAAGGAAATCTGGTCGATGACGCCGATGATCTGGGTGATCTTCTGGGACGATTCCTCAATTGCGCTCATCGCGGACACAGCTTGCTGCACCACCTCACCCGATTTGCGCGCCTCTTCGGTCGCATAACCGACGACGCGGCGGGCTTCCTCGGTCCGGAGTGCCGCTTCCTTGGAAATCGTGGTGATTTCTTCCAGTGCTGCAGCGGTCTGTTCTAGCGATGCAGCCTGTTGTTCGGTTCGGCGCGCCATGTCATCGACAGCGGTCACCAGTTCGCCGGCATTGCCGGACGTTTCGCCCGCAGCCAGAACAATCGAGCCAAGAGCCTTATCGAGCGTGCCGAGTGCCGAGTTGAAGTTGGTTTTCAGGCCGTCGAATTGCGGTGCAAGGGCTGCGCTGAGCTTGGCGGTCAGGTCGCCACTGGCAAGTCCGGTCAGCGAGCGGTCGAGCGCCGACAGGGCTTCGTCCTGCTGTGCCGAGAGTGTCTTCCGCTCGGCCTCACCGATCGCCCGCTGCTCCTGCAGCGCATCCAGATAGACCGAGATGGCGTAGTCCATGTCGACGAACGCCGCTTTCATGATGGCGGTCACCTCAATGCTGATATCCTTCGCCTTCTTCTTGTAGAGAAAGCCTTCGAGGTGCTTTTCGACAACCGCCTTGATGATCGATTCCATGATCAGCGCGTAACCGCCAATATACCAGCGCGGTTCCAGCCCGAGGCGCGCATGCGTCTTGCCGATGGCGGTTACCGCCTCGACGTATTTGTCATCGAATTCTCCGGAAGCGATCTGGTCCCAGTGGCGAACCTGGCGCGACTTGGCGCTTTTGACATGCGCATCGCTGGCAAAGAACTTCGCGGTTTCCGGAATGGCCGTCGCCTTTGCGTAGAACTTGTCGAGCGCGGCATCGAGGGATGCGGAAATCACCGGCCTCGCCCGCACGAGCGCGGCACGCTCCTCGCCAACGAGCCCGACGAAGTCGAGACGTTCATTCAGGTGTTTGGTCGTGGAAACGGGCGCAGACATAATGGAGCATCCTAGATCGAAACAGGGAAAGGCATGCGCGCTGCGCGGTCGGCATCATGCCGGCAGGTGGTCCAAGGCGTGAGCTCAGAACTAAGCTCGCATGGTTAAGAATGTCTTTCTGGCGAAACGAACCGCGCTACCAAACGCGGCAATAAAGCACTGTTTTGGTACCGTTTTTCTCAAAAATGCGACAAACTGACCGAGGTTGTTTTGAGCGCCTAAGCCAGCATTCCACGCAAAAAGGGGCGCCGGTGGCGCCCCTTCGATTGACAATGAATCTAACTTGCAACGGCAATCAGACGTAGCGATTGACGACGTTTTCGAGCAGTTCCTGCTTGCCGGACTTTGGCTGCGGGTTGAGATCTGTCTTTTCGACATAGGCCGCGATTTCTTCCAGCGACATGCTGGTCAAGCGCTTCTGGCCCTCTGGCGACTGCCAGCCGGCATAACGTGCGTCGAGCGGGCCCGACAGCGCCTTGTCTTCGACCATCTTCGCGGCCGCGCGCAGACCCCGGGCGCAGCAATCCATGCCGCCGATGTGACCGATCAGCAGGTCTTCCGGATCGATCGACTGACGGCGCAGCTTCGAATCGAAGTTGGTGCCGCCGGTCTTGAAGCCGCCACCGGACAGGACCTGGTAATAGGCGAGCGCCATTTCCGGAACGTTGTTCGGGAACTGGTCGGTATCCCAGCCGGACTGGTAATCGTTGCGGTTCATGTCGATCGAACCGAAGATGCCGAAGGCATTGGCAAGCGCCAGTTCATGCTCGAAGGAATGGCCGGCGAGGATCGCATGGCCCTGCTCGATATTGACCTTGACCTCGTTTTCAAGGCCATAGGTCTTGAGGAAGCCGTAGACCGTCGCGACGTCGTAATCGTACTGATGCTTGGTCGGTTCCTGCGGCTTCGGCTCGATCAGGATCGCACCCTTGAAGCCGATCTTGTGCTTGTATTCCACGACCATGTTGACGAAGCGGCCGAGCTGGTCGAGTTCCTGCTTCAGGTTGGTGTTGAGAAGGGTCTCATAGCCTTCGCGGCCGCCCCACAGCACGTAATTGTCGCCACCAAGCTTCAGCGTCGCATCCATGCAGGTCTTCACCGTTGCCGCAGCAAAGGCAAAGACATCCGGATCCGGGTTGGTGGCAGCACCTGACATATAACGGCGGTTGGAGAACAAGTTGGCCGTGCCCCAGAGCAGCTTGACGCCGGTGTCGGACTGCTTCTTGGCGAAGTAATCGACGATCTCCTTGAGGTTTTTGGTGTTCTCGGCAAAATTCCGGCCTTCCGGGCGCACGTCCGCGTCATGGAAGCAATAGAAGGGCACGCCGAGCAGCGAGAAGAATTCGAAGGCAACGTCGGCCTTCAGCTTGGCTGCCTTCATGCTGTCTTCGAACCAGGGGCGCTCGAACGTCTGACCACCAAAGGGGTCGCCGCCCGGCCAGACGAAGGTGTGCCAATAGGCGACGGCAAAGCGCAGGTGATCTTCCATGCGCTTGCCCATGACGATTTCGTCGGGATTGTAATGGCGGAAGGCCAGCGGGTTGGTGCTGTCGGGGCCTTCATATTTGATCTTGGCGATATCGCCGAAAAAACCTGTGCTCATGGGTGTTTCCTCTCGGTTTGCAATTGGATCTAGCGATGCCCCTCATCCGTCCCTAGCTGTTTGACAGGAAGGGCGGGCACCTTCTCGCCGTCGTGACGGGTGAAGGAACAAGCGGCAAAATTCGGTTACCCCTCTCCCCGCTTGCAGGGAGAGGGGTGGGGGCAATACGTTACAACATTGCGGATTTGATCGCCGGATAGACGCGGCGATAGCGCTGGTAGGCATCTTCATAGGCGCCGCGCAGGGAAGCCTCCGGCTGAACCGTTTCCGCGGTCGCCGGAGCCGTGAACACCGACAGCGGATCAGCCTTTGTCGCAGCAACAAGGCCGAGACGGGCGGCGCCGAAAGCCGCACCAAAATCGCCATCGGCAGGAACATCGACGGCCAGGTCGAGTGCAGTCGCGATCGACTTCAACCAGTAGCGCGAGCGTGAACCACCGCCGATGGCGGTGACCCGGGACAGGGTGGTGCCAGCCACACGCAGGGCCTCGAGACTATCGCGGAGCGCAAAGGAAACGCCTTCCACGACGGCCTGGGTCAGAACCGCGCGGCTGCTTTCATGGCCAAGCCCGGCAAAGACACCGCGGATGGCTGCGTCATTATGCGGCGTGCGCTCGCCAGAGAGATACGGCAGGAAAGTGACGCCGGACGGCGCGTTGAGGCTATCGCCGAGTTCCGCTGTCAGCTCGGCTGCACTCTTGCCGGTGATCTGCGAATGCCAATTGAGTGCATCGGTTGCCGAGAGGATGACGCCCATCTGGTGCCAGGTGTTGGGCAGGGCATGGCAGAACGCATGCACGGCGCTGGCCGGATTGGGCAGATAGCTGGCATTGGCGGCAAACAGCACGCCGGATGTGCCAAGCGACACGAACGCATGGCCTTCGGCGACCGTGCCCATGCCGCAGGCGGACGCAGCATTGTCCCCTGCCCCGCCGGCAACGATAACGCCGGCGCCCATGCCCCATTTGGCGGCAAGATCAGCCTTCAGCGTGCCGCCATATTCGGTGCCTTCAACCAGCGACGGCATCTGCCTTTCAGTCAGGCCTGTCGCATCGAGCAAGCTTTCAGACCAGGCGCGTTTGCCCGTATCGAGCCAGGACGTGCCGGCAGAATCCGACATTTCGGAAATATGCTCACCGGTCAGCCACAGGCGCAGATAATCCTTCGGCAGCAAAACCCAGTCGACCTTGTCGAAGACAGCGGGCTCATTTTCGGCTACCCAGGCGAGCTTCGGTGCAGTGAATCCCGGAAAGACAATATTGCCGGTCAGCCTCCTAAACTGCGGATCGGCGTCCAGCGCCAGCGCCTGCTTGTGGCTGCGCGTATCGTTCCAGAGAATGCAGGGGCGCAGGACTTTATCATTTTCATCCAAAAGCGTCGCGCCATGCATGTGGCCGGAGAGGCCGATGCCCTTGACGGCGGCCAGCTCCTTGGGATGGGCCGCCTTCAACCCGGCGATCGCCTCTTCCGTTGCCCTGACCCAATGAGCCGGATCCTGCTCCGACCATCCGGGGTGCGGACGCGACACATCCATGGCGCCGGATGCCGAGCCGACGACCCGCTGGCCGTCATCGATCAGCAGTGCCTTCACCCCGGAGGTGCCGAGGTCGATGCCGAGATACATGGTGGTCTCCCTAGTCTTGCCTGCCCTGTTCGGGCTCTTGGTTGCTGCCCTGCTCGAAGGGCACATCTGTTTCGCTACCCGCTTCGAAGGGCAGGTTGTCTTTCAGGAAAATATCGATCCGGATACGCTCCTGCGCGCCAATGACGGCAACCCCGTCGGCCTTTGCCTTCAGCACGCGGATGGCGCTGCGCACCTCATGACCGGCGTCCTGGTTGAGAACCGCGTCGATCAGACCGTCACTCAGCGCCGCCCGCGTATGTTGCGTCAGTTCATGGGCGATGACACAGACCGGCGAGCCGCCGCCTTGCTGCTTCAAGGCGGCGATCAGACCGCGATTACCGGCGCCGAGGCTGTAGATACCGGCGATCTCCGGCGATGCGGCAAGCGCCTCGCCGACAAGCCGCTCCGCCAAAGCGGGATCGTCCTGCCCTTCGATGACCGGCAGCACGGCATGCCCGGCGAAACTCTCATTCATGACAGCGCAGAAACCATCCAGTCGTTCGCGATGGTCGCGCACCAGCATCGAACCGGCCAGCACTGCGACCGGCCCGGACCGGCCACCGAGAAAGCGTCCCATCAGGCTTGCTGCCGTGCGGCCCGCGGCGATGTTGTCGACGCCGGCGAAATGATCCCGCTTCGAACCCGCCAGATCGGAAACCAGGGTGACAACCGGAATGCGATCTGACCGCAGGCGATCGACGGCGGCGACGACATCGGGAGAATCGATTGCCACGACCGCCACACCGGCTGGAGATCGTGCACGCGCCTCATCCAAAGCCACGACCAATGCTTCGACATCGAATGCCGGGACGGAGACGATGGAAATGTCGGTGCGCTCGACGGCTGAACGGCTGATCGCCGCACGCACCTGCGCCTCAAGCCCGCGCATGAAAGAATTGTCGCCAAAGGGCAGGATGAACACGAGCGGATAGACGCGGCTCTTGGCAAGATTGGCGGCGGCAACATCACGGACATAGCCGATGCGCTCGATCGCCTGCTCCACCTTTTCGCGCGTCACGGTCCGGACGCCGGCGCGCTGATTCAAAACGCGGTCGACGGTCGCAAGGCTGACCCCTGCCGCTGCGGCAATATCGTGAACTGTCGGGCGCATGTTTCCTCCGGGAAAGAGCCTTAGAGGAAAATTTGATGTACGTAAATCAGAAAATTACCAGCGACACCGGTACCCGCTGTTTTTGTGAAATCGGTACCAACATGGATCAGGCAAAACACTTGCTGAACGCCTTGAGAAAAGTCACGTCACCGTCAGTCTCCTCAGCCTGCGCGAGAACGACGTCCATGTATCGATTGGTGACATGGGCGACGGCAAAGCCACCCTTGAAGGCGGCGACCGGCTTGAACAGATCGAGGCCATCCTGCCTGTAGATCATCGGCGTATCATGCTCATGGCCGTGAAACAGGCCGGCGACATTGTAGCCTTTCAAGATCGCAAGCAACGCGGCGCGATCGCCGTCGTCCCACCAGTGGGCATGGCCGGAGCCCTCAGCATCGAAGGTCATCTTCGCCGAGTCCCATTTTTCCAGCGAGAAGGAATCCCAGCCATAGTGCTGGAATACCACCACCGGCCTGCCATCGGCCGCCGAACTGGCGAGATCCTGCTTCAGCCAGTCCAGACCGCTGATCGCGCCCTTGTTGGTATCACCACCAAAGCGCTGCAGCTGCACCAGATGCAAGCCACCCCAGTCCCACGAGTAGTTGTCGGAATCGATATCGTAATTGGGAACCGCTACCGGCGGTTTGTAGAACACCGTCTGGCGATGATTGAGTTCGACATAGTCGCGCAGTTCGCGGCGGTACCAGTCGATATGCGGCGGCGCGCCATCCTGATCGAGATCGTGATTGCCAAGGCCATTATAAACGGGGAAATGCACCCGGTCTGGACCCGTGCCTTTCTGGTAACGGCTGGAGAATTGCAGCAGCTGATGGCCTTCGCCGGGGACTTTCACCTGCCCGCCGCCGTCATCGGTCATGTCTCCACCGATGACGAGGCCAAGCGGCTGGGCGATCCGCTTGCCTGCCCCCGCAAGTCCGGTCGCGACGCCACCGATCTCCGTTGGCCAGTCAAACTCTGCAATATGGTTTAGAGCCGCCACGTGCCGCAGAAGATTGGCATCGGTCTTACCCTCCTGCGCGCAATTGGGGCTGAGCACGCCACCGGAGATCAGGCAGGTATGAACATCAGCGGCAAACAGGAATGTTGCGTCGATAGGAGGCCAGGCCGCCTTTGCGGCCACAGCTGCAAGCGCCGGACCAACCGACGAGACGACCCCGAGGCCAAGGAGATTGGCTAGAAACGAACGCCTGGGAAGCAGAGGAAATGGATGATCCGCCATGCTAAATGCCCTGAAGTTTCACCTTCAGGGCATTCTGGCGGAGGAAAGGTACGACGTACAGACCGGATGTTCAGGGGTCGCAGCGGCTAATGCCCGCCGCCACCGCCGCCGGTTGGCGCCGCCTGCGGCTTCTTGATCAGGAAGGCACAAACCACCAGCGTACCGAACAGGCCGGTGAGGATCAGGAACACGTCGATGAACGACAGGATCACCGCCTGCTGCGTCACCATGCCCGACAGTTTCTGGATCGCGATCGTCGCGCCATCGAGACCATGCGAATTGTATTTCGCGATCATGCTGTTGAGCTGGTCCATGGCTTCCGGGTTGCCCCATTGCACATGTTCCTGCAGCCGGGCGTAATGCACCTGCTCGCGCTGGGTCAGGATCGTGTTGATGGCAGCCAGGCCGACAGCGCCACCGAGGTTACGCGTCAGGTTGAACAGGCCCGACGCGCCACGCACGCGCTCCGGTGACAGCGTACCGAGCGCCACGTTGTTGATCGGCACCATACACAGCATCAGGCCGACGCCGCGCAGGATCTGTGGGATCAGGAGTTCGTAGAAATCCCAGTCGGTCGTCAGGTGGCTCATCAGCCAGGTACCCGAGGCAAAGCTGGTAAAACCGATCGCCATCATCACGCGCGGATCGAGCTTGGTCGACAGCTTGCCGGCCACCGGCGCGGTGCAGAACATCGCAAGGCCGGAAACAAACATCGTCTCGCCGATCATCAGCGAATCGTAATCGCGGATCCGGCCGAGATAGAGCGGATATAGATAGGTCAGACCATAGAGCCCGATGCCCATGACGAAGGAGAACAGAGAGCCGAAGGCGAAGTTTCGATTGGCGAAGGCCCTTAAATCGACGATGGGGAAATCGACCTTGAACGCTCGATAGAAAAACACCAGCGCACCGATGGCCGACGCGATTGCACCCATGAAGATATATTCGTCGCTGAACCAGTCGTTGGCATTGCCCTCTTCCAGCACATATTCCAGCGAGCCGAGGAACACCGCCATCGACAACAGGCCCCACCAGTCAAATTTCTTGAACAGGCTGAGTTCCGGCTTGTCGAAGTCGATGAAATTCCAGGTGATGATCGTGACGACAATGCCCGGGATGATATTGACCAGGAACAGCCAGTGCCAGGAAAAGGCGTGGCTGAGATAGCCGCCGACGGTCGGACCGATGGTCGGCGCCAGCGTCGCGACAAGGCCGATGATCGGCGAGACGATGCTACGCTTGGACGGCGGGAAGATCGTGAAGGCGGCCGCGAAAACAGACGGGATCATGCCGCCGCCGATGAAGCCCTGCAGCGCGCGATAGACGATCATCTGGTCGATATTGGTCGCGGTCGCCGCAAGCGCGCTCGCCGCCGTGAAGCCGGCCGCCGACACCGAAAACAGCACGCGCGTGGAAACGATGCGGGCCAAAGTGCCCGACAGCGGGATCATGATGACTTCTGCGATCAGATAGGCCGTCTGCACCCAGGCGACTTCATCGGAACCGGCAGACAGGCCCGCCTGAATCTCGGCCAGCGAGGCCGAGACAATCTGGATGTCGAGGATCGACATGAACATGCCGAAGACCATCGCGAAAAAGGCGATCAGCCGTTTCGGATCCATCTTCTCTTCCGCGCGGGCGGCAGGTAGCGGCATCGAACCCGCTGTTGCAGTGGCAGCCATCGGCGTTGCTCCTGGCGCGCCCCTTGCTCAAGCGAAGGGGCGGCGATCGTGATCATGAAAATGGTGCATCATATCGTCCCGGTGCGTCTGCCCGGGACGTCTCTCTCAACCGTTGAAACAGCACCCTAAATGATGCAGCGCACGGATCAGTTGACCGCTGCGGTATCCTGCGTCTTCGGCGCCGTGCGGGTATCGACATCGACAACGACGCTCAAACCGGCGCGCAGGCGGCCGCTGTCAAGCACGTCCTTCGGGAAGACGATGCGGACCGGAACGCGCTGGATCACCTTGGTGAAGTTGCCCGTGGCGTTTTCAGCCGGCAGCAGCGAGAACACCGAGCCGGAAGCCGGCGAAATCGACTGCACAGTGCCGACGATCGGCGCCTCGTCGAAGGCATCCACATGGATATTGACCTTCGAGCCCGGAACCATGTGAGCGATCTGCGTTTCCTTGAAATTGGCGTCGATATAGAGCTGATTGGTTGGCACCAGCGCGGCCAGACGCTGACCGGCGGAAACAAGATCGCCATCCTGTACGGCTAGATTGCCGACGACGCCATCATAGGGCGCCTTCAGAACCGTGAAGCCCAAGTCGCGCTCAGCCTTGTCGCGGGCCAGTTCGAGCGACCGGATGGTGCTCTCGGCCTCGGCGCGCTGCGCAACCAGGACTGCGATATTGGCATTCGCCGTGGCGATGCTGGCATCGGCACCGATCAGGTTTGCCTTGGCCTGATCGAGCGCAACCGTGGCGTCGTCGAGCGAGGCGACCGTACCGACTGCCTTTGACTGGAGGTCGCTCGCACGCTTGAACGTGATCTGGGCACCCCGGACGGTCGCCTCAAGGGCGGTTTTCTGCGCCTGCGCCTGCTGCAAGCTGGCCTTGGCGCCAGCGATCTGCGCATCGAAACGCTGCAG
The DNA here is from genome assembly GCF_056405855.1 of Pararhizobium sp. P1_E7. Lineage (NCBI taxonomy): Bacteria > Pseudomonadati > Pseudomonadota > Alphaproteobacteria > Hyphomicrobiales > Rhizobiaceae > Pararhizobium > Pararhizobium sp. P1_E7. Next base: position 172,659 of record NZ_JBFUBH010000002.1, on the reverse strand, counting down.
CGACAGCTTTTCGGTTTCGATCTGCGCCTGCGCCTGATCGGCAGCAATACGGTAATCTTCCTTGTCGAGGGTGATCAGCGGGTCGCCAGCCTTAACGTGCTGGTTGGCGACGACATTGACCTTCTCGATATAGCCGGACACCTTCGGCGAGATCGACGCGATATCGCCTTCGATATAGGCGTCATCGGTCGAGATCATGAAACGGCCGTTGGTCCACCACTCGTAACCATACCAGCCACCGACAGCGAGCGCGGCGATAACCATGACGGGAAACACCATCTTGCGGCGCTTGGGGGCCGGCTTTTCTGCCGCGACGGCAGCCTGCGGCGGCGCTTGCGCTTCGGCTGCAGGCTCGGCTATCTTTTTGGCCTCAGGGGCCTCGATCTGTTCGCCGGGAGCCTCGTAGTCATCGCCAACGGGGCGGACATGGGCAGCAGCGGATTTGCTTGAAACTGACATATTGCACTACCAGTCCTAATATGAGAAATTCGAACCGAACCGTTCAGTTCGATTGACATAGAGCGAAAACACGCACATATCAAGTCAAATCGAACCGTTCGGTTCGAAAAGTTAACAATGAGACAAAAATGTCCGAGGATAACGAAAAATTGGCAGAACCAGCGGGTGCCGTCAGCTGTCCCGGCGAAGGCTATTCGCTTTCCGGCCGCCGTGCCGCCGGCGAAGACCCGGCAAAGCGCGAGCAGATCATCGAGGGCGCAAAACGCGTTTTCATGAGCGTCGGCTTCGATGCCGCCAGCATGAACGACATAACGCGCGAAGCAGGCGTTTCCAAGGGCACGATCTATGTCTATTTCGAGAACAAGGAAGACCTGTTTTCGGCAATGGTCGAAAAGGAGCGTGCGCTTTTCCTCGCGGCGGTTCGCACGGTGTTGGCCGCCCATGAGGATGTCGAAACCGGCCTTTACAGGTTCGGCGTCAGCTTCGTCACGCATATGACCGAAGAAAAGGTGATCAACGCGATGCGCACCGTTCTCGGCGTTCGTGATCGCATGCCCGATTTGTGCAAGCGCTTCTTCAAAGGACCGGAAAATCTGCGGACGGTCCTCCAGGAGTTCCTGGCGCATCAGGTCGAGATCGGCGCCCTGAAGATCGATGACCTCGACCTGGCGGCAGGCCAGTTCCTCGACCTCTCCAGTGGCGGCTTCTTCAAGCTTCGCCTCTTCGGAACCATGGAGACCCCACCCCCGGCGGAGGAGATCGATCGGGTCATCAGCGGCGCCGTTCGCGTTTTCATGGCCGCTTATGGAGCGCGGCAGACGGCCTGAAAGCTGCGGGCATGCCGGTATCAATCCAGCAACCACGATCAAATGACGCTGCCTGATCGGCACTAAGATCATATCCGGTTTGCTGTGGGAGGTTGGATGAATGCAATCGGCAAGGCGCTCTGGTTTATCGAAAGCCACTACGCCACGGACATTTCACTTGAGGACATCGCGGAGACGGCGGGGCTTTCCCGCTATCACCTGTCGCGGGTATTTGGCCTGACCACGGGCGTTTCGATCAGTGGTTACATCAGGGCCCGGCGCTTGAGCACCGCGGCCGTGTCGCTTGCCGGTGGCGCATCCAGCATTCTCGCAGTCGCCCTTGATGCGGGCTACAGCTCGCATGAAGCCTTCACCCGTGCCTTCCGCGATCATTTCGGCGTGACACCGGAAGAGGTTCGCAACAGAGGGCATATTGGCGATCTCGATCTTATGGAGCCGATCCGCATGAACACCGCACCCCTTCCGAAACTGGACGAACCGCGATTTGAAACCACGCCCGCCATGCTGATGGCGGGCCTGCAGCAGACCTACGACTACGGCGGCAACGCCGGCATTCCCTCGCAGTGGCAGCGCTTCAACGCACATTCCGGCAGCATTCCCGGCCAGATCGGCAATGTTGCCTATGGCATCTGCACGCAGGAAGACGGACAGGACAGCAGCTTTCAATACATGACCGCCGTGCAGGTTCGCGACACGGATGACCTGCCCGAAGATTTTGAAAGCCTGAAGCTGCCCGCCCAGACCTACGCGATCTTTTCCCATCGCGGCCATATCTCCGGCATCCAGACGACCTGCAACGCGATCTTTACCGAGTGGCTGCCCTCATCCGGCTACAGCCATGCCGGCATACCGGACCTGATGGAGCGTTACGACGAGCGGTTCGACCCGAAGACTGGGATGGGGCTGACCGAAATTTGGATTCCGGTGAAGAGTTAACGGTATCGCGGCCCATTTGAGCGGCCGCCGGCGCTTGCCTTGCCGCCATTTCCGCATACATAGGAAACATCCATTGCACCCGCGTTGCCCACCGGCGGCGCGGGTTCCCCCACATGCACCTTGATATCGAGGAAGGAACCGCCCCGATGCAGGATATTTTGCTCCTGATGCAAGATCCGACTGCCTGGATTGCCCTGATCACCCTGATCGTGATGGAAGTCGTGCTCGGCATCGACAACCTCATCTTCATTTCGATCCTGACCAACAAACTGCCGGCGGAACACCGGGAAAAGGCACGCCGCGTCGGCATCGGCCTGGCCCTGGTCATGCGTCTGGCGCTGCTTGGAACCATTGCCTGGATCGTCCAGCTGACGACACCCGTCTTTGAGGCGTTTGGTCACGGCTTCTCATGGAAGGACATGATCCTGATTGCAGGCGGCCTGTTCCTCGTCTGGAAGGCGACCAAGGAAATCCATCACAATGTCGATCCGGCCGACCATGATGAGGATTTCATCGCCAGCTCCGTCGCCACGGGCTTTGGCGCCGCCATCGGCCAGATCCTGCTGCTCGATCTCGTCTTCTCGGTCGACAGCATTATCACCGCCGTCGGCATGACGCCGCATCTGCCGATCATGGTCGTCGCCGTCGTCGTCGCCGTGACCGTCATGCTGGTCGCCTCCGGCCCGCTCGCACGTTTCATCGAGAAGAACCCGACGATCGTCATGCTGGCGCTGGCCTTCCTGTTGATGATCGGCACGACGCTGATCGCCGAAGGCATGGGCCTGCATGTGCCCAAGGGCTACGTCTACGCGGCAATGGCGTTCTCCGCGCTTGTCGAAGTGCTCAACATGCTGTCGCGCAGCAAGCGGCAGAGGGACAGGGCTGCCAAGCACTAGTCGGGCTCTGGCCTGGTCATAGAGTAATAAGGAGCGCATCCGGCTGGCTGCGCTCCTTTTTTTGTGACGGCAAGACGAACATCAAAAAACCCCGGGACGACGGTCCCGGGGCAATTTAAGGTGTGTGCATGTGAGGATACGAAGCCGAAAGGATAAGAAGCTCGTCTGCCATTTCGTTGGCCGCGAAGAGAAACCGGAAAAATCTCCGCGTTCTTCATCTCCTTCAAGTCCGGTTGGCACGGCCCGCACTCCTCGTGAGAAAAACGGATCAGGCCAACAATGGTTCCCGTTTTTTTGACTTATTTCTCGGCGATTGCCTTCAGGTTTTCCAGCCCTAGAGCGAAGTCGCCACCGATCATCGTATCCATGTTGAAGAACAAGCCCATGACCTTGGCGATAAGAGGGGCCGGTCCATCCATCGCCCAGGTGACAGTCGTGCCTTGCGGTGCCGGCGACAGCGTGAAGGTTGCGACGTTGTGGCCCTCGAACGGACGGATGAAATCGAGCTTGATCTGCACGTTCGACGACGGCGTCGCTTCGGTGATTTCCATGCGGCCAGCACCGACATCGCTGTTGCCGTCCCAGCTGTAGACAGCGCCCTGGCCGCTCGTCGCGCCGGCGAATGTGCGCTTCATGGCCGGGTCTTTCTTTTCGTAAGGCGACCAGGACTGCCACTGATTGAAATCATTGAGCAGTGGGTAGATCTTTTCCGGCGGCGCATTGATGGTCGCGCTGCGCTCGACATGAAATGTGTCAGGCTTGGTCGATGCGAAGACGACGACGGCGAGCAGCAGGACAACAATAGCGGCAACGATAATCAGCAAAATTTTCAACATATTCGGGTTCCTGTTGGGGTGTGGAATAAGCCCCTGAAGAAGCGTCTCGCATCCTTCCGGGGAATGTCTGTAGAAAGAGTGTCAGCCGGCCATCCCGGTGACAGTGGCAATGACAGCGGCAAGCTTTTCGAGGCTCTGGCTCCAGCCTTCTTCCATGCCGTCAAGGGCAGGCAGCACGGCTTCGGTGGCCTTGAGCACCTGTGCATGCAGGGTCAAAACGGTCTGGCCGTCCTTCTCGGTGAAGGTCACCGTGTTGAGCGCTTCGAGCATTGGGATGCCGTCTTCGCCGTCATAGGTGCTGGTAAAGACCAAGCGCTCGTTCTCGACGATCTCCTTGAAGGTGCCGTTCGATGGATACATCTGCCCGTCCGGCCCTTTCATGTGGATGCGGATGACACCGCCGGGCCTCAAATCGACCTCGCAGACCGGATTGGTAAAACAATGCGGCCCCCACCACTGGGCCAGATGATACGGGTCGGTCCAGACTTTATAGACCAGCGCCGCCGGGGCGTTGAATGTCCGGGTCAAGACAAGATTGGCCTTGCCGGCCGGGACAATGTCAGCTCTTGCGGTCATATTCCATCTCCCTTTTGAAGTCTCTGCAGGTAGAGATCGAGCCTGTCGAAACTCTCCTCCCAAAATTGCCGGTAGTTATCGAGCCAGGCGTTGAGGTCCTTCAACGGCGCGGCTTCCAGTTTGCAGGGCCGCCACTGCGCCTCGCGCCCGCGGCTGATCAGGCCAGCCTTCTCCAGCACCTTCAGATGCTTGGAAACGGCAGGCAGGCTCATCGCGAAAGGTTCGGCCAGTTCGTTGACCGATGCCTCCCCCAAAGCCAACCGCGCCAGGATCGCCCGGCGCGTCGGATCGGCCAGTGCCGAAAGGGTGGTGCTGAGCTGATCCTGGGGCATTCGTATTAAACCAGAAAGTTAATTAACTTTTGGGTTAAATAGATTGGACAGGCACATTTGTCAACTGCCTTTTCGAGGACCGTGTCCGCTGCTGAAAGCGCAGTTTTCCTTGACGCGCCCTTTTGAATATGGTCTCACGCCAGCCATATGGAATTTCCGGTATTTTCCGCCGTTTCAGGCATCGATCGGGCACTTCCTTCCCTTAAAAGCATGCGCCTTCACATCCGGACGTCTCCTTGCCGGCGGGAAGGCCGAAAGCACGTAAAGCACGGGCCAGGATCATGACAGACAGACCAGTCCGGGTGCGCATTGCACCTTCCCCCACCGGCGAGCCCCATGTCGGCACCGCCTATATCGCGTTGTTCAACTACCTCTTTGCACTGAAACAGGGTGGCGAGTTCATCCTGCGCATCGAAGATACCGACGCGACCCGCTCGACCCCTGAGTTTGAAACCAAGGTGCTCGACGCGCTGAAATGGTGCGGCCTGAAATGGTCGGAAGGACCGGATATCGGCGGCCCCTATGGTCCCTATCGCCAGAGCGACCGCAAGGACCTCTACAAGCCGTATGTCGAAAAGATCGTCGAGGCCGCCCATGGCTTCCGCTGTTTCTGCACGCCCGAACGCCTGACGGAAATGCGCGAGACCCAGCGCGCTGCCGGCAAGCCGCCGAAATATGACGGTCTCTGCCTGCACCTGTCGGCGGAAGAAGTAACGACCCGCGTCGCGAGCGGCGAGCCGCATGTCGTGCGCATGAAGATCCCGACCGAGGGCTCCTGCAAGTTCGTCGATGGCGTCTATGGCGAAGTCGATATTCCGTGGGATGCCGTCGACATGCAGGTTCTGCTCAAGGCCGACGGCATGCCGACCTATCATATGGCCAATGTCGTCGACGACCATCTGATGAAGATCACCCATGTGGCGCGCGGCGAGGAATGGCTGTCTTCGGTGCCGAAGCACATCCTGATCTACCAGTATCTCGGTCTCGAGCCGCCGGTGTTCATGCATCTGTCGCTGATGCGCAATGCCGACAAGTCGAAGCTGTCGAAGCGCAAGAACCCGACCTCGATCTCCTATTACACGGCACTCGGCTACCTGCCGGAAGCGCTGATGAACTTCCTCGGCCTGTTCTTCATCCAGATCGCCGAAGGCGAGGAAATGCTGACCATGGATCAGCTGGCCGAAAAGTTCGATCCGGCCAACCTTTCCAAGGCCGGCGCGATCTTCGATGTGCAGAAGCTCGACTGGCTGAACGGCCGCTGGCTGCGCGAAGGTTTGAGCGAAGACGAATTCGCCGCCCGCGTGCTCGCCTGGGCGATGGAAAACGACCGCGTCAAACAGGGCCTCAAGCTCTCGCAGTCGCGCATTTCCAAGCTTGGCGAACTGCCGGATCTGGCAGGCTTCCTGTTCAAGTCCGACCTCGGGCTCGACGCCTCATCCTTCGCCAAGGTCAAATCGACGCCGGAAGAACTGGTCGAGATCTTCAACACGGTCCAGCCGGATCTGGAAAAGATCCTCGAATGGAACGTCGAGTCGATCGAGGCTGAACTGCGCGCCATTGCCGACCGCATGGGCAAGAAGCTGAAGGTCATCGTCGCACCGCTGTTTGTTGCGGTCTCCGGCTCGACCCGCTCCCTGCCTTTGTTCGACTCGATGGCGATCCTCGGCCGCTCGGTCGTCCGCCAGCGTCTCAAGGTTGCCGGCCAGGTGGCGGCGTCGATGGCGGGCAGCGGGAAATGACGCTTGCGCGGTAAACTCCCTCCCCCTCGTGGGGAGGGCCAGACCGAGCAAGCCGCACCGGCTGCGAATGAGACAATTTCAAGATATGCCGCATTGATAAGGCGAGCCCTATGACCGAAAAGACCGAAACCGCCCTCTCCTCCGACGTTACCGAAGTCCGCGCCCAGAAGCTGAAAATGCTGCGCGAGAAGATCGGCGACGTCTATCCGGCGCATTTCCACCGCACCATCACCAATGCGGAGCTGGCCAGCAAATATGAGGGCCTGGAGGCGGACGTGGTGACCGACGATGTCGTCACGGTTGCCGGGCGCGTTTATTCCTCGCGCAATTCCGGCATGTTCATGGACATCCATGATGCCGGCGGCAAGATCCAGATCTTCTCCCACAAGGATACGACGCCGGAGGAAGCCCGCGCGCTGCTGCCGATGATCGATCTCGGCGACATCATCGGCGTGACCGGTGTTGTCCGTCGCACCAAACGCGGCGAGTTGTCGATCAACGCGCAAGAAATCACCATGCTGACCAAGTCGCTGCTGCCGATGCCGGAAAAGTGGCATGGCCTGTCCGACATCGAGCAGCGCTACCGCAAGCGCCACCTCGACATCATGACCAACGAGGAATCCAAGCTCCGCTTCCAGCAGCGCTCGAAGATCGTCTCCGGTATCCGCCGCTTCATGGAAGACGACGGCTTCATGGAAGTCGAAACGCCGATGCTGCATTCGGTCTATGGCGGCGCCACCGCCGAACCCTTCAAGACGCATCACAACACGCTGAAGCTCGACATGTACCTGCGCATCGCGCCGGAGCTGTTCCTGAAGCGCACGCTGGTTTCGGGCCTGACCGACAAGGTCTTCGAAATCAACCGCAACTTCCGCAACGAAGGCGTTTCCACAAGGCACAATCCTGAATTCACCATGATGGAATGCTACTGGGCCTATGCCGATTACGAGGACATCATGGACCTCGTCGAGCGGCTTTTCTCCAAGCTCGCCCTGTCGATCCACGGCACCACCGAATTCATGTTCGGCGACAAGGAAATCTCCTTCAAGGGTCCGTTCAAGCGCGTGCCGATGCCCGATGCCGTCAAGGAAGCGACCGGCATCGACTTCATCGCGATGAAGACGGACGAGGAAGCCAGAGCCGCCGCTAAGGCTGCCGGTTTCGAAGTCGAGAAGGACTGGACCTGGGGTGAATGCCTTGCCTTCATCTTTGAAGAGAAGGTCGAGGGCACGCTGATCCAGCCTTCGCATGTCACCCATTTCCCGAAGGACATCTCGCCCTTTGCCAAGGAAGTGCCGGGCGAACCGCGCCTGGTCGAGCGCTTCGAGACCTATTGCAATGCCTGGGAACTCGGCAACGCGTTTTCGGAACTGAACGACCCGGAAGAGCAGCGCAAGCGTATGGTCGAGCAGCTGGAACAAGCCCATGCGCGCGGCGAAAAGGACAAGCAGCTGGACGACGAATTCCTCGATGCCATCGACCAGGGCATGCCGCCCGCCGGCGGCCTCGGCATCGGTGTCGACCGCCTGATCATGCTTTTGACCAACGCACCGTCGATCCGCGACATCATCCTGTTCCCGGCCCGCCGCAATAAGGCGGACTAACCGGATTGGGTTACCGGCGCGCCATTCTCAACCGATGGCGCGTTTCCCTCAGCCAATGGAACTTTTCGTAGTCCTGCGCGTCAATCCGCACAGAACATGAAAGGAACCCTTCCATGCTGAAATGGGCGCTCATCTTCCTGGCCATCTCGCTGATTACCGGTTTTCTTGGCTTTTCCGGCGTTTCGGCCGCAACCGCGACGATCGCGCGCGTGCTGTTCGCCATCGCGCTGATCATTTTCCTGATCTTCCTGGTTCTCGCAGTCATCGCCGGCAGCGCCGTCGTCTGATCTGGATGGAACCTGCAGCGCAGTTTGAAATCTCGTCAGTGTTCCGCTGGTTGTTCGAGAGGGCTCTCGGCGGGATGCTCCGCTATAGGTTCAGCGGCGTGGCCTTCGTTCGAGGGCTTTTCACTGTCACTGCCCAGAACCATCGCCAGCATGGAGCCGAAGAACCCTTGCTCTGCAGGCTGTGCCTCGCTCTGCTCAACCGGAGCCCCGGCGCCATGCTCTGGTGCAGCAGCTTCTGTCTCCTGCTCGGCAGGCGATGTTTCACCGTGACCGCCGCTCTCTGATCCAGCGGCTCCACCTTCTGCCGCGGCAGCGGCGGCGACCGGATCGAAGCAATCCGATTTGTCGTCCATTGCCGTCAGCGTGGTCTTGACGTCATCGGTCGAGAGGGCGACTTCGCGGCCATAAAACAGACCGGCAGTGTTGGCCTTGCCTTCATTGTAGCGGGCGACGAAAGGCGTGCTCATTCCCGGCAGATTGGACGGATCCGGCGCAAACAGAACCTCGGCACCGATGGCAGCGCCACGGCGCGCAGCACGGTCCAACGGCCCAGCGGCGTCGAGCACGACGACCTGATAGAGATCGGCCTTTTCTTCCTTGGCGAGCAGGCCGGCAATGCGCAACGCAGTGCGGACGCGATCGACGCCGGCGGCAGATTCCGTGCTCACATACTTGCGGATCCAGCGCTGGCCGTTACGGCGCATTTTAAGCGTTTCGATGGTGGTGCAGGCGAGACCGGAGAGCGAAGGCTTTTCCGGCCCGGCCATGCCGAGAAACGTGTCCTTGCCCGAATAGACAGCATAGGCGCCGGAAGCACCGGACAGCACAAGAACGCCGGTGATGAGAAACATCACCTTGCGGGGAAGACGTATCGTCTTGAAGACCGGCTTCACGTGCGCTGCTCCGTCATCAGATTCAACTCCCTGACTTGCCACCCGGCATCCGCGCGGGCGCGGGACTTGCCCGCATCTCGAAATCAGTTTCCGACCCTACCTTGGCGACGTTTCGGAAAGTTTAAGCCTGCCACCGCTTTTGCGCCGCGGGAAAGCGGATTTGCCCAGTTTTGACACTCCGCCGGGATCTGCGCGCAAAATCGGTTGCTCTTGACCGCCGTGCCGCTAAAAGTGGCGGACCGTCGGATGGTGCACCCTTCGGCATTCGGCGGGCAAGAACAGCGTGGTTGGCTCTCACAGCCGGGCCAGTTCGCCAAACCGCGACAGCCTTTAATCAACGAAAAGAACACATCATGCATAAGGTAATTTTTGATACGGATCCCGGCGTCGATGATGCGATGGCCCTGCTTTTCCTGCACAATCACCCGGATATCGACCTGATCGGCATCACCTCCGTCTTCGGCAATGCCTCGATCGAAACGACGACGCGCAACGCGCTTTATCTGAAACAGCAATGGGATATCCCAGCCCCGGTTGCCAAGGGGCACGGCGAAACACTCGACCCGTCGCGCCCGCATGTCGACTGGCCGACCTTCATCCATGGCGATGACGGTCTCGGCAATATCGGCGCGCCGAAAACTGTGGATCTGCCCTGCCATCCGCTGCCTGCACATCGCTTCATCATCGACACCGTGCGCGCCAACCCGGGCGAAGTGACCATCGTCGCCGTCGGCCGCATGACCAATCTGGCGCTTGCCCTTCGCGACGATCCGGACATTGCGGTGCTGGTCAAGGACGTCATCATCATGGGCGGCGCGTTCGACATGCGCGGCAACATCACGCCGGCGGCAGAGGCGAATATCCACGGCGATCCCGAAGCCGCAGACGCAGTGATGACGGCGCCATGGCCCGTCGTCGTCGTCGGCCTCGACGTTACGGAACAGACGGTCATGACACGCGACAGGCTGGCTGGCATTGTCGCGAGCGGCGGCAAGCGGGCAAAGCTGCTCTCCGACATTTCGCAATTCTATATCGACTTCTACGAGCAGCACGTCGAGGACGGGATGGTCATTCATGACAGTTGCGCCTGCGTCTATGTCGTCGCCCCGGAACTCTTCACGCTGCGCAGCGGTGCGATCCGCGTCGTCTGCGGCGGCATCGCCGATGGCCAGACCATCCAGAAAGCCGACGATCATCTCTTTCCGCCGAGCGCGTGGGACAACCTGCCCAGCCAGAATGTCTGCGTCGGCGTGGATGCCGAGGGTGTGCTTGATCTGATCGCGAAAACGCTCGGGACAGCGCCAGGCAGCCTGAGCAAGTAAAAATTAGCCCCGATAGCTGGCAGTTGTGCAATTGCCAGCTATCTTCGTTTCCATGAAACCGGAAACGCTGCTCTATCCGACGCCCAAGGGTCTCTTTTGCGAGAAGGGCGGCTTTTATATCGATCCCGTCCAGCCCGTCGAAAGGGCGTTGATCACCCACGGGCACGCCGATCATGCGCGCGCCGGCCATAGCCACGTGATGGCGACGCGTGAGACGCTTGACATCATGCGCATTCGCTATGGCGATGCCTTCTGCACCAGCACGCAGGAGGCCACGCTGGGTACGCGCACCTCGATCGGCGATGTCACCGCCAGCTTCCATCCGGCAGGCCACGTGCTCGGTTCCGCGCAGATTGCCGTCGAAGCCAACGGCACCCGCATCGTCGTATCGGGCGATTACAAGCGCCGCCGCGACCCGACCTGCCTCGCCTTCGAGCCGGTGCCCTGCGATGTCTTCATCACCGAGGCGACATTTGGGTTGCCGGTGTTTCACCATCCCGACGACCGAGGCGAGATTGCCAAGCTCTTGACCTCCCTCACGCAGTTCCCCGAGCGCGCCCATCTGGTCGGCGCCTACTCCCTCGGCAAGGCCCAGCGGATCATCGCCCTGATGCGTGAAGCCGGTTACAGCGCGCCGATCTTCATCCACGGCGCACTGGCAAAACTCTGCGACTATTACGCAAGCGAAGGCATCGAACTGGGTGATCTCCGGCCAGCCACGATTGATGCAAGCGACAAACAGTCCTTCGCCGGCGCCGTTGTCGTCGGTCCGCCTTCGGCCTTTGCCGACAAATGGGCAAGACGCTTTCCCGATCCCGTTTCGATCTTTGCCTCCGGCTGGATGCTGGTGCGCCAGCGCGCCAAGCAGCGCGGCGTCGAACTGCCGATGATCATCTCGGATCACTCGGACTGGCCGGAACTGATCGCAACGATCGACGAGATCAAGCCGGAAGAGGTCTGGGTCACGCACGGCCGGGAGGAGGCACTGGTGCGCTGGTGTCAGTTGCAGGGCATCGCCGCCCGGCCACTGCATCTTGTCGGCTATGACGACGAAGGAGAATAGCCGATGCGCGCCTTCGCTGAACTGCTCGACCGGCTGGTTCTCACGCCGCAGCGCAACGCCAAGATCAAGCTGCTGACGGATTATTTCCGCGCGGCACCCGATCCGGACCGCGGCTATGCGCTGGCCGCCATCTCCGGCACGTTGACGTTGAAGACCGTCAAGCCGAACGTGCTCAGGCAACTGGTGCTCGAGCGCATGGACGAGGTCCTGTTCCGTTATTCCTACGACTATGTCGGCGACCTCGCCGAAACGATCTCGCTCGTCTGGGAGCCGCCGACCGAAAGCAAAACAACGACCGGCGATCTGTCGCTCGGGACCGTCGTCCATCAGCTTGAAACGGCCGGGCGGACCAATGTCCATGGCCTTGTGCGCGATCTGCTCGATCAACTCGAAGGCTCAAGCCGGTTTGCCTTTCTGAAGCTCATCACCGGCGGGCTGCGCATCGGGGTCTCGGCGCGGCTGGTGAAACAGGCTCTTGCCGACATGGGCAATGTCGATATCACCGAGATCGAAACGCTCTGGCATGGCCTGTCGATGCCCTATGTTCCGCTGTTCCAATGGCTTGACGGAAAGGCCGGCAAGCCCAAACTGGACATGCCGGCGATTTTTCACGCGGTGATGCTGGCAACGCCGGTGGGCGACAATGATCTTGCCTCGCTCGACCCAAAGGATTTTGCCGCCGAATGGAAATGGGACGGCATTCGCGTCCAGCTTGCCAATCTGGCCGGGACGCGACGGCTTTATTCGCGCAGCGGCGACGACATTTCCGGCGCCTTCCCGGATATCCTCGAGGTGGCGGATTTCGAAGGCATCATCGATGGCGAGCTTCTCGTCGGCGGCACCATGCGCACCAACCGCGCGACGCGGACATTCTCCGATCTCCAGCAACGGCTGAACCGCAAGACCGTGACGCGAAAAATGCTGGAGGAATATCCAGCCTTCATTCGCGGCTACGACCTGTTGTTTTCCGGCGACCGCGATATGCGTCCGGAAAACTTCCTGACCCGGCGCGGCGCGCTTTCAGCCCTGATCGAAAAGGCCGCCCCCTCGCATTTCGATCTTTCGCCGCTGGTACCCTTTTCCAACTGGGAAGAACTCGACCGCCTGCGTACCGCCCCGCCGGATCCGGTGATCGAGGGCATTATGCTGAAACGCCTGGATTCGCCTTACACGTCCGGGCGCTCGAAGGGGCCGTGGTTCAAGTGGAAGCGTGAACCCTATAATGTCGATGCAGTGCTGATGTATGCCCAGCGCGGCCACGGCAAGCGTTCGAGCTACTATTCCGATTTCACCTTCGGCGTCTGGACCAAAGATGATGGCAAGGACGTGCTGGTGCCGGTCGGCAAGGCCTATTTCGGTTTTACCGACGCCGAGCTCGAAGTTCTGGATCGCTACGTGCGCAACAATACCGTCGAACGTTTCGGCCCGGTGCGCTCGATCCGGGCCGAAGCCGGCCACGGTTTCGTGGTCGAGGTCGCGTTCGAAGGCATCAACGTCTCCAGCCGGCACAAATCCGGCGTTGCCATGCGCTTTCCGCGCATATCGCGGCTGCGAACCGACAAATTGCCGCAAGACGCCGATCGGCTGGAAACATTGCTGGCGATGATCGGCCAGCCTGAAACTAATTCGGCCCAGCCCGGGGAACCAATCTAGGGAAGGATTGTTAAGGAGGCATCAGACCGAAGGAGAAAGGCGATGCCCGCAAGATCCCAAGCCCAGCAAAAGGCTGCCGGTGCTGCGCTATCAGCCAAGCGCGGCGACATGAGAAAATCCGAACTGAAGGGCGCTTCGAAGAACATGGAAAAATCCATGTCGGAAAAAGAGCTGAAAGAGCTTGCGGAGACCGACCGCAAGAACCTGCCGAAAAAGAAGAAATCCGAATAGAGCACCAGAATTGATAGAGCTGCGAAGAACATCTTGTTAAGACGCCCTTGCGACAATGCGAACCAATTGCTGTCGAATAGCGAACAGCGTGGGGGATTTCGTGTTTTCGGGACTGTCGAGTGCGCTGAGAAAATCAACAATAGTTCGGTTTATCAAACCGAACTATCTGCCGACCTATATTGCGCTCATGGTGGTGATCGCGGCCGGCCTGTTTGCCGAACAGCAGAACCGCGCCGTTCACGCGGCAAAGATGCGGGCGGCGGTTATCGCAGAGCTCAACCCGATCCGCTCGAAGCTCGAAGCCAACATTAACGGCGACATTCAGCTGGTGCGCGGATTGATTGCTGCCATCTCCACGGAACCGGGCATGAACCAGAAGCGGTTCTCCGATCTGGCGCGCAACATCTTCAATGAGCGTTCGCGTTTGCGCAATATCGCCGCCGCCCCCGACCTTGTCGTCTCCCTCGTCTACCCATTGGAAGGCAACGAGAAGGTTCTTGGCCTCGACTACCGCAAGAACAGCAATCAGCGGGCAGCGGCACTCAAGGTTCGTGAACTCGGCAAAATGGTTTTGGCAGGTCCCCTGAACCTGGTCCAGGGCGGCCAAGGCCTTGTCGGCCGCTTTCCTGTAGCGATTTCCAATGGCGGCGAATCGAACCGGTACTGGGGGCTGGTCTCCGCGGTCATCGATGTGGGGCGGCTGTACCAGGACAGCGGCCTTCTTTCTCCGATGCTTGATATCGACGTGGCGATTTCCGGCCGTGACGGTTTGGGCGAAGACGGCGCATTGTTCTATGGGGATGGCAGCGTCAAGGCAGCCGATCCCGTCGAGGTCAGCGTCTTTCTGCCAGGCGGATCCTGGGTGATCAGCGCCGTTCCGAAAGGCGGCTGGGTCGGCACCCCTCCAAACGCTGGGCTCATCCGCACCCTCATCCTCATCGGCGGCCTATTCATCGTTGTTCCGATGTTCATCAGTGGACGGCTGATCGAAGAACGCAAACGCAATATTCAGGTTCTTGAGAGCAACAAGAATCAACTCCAGGAACTGTCCCACCGGCTGAAGATCGCGCTCGATGCCTCGCAGATCGGCATCTGGGAACTCGATATCGCCTCCGGCAAGCTCCTGTGGGACGGCCGCATGAAGGAATTGTACGGCATTGGGGAGGACGCGCGCGAAGTCTACGAGGACTGGCGCGACGCACTGCATCCGGACGACCTGCAGCGGGCCGAACAGGAATTCAGCAAGGCCCTGCGGCACGGGGCGAGCTACGTCTCGCAATTTCGCATCCGCCTCCCCGGCAGCCGCATCCGGCACATCCGCGCGGTCGGCTCGAAATACATCGGCGCAGGCAGCAATGAGAAAATCGTGGGCGTCAACTGGGACGTAACAGCCGATGTCGAAAAGACCGAGCGGCTTGAAGCCGCCAAAGGACAGGCTGAAGCCCATAGTGCCGAACTGGAAGCAGCCCGGCACCGAATGGAATTCAATGCCCTGCACGATCCTTTGACAGCACTACCGAACCGGCGCTACCTCGACGAAATCCTGGCGGAACAGGATGCCAACGGTCGCAAGCAGGACGTTGCCAGCATCTTTCACATCGATCTCGACCGGTTCAAGGAAATCAACGACACGCTCGGTCATGCGGCTGGAGACGAAATCCTCAGGCATGCCGCCCAGATCCTCCGCGCCAATACCAGCGACGACGATTTCGTTGGCCGAATCGGCGGAGATGAATTCGTCATCATCTCACGCAATGGCGAGATCGAGGGCCATGACGCCGCGCTTGCCCAGCGCATCATCGACGCGATGAGCATACCGGTCAGGTACAAGGAACTGGAGTGCCGTATCGGTGTCAGTATCGGCATTGCCCGGCAGGCAAGGCCGGAGGAGGAACTGAGCCATGTTCTGGTCAATGCCGATATTGCGCTTTACGAAGCAAAGCGCCGCGGCCGCAATCGCTACGAATTCTTCACGCATTCCTTGAAGACAGCGGTTTTCAAGACAAAGCAGACGGCTGACGAAATCCTGCGGGGGCTCGAACAGAACGAGTTCATCGCCCATTTCCAGCCGCAGTTTTGTCCCAACACCCTCAAGATCATCGGTGTGGAGGCCTTGGCGCGCTGGGACCATCCAACCAAGGGGCTGCTCGCGCCCTACGCGTTTTTGAAGACGGCCGAAGACATCAACGTGCTTTCGCAGATCGACCAGCGAATCCTTGAGCAAGCACTGTTCCAGTCGATGCGCTGGGAGGCGATCGGGATCGATATTCCGAAAATATCCGTCAATCTTTCCTATCACCGCCTGCATGATGAAAAGCTGATCGATCGGCTCAATCAGATGGTTATTCCTCGAGGCAAAATCTCATTCGAACTGCTGGAATCGATCTCGTTCGACGAAAGCGACATGACCGTGTTGTCCAATATCGAGCAGATCAAGAACCTCGGCATCGATATCGAAATCGACGATTTCGGCACCGGATACGCCTCCATCGTCAGCCTTTTGAAGCTCACCCCGCGCCGTCTCAAGATCGACCGGCAGCTGGTCATCCCGATCCTGACCTCGACCAAGCAACGGCAATTGGTCGCCTCCATCATCGACATCGGAACCTCGCTCGGCATCGAAGTCATCGCCGAGGGTGTCGAAACCATGGAGCACGCCCGCATCCTGAAAGACCTGGGGTGTCATGGGCTGCAAGGCTATGCTTTCGCCCGGCCGATGAGTGCCACAGACCTGGCAAACTTCGCCCGCGAACGCCGTTGGCTCGCGGCCTGATTGCCGCAGCATCCCCAACAAGCCCATTCGCACTCAAGACAGTGCGACTTTCCGCACTCTGGAAACAATTCGACACCGGGACGACAAACGCCGGACACGCGCAGCCGTTAGTGGGTTGAGGTGGCTGCTGATTTCA
Source organism: Pararhizobium sp. P1_E7 (assembly GCF_056405855.1). NCBI lineage: Bacteria > Pseudomonadati > Pseudomonadota > Alphaproteobacteria > Hyphomicrobiales > Rhizobiaceae > Pararhizobium > Pararhizobium sp. P1_E7. The sequence continues at coordinate 156,096 of NZ_JBFUBH010000002.1, read as the reverse complement.
CGCCAGCGGGTGGTTAAGCGAAAATCAATCGCTGCACGGATATTCTATAAACCACTCTTGAAATCACTGCCGGAATGCCCAAGCCGTGGCACTTGGGGAACACCAAAGCTGGGGATAGCCCATTTTGGGCACAAGTTTGCAATTGTCCCCTCGCAAGCGGCGCGGAAAATGTTAAAGACGAAACAAGTGAATCGTTTGTTACCGACCCAGGCGGGCCGGATGGGGACCCAGATGAAAATTGCTAAAGTGCTCTTTCCCTTGAGCCTCGTTCTTCTTTCGGGCTGCGTTGCCGGCCCCGACTATAAGTCTCCGAACGCGGCCTTGCCTGCAAAATTCTCAGAGGGTGGCCACGCTGAAGCAGAAGATGTGACGCTGAAGCCGTGGTGGGAAGCCTTCCGCGACAAGAAGCTGAACAGCCTGGTTGGCCAGGGCATGGGCGAAAACCTTGACGTTCAACAGTCGCTCGAGCGCATCGTCGAGGCCCGGGCCAACGTGATCGTCGCAGCATCCGGCGGTTTGCCGCAAATCAATGCTAACGGTTCTGCCAGCGTTTCTGGCCAGGATGGCTCCTTCCGGCGCAATGGCGGCCAAAGCGACCATACCGAAACCAAGACGATTGGCGGCGGCGGCGATGCTTCCTGGCTGATCGATCTGTTCGGCCAATATGCCCGCGCCAAGGAATCGGCGAACGCCTCGCTTGACGCCGCCTATGCTGACGTCAACGTTGCCCGCCTCGCCTACCTGTCCGACCTGACCACGTCCTACATCGAGGCGCGTTACAATCAGGAAGCCTATGCATTGCAGCAGAAGAGCCTTGCCTCGCGGCGCGAAACGCTCAAGCTGACAAATGACATCAAGGCAGCCGGTGCAGCGTCCAGCCTCGACGTCGTTCAGGCTGAAGGCCTGGTCAACACCACGCTTGCCGAATTGCCCGGCTACCAGACCGGCTTCAACCAGGCCGCAAACCATATCGCTACCCTGCTTGGCCTGCCGGCAACGACCGTGACGGCCGGCCTGAGAAACGGCTCTTTCCAGCCCACGCCACGTTACAACACCAAGATCGGCGTTCCAGCCGACCTGATACGCAACCGTCCGGACATTCGCAGGGCTGAACGTTTGCTGGCCGCGGCCACTGCAGCCATCGGCGTTGCCGAGGCTCAGCTCTATCCGAGCCTCAGCCTCAGCGGCACGATCGACGGTTCGCGCATCGTTGCCTCTGCGGCCTCCGGTGGCCTGGGTGCCTGGTCCTTCGGCCCAAGCCTTAATGTTCCGATCTTCAACGGCGGGCGCCTGAAGGCCAATGTCGATATCGCCAAGTCCGGCGCGCAGCAGCAGTATCTCGCCTGGAAGCAGACGGTCCTGAACGCTGTCGAGGAAGTCGAAAACTCGCTCGTCGCGCTCCGCAACAACTACCAGACCGTTGCCGCGCTGCGCAAAGTGGTCGATTCCTACGAAGAGGCGTTGGGCCTGGCGCGTGAAAGCTACAAGGGCGGCGCAACCTCGCTGCTTGACGTTCTCGATGCCGAACGCAACCTTGCGAACTCGCGCATCGCGCTGGCAGCAAGCATCCGCAACCTGTCCAACAACTACGTTAACCTGAACGTCGCCATCGGTGGCGGCGCAGCCATCGAAGCGGTGGGGCAGTAAAAACCACAGGATGCGCTCGCTGCTGTCGGCGGGCTCATACGAAAAACGAAGCGCGGCTGACATTGATCGGCCGCGCTTTTTTTACGTCCGGAGGTCTTTGCTGAGCGGAGAATGACCAAACCAACGAAGCCTCTTGCAGCGAGCAAGGCAGGACGCGTCTCCACCGGGTCAACCGGGGAACGCCAGGCCGCCCCACACACCAGCAGGACCGGCAGGGCAATCAGACCCGCTTGGCTTCTGGATAAACGGAAAACACCACTTACTTCTTACTTCGGTGAAACCGGTGCCGGCTGACACTTTGGCAGGCGCACGGTCTGCAAGAGACCGCCTTCCCGGCGATTGACGATGGTGATCGTGCCGCCATGGTTTTCGATGATCTCGCGCGAAATGGCGAGGCCAAGCCCCGCACCGGGCACAAGCTGGCGTCGAGCCTGATCGACGCGGAAGAACGGCTCGAACACACGATCGAGCAAGTCTTGCGGAATACCGGGGCCGCTGTCCATAACCGTCAGGATGGCCTCTTCGCCATAGCTGGATAGCGAAATGCGGGCACCCAGACCATGGGTCGCGGCGTTCACCACCAGATTGCGCAGCGCACGCTTCAACGCGAACGGCGAACCCTCGACCAGCACCGGCGTGATCGCCCCTTCGTCGACGGGCAGATCCGTCTCACGAATCTCTTCGGCAACGGACTGCAGAACCGCATCCAGCGACACCTGTTCCTGCGCTGCCGGACTGACCTCCTCGCGCACCAGCCGGATAGCGCTGTCTGCGATATGGTCGAGTTCGTCGAGATCCTTCAGCCAGGATTGCCGGTCGTCGCCATCACCGACAAATTCGGCGCGAAGCCGCATGCGGGTCATCGGCGTGCGCATGTCGTGACCTGCAGCCGCGATCATGCGCATGCGGCTGGAGACTGCCGCATTGAGCCGCGTTGCCAGCCGGTTGATGGTCTTGGCGGTGGCGCGGACTTCCACAGGTCCGGTCTCCGGCAGCTCGGGAATGATCCCATCGGGGCGTATCTTGGCGATCGTTTCGTCCAGAATGCGCAAAGGTCTCATCATCACATTGCTGGCGTAAGTGGCAACGCCCGTCATGCCGATCGCCACCAGCGCCAGATAGGCTGCCAGCGGCAGATATGGAAAAGGGCCGGGCTCCGGAAAATCGAGATAGGCCCAGCGGCCATCGTCCAATTGAACGGCGATATCCCAGCGATGCGGATTGAAACTCTTGAGCACGACGACATCGGCCGTGTAACCCTGGCGCCGGCCCTCCGTCAGAATATTGTCGGTCCGCTCCTGATCGATACGATCTTCTTCCGGTTTGGCCCGGATTTCAATATGCAGGGTCTGCGCCGCCGAGGGATCGGCGCGCAGCAAAAGAAGCGCGAATTCGGCCTTTTCAGCAAGAACCCGATCGTACATGACCTCCGGCGGCTTTCGCAGAAGCCAGGCCGTCACGACGGCAGCGATCACCAGCACCAAGACGACGGAGATGATCAGCAGCGCCGTGAACCGCGTGCGAAGCGACAGCATCTAGTTGCTCCGCTCGACAGGAACAGCAAGCTGGTAGCCCTTGTTGCGCACCGTCTTCAACATGGCAAAAACGCTGGCATCCCCAAGCTTGCGGCGCAGGCGGCTGACCAGGATATCGATCGACCGGTCGAACGGATCGGCAGTCCGCCCCTGCGTCAGGTCAAGCAAGGAATCACGCGACAGCACACGGCCTGGACGCTGGAGAAAGACCACCAGCAGCTCGAACTCACCGCCGGTCAGATCGACAGCGCTGCCGTCAGGGGCATGCAGGGTGCGGCTTTCGATGTCGGCGACATAGTTGGCAAAGACATATTGCCGGCTGCCCGTGGGTTGTGGCTCGGCGCGGCCACGGCGCAGCACGGCGCGAATACGGGCGGACAGCTCGCGCGGATTGAACGGTTTTCCCAGATAGTCGTCGGCACCGAATTCAAGCCCGATGATCCTGTCGACATCTTCCTTCAGCGCCGTCAGAAGGATGATCGACAGCTGCGGCATCCTTCCCCGCAGCGAACGGCAAAGATCGAGCCCGGAGCCATCCGGCAGCATGACATCGAGAACCAGAAGATCGATCTTCAGCTCGGCCAGCTTGGCCTCGCATTCGCCCTTGCTTCCGGCCAGGCTGATGCGGAAGCCCTGCCCGTCGAGATATTTTCCAAGCAGGCGGCGAATTTCGGGATCATCGTCAACGACGAGAATGTGCGGTGTTGTATCCATGCCGTGTTTATATCAGCAGCAGGGAAAAACGCACGCGACGCGCCCGGTGCCATCAGCCGTATTCGGTGTCGAAATATTTCCCGTCACACCGATCCTACATTTCGTTACAAAAATCGTGCCCGGATGTTTCCAAACACATGAGGCGCTGGGCACCCCCCGGTTGAACCTTTCAGAACTGTGGCTTGGCGGCACGTCGAGCAACGAATTGCCGCAGGCGGCCGATTTTATCACGGTTGCGGGTTGGCACGGCAGCCGAAAGCAGACATAAAAACAAGGTGCTCCCGTGCCGTTTCCCGGTGCGCTTCGGGCACCCGCCGTGGCGCGCAAATGCTGCAGCATTCACGGACCTCCAGCGGTCCTGTCATTCGGAAAGCTTTAAAGGAAACGGGCACATAGAGATCGCAGCGACATTGCTTCTGATTCTGGTTCTTGCGCCTTTCGCGGGAAGCCTTGCTGCAATCTGCATTCCGGCCCACAAGGGCACCGCCAGTGCCTGGCTTTCCGGATCGATCGCCCTTTTTTGTCTGGCCACATCGGCCGCTCTTTATCCCATCGTCGCATCGGGCAAAGTGCTTCGTTACGATGTCAGCTGGCTTCCCGAGCTGGGTCTGAATTTCTCGCTACGGATGGACGGGTTCGCATGGATGTTTGCGAGCCTGGTCACCGCCATCGGCCTGCTCGTCGTCATCTATGCGCGCTACTACATGTCGGCCAACGACCCTGTGCCGCGGTTTTTCGCGCTGTTCCTCGCTTTCATGGGGGCGATGCTCGGCGTCGTCCTGTCCGGCAACCTGATTCTTTTGGCGATTTTCTGGGAACTGACCAGCATCATTTCCTTCCTTTTGATCGGCTACTGGCATCACAATGCCCATGCCCGCGACGGCGCCCGCATGGCACTGACGGTGACCGGCACCGGCGGCTTGTGCATGTTCGTCGGGCTGATGCTGATCGGCCATATCGTCGGCAGCTACGATCTCGACGTCGTGCTCTCATCCGGCGACCTGATCCGCAACGATCCGCTCTATACTGCCGTGCTGCTCCTCATCCTGCTCGGAGCGTTGACGAAAAGCGCGCAGTTTCCATTCCATTTCTGGCTGCCGCATGCCATGGCGGCGCCGACACCGGTATCGGCCTATCTGCACTCCGCCACGCTCGTGAAAGCCGGTGTGTTTCTGCTGATCCGGCTCTGGCCTGTCATGGCCGGCACCGATCAGTGGTTCTGGCTCGTCGGCCTGGCCGGCCTCAGCACCCTGTTGCTCGGCGCTTATTTCGCCATTTTCCAGCAGGACCTGAAGGGGCTGCTTGCCTATTCGACGATCAGTCATCTCGGCCTCATCACCGTACTGCTGAGCCTTGGAAGCCCGCTGGCGGCGGTCGCGGCGATCTTCCACACCATGAACCATGCGACCTTCAAGGCCTCGCTGTTCATGGCCGCCGGGATCATCGATCATGAAACCGGCACGCGCGATATGCGGCGCTTAAGCGGGCTGTTCAAATACATGCCGATCACCGCGACGCTGGCGATGGTCGCCAGTGCCGCGATGGCCGGCGTGCCGCTGCTGAACGGCTTCCTGTCGAAGGAAATGTTCTTTGCCGAGGCGATCGAAACGCATAAATACAATCGTCTCGACACGATCACGCCTTACGTGGCGACGCTCGCCAGCATGTTCGCCGTGACCTATTCGCTGCGCTTCATCTACAGCGTCTTCTTCGGCCCGCCGCCGCAGGACCTGCCCAAAACACCGCACGAACCGCCGCACTGGATGCTCGCGCCGATTTACTTCCTGGTCTTCTCCTGCCTCGTCGTCGGCATCCTTCCGGCCCTGACCATCGGCCCCTTCCTGCACACGGCCGTCAAGTCGGTGCTCGGAGACGCAACGCCCGTCTATAGCCTAGCCGTCTGGCACGGCTGGACCCTGCCGCTGTTCATGAGCCTGATCGCGCTGGTTGGAGGCGTCGGGCTGTTTTTCATCATGCGCCCCTATCTCGCCACCAGCATCGAGGGGCCGCCCTTCTTCCGCCGCCTGGAGGGCCAGCGCATCTTCGAGCGCGTGCTGGTGACCCTGTCGTGGAAATGGGCGCGGTCGATCGAAATGCGCGCCGGCACCCGCCGCCTGCAGCCACAGATGCGCATCCTGGTCGCGGTCGCCCTCATCGCCGGTGCGATCACGCTTCTGTCGCAGGGTTTCAAGCCCGCAACCATCGTCCTGCGCAACATTGATCCGGCTTTCGCGCTGATCTGGCTGATCGGCATGGTCTGCGCCGTCGGTGCGGCCTATCAGGCCAAATTCCACCGCCTGGCTGCTCTGGTCCTGCTCGGCGGCGCGGGCCTTGTCACCTGCCTCACCTTTGTCTGGCTGTCCGCACCTGATCTCGCTGCAACGCAATTGTTCGTCGAGGTCGTCACAACGGTTTTGATCCTGCTCGGCCTGCGCTGGCTGCCGAAGCGAATAGAAGATCCGGACGATCGGGGAATGATGACGATGTCCACGCGCCTGCGCCGCCTGCGCGATCTCGCGTTCGCCATGTTTGCCGGTCTTGGGATGATGCTTATCTCCTACACGATGATGAGCCGGGAAATGCCGGAAACGATTTCGAGCTATTTCCTCGAACGCGCCTATAGCGAAGGCGGCGGCACCAATGCCGTCAACGTCATTCTGGTCGATTTCCGCGGTTTCGATACGCTGGGCGAGATTGCTGTCCTGTGCATCGTCGCCTTGACGGTGTTTGCGCTATTGCTGCGCTTCCGCCCCGCCACCGAAAGCCTTGAGACGCCGGAACAGCAGCGCGTCCAGAACGCCTTCGACGACGATCACCCGGACCGCAAGAAGGGTGACAGCATCGCCGAATACCTGCTGGTTCCCTCGGTCATCATGCGCTGGATGTTCCCGGTCATCGGCATGCTGGCCGCCTTCCTGTTTTTCCGCGGTCACGATTTGCCCGGCGGCGGCTTTGCGGCCGGTATCGCCATGTCGATCGCCTTCATCCTGCAGTATATGGCCGGCGGCACGCGTTGGGTCGAGGAACGGCTGCGGATCCACCCGCTGCGCTGGATGGCGATCGGTCTGCTCGTCGCCACCGCGACCGGGCTGGGATCCTGGATCTTCGGCTATCCGTTCCTGACCTCGCATGCGCAATATGTATCCCTGCCGGTCATCGGCAAGATCCCGCTCGCAACCGCGATCCTGTTCGATCTCGGTGTGTTCTCGCTGGTTCTCGGCGCCACCGTGCTGATCCTGATCGCACTTGCCCACCAATCGGTGCGCGCGCCCCGCGCCCAGATCAGGGCCGCAAAGCTGGCTGCGAAGGAGACCGCATAATGGAACTGGTTCTCTCCGCCGGCATCGGCGTACTGACCGCCTCCGGCGTCTGGCTTCTGTTCCGGCCACGCACCTACCAGGTCATCATCGGCCTGTCGCTGCTCTCCTATGCCGTCAATCTCTTCATCTTCGGCATGGGCCGCCCGAGAGTGAACGCGCCGCCTGTTCTGGAACCCGGCGGCAGCGGCGGGCTCTTGACCCACACCGATCCCATTCCCCAGGCGCTGGTGCTGACAGCCATCGTCATCGGCTTTGCCATGACGGCACTGTTTCTCGTCGTTCTTCTCGCTTCTCGTGGCTTTACCGGCACCGACCATGTGGACGGCAGGGAGTAGCGCGGCATGACCTGGTTTCACCACCTGATCATCCTGCCAATCCTGCTGCCGATCATCACGGCGGCCGGCCTCATTCCTGTCGATGAGCGCAATCGGACGCTGAAAGGCGTGATCGGTTTCACATCGACCGTCGTGGTTTTCCTCATCAGCGTTCTGCTGATGCAGAACGCTGCCGCCCCCGGAGAAGGCGAAGCCGGCGCCAGCGTCTATCTGCTCGGAAACTGGCCTGCACCCTTCGGCATCGTTCTGGTGCTCGACCGGCTGTCGGCCCTGATGCTGGTGCTGACCGGACTGCTGGCGATGGCGACGCAGGTGTTCGCGATGGCGAAATGGCACCGTGCCGGCCATCATTTCCATTCGCTGTTCCAGCTCATGCTAGCGGGCCTCAACGGCGCCTTCCTGACCGGCGACCTGTTCAACCTGTTCGTCTTCTTCGAAATGATGCTGGCCGCGTCCTACGGCCTGCTATTGCACGGCTCGGGCCCGATGAGGGTAAAGGCGGGCCTGCACTACATCGCCGTCAACCTTGCCGCGTCCTCGCTGTTCCTGATCGGCGTCAGCCTGATCTATGGCGCGACCGGCACGCTCAACATGGCTGATCTCGCGATGCGGATCACCACCATCGGACCGGAAAGCCGGATGCTGATGGAGACGGGTGCCGCCCTTCTCGGCATTGCCTTCCTCGTCAAGGCCGGCATGTGGCCGCTCGGCTTCTGGCTGCCCGCCACCTATTCCGCCGCAACCCCGCCGGTTGCTGCGATCTTCGCCATTCTGACCAAGGTCGGCATCTATATTCTTCTGCGGCTTTCGATGCTGCTGTTCGGCAGCGATGCCGGCGGCTCCCTCGGTTTTGGGCAACCCATTCTTCTTTATGGCGGGCTCCTCACGATTGGCTTCGGCGCGATCGGGGTGCTGGCTTCACAGGCGATGGGCAGGCTCGCCGGCTATTGCGTACTGGTCTCCTCCGGCACACTGATGGCGGCGGTCGGGCTCGGCAATGGCGCGATCATCGGCGGCGCGCTGTTTTATCTCGTCAGCTCGACCCTGACGATCTGCGCCTTCTTCCTGCTGATCGAGCTGGTGGAACGCGCCCGCGATGCCGGTGCCGACGTTCTGGCGGTGACGATGGAAGCCTATGGCGACCTCGATGAGAACGAGGAGGAAAAGGAGGCCGGCGTCGCCGTGCCAGGCACCATGGCCGTTCTTGGCCTCTGCTTCTGCACCTGCGCCATCCTTTTGTCCGGCCTGCCGCCGCTTTCGGGGTTTCTTGCCAAATTCGCCATGCTGCACGGGCTTTTCAATCCCGGCAGCTTTGGCGGCGAGGCCCCGGTTTCCGGCGCCGAATGGGCCTATACCGCACTGCTCATCCTGTCAGGCCTTGCAGCCATGATCGCCATGAACCGCGTCGGCATCCGGACCTTCTGGACGTCGATCGAAGGCACCATTCCACGTGTCTTCCTGATCGAGATCACGCCGGTTCTTCTGCTGCTGGCCGCCTGTGTCTTGCTGAGTTTCCAGGCCGGACCCGCGATGCGCTACATGGACGCGACAGCGAAATCGCTGGGTGAACCGCAGAACTATATTGGGCGCGTGATGCAGGCTCCGCGTGCCGGGCCGGCGGGAGGGCAATAGTACCATGCGCTACTGGTTCCCCTATCCGCTGCTGTCGCTTTCACTGTTGATGTTGTGGCTGTTGATCAACCAATCCGTTTCGCCGGGCCACATCGTGCTCGGCACCATGCTCGGCGTCGTCTTTGCCTGGATCATGGTCAACCTTCAGCCCGACAAGACACGGCTGAAGAATTTCGGCCGCATCGCCGTGCTCGCAGGCCATGTCGCCGTGGATGTGCTGCGCTCGGACATTGCCGTGATGAGCGTGATCCTGCGTGCCGGAAGACGCCCGGCGAATTCCGGTTTCGTGGCAATCGACATCAGCTTGCGTGACGAGAATGCGCTGGCACTGCTTGCCTGCATCCTGACGGCAACGCCCGGCACGGCCTGGCTCGAGTTCGACCGCCAGACGGGTATTCTGCTCATTCACGTCCTTGATCTGGAAAACGGCGCGGCGTGGTCCGACCTGATCAAACGCCGCTACGAAACCCCGTTGAAGGAGATATTCGAATGAACGAGCTCTTCATCATCTGGTCGATCCTGGCGTCCCAGATTCTTTTAGGACTGGCCATGGGGTGCGCGCTGTTCCGGATGGTCCGGGGGCCGCGCGCGCAAGATCGCATTCTCGGCCTCGATGCGCTTTACATCAACGCCATGCTACTGCTTCTAACATTCGGAATCCGCACCGCCAATTCGATCTATTTCGAAGCGGCGCTGATCATCGCCCTGCTCGGCTTCGTCTCGTCGATCGCCTTTGCCAAGATCCTGATGCGCGGTGAGGTGATCGAATGAGCCATCTGACCGACCTTCCGGCCTGGGCGGCGATGCCGGTCTGCATTCTTCTTCTGCTCGGATCGGCCATCACCCTTATCGGCTCGATGGGATTGATCCGGCTGAAGACCTTCTATGGGCGCCTGCACGCGCCGACGCTTGGCGCCAGCGCCGGCACGATCCTGATCTGCATCGCCTCGATGATCACCTTCGCCGTCCTGCAGAACCGGTGGATCTTCCACGAAATCCTGATTATCGTCTTCGTCATCCTGACGACACCGGTCACGCTGATGCTGCTTGGTCAATCCGCACTCCACCGCGACCGGATCGAAGGCAAGAACGGCGTGCCGCGCAAATCGACCGGCGAGCAGCCGGACGCAGCGGACGAGAAAAGCGGAAAGGCTCTATAGCCCCTCGCGGCCGCGAAACCGCCGCTGATAGGCCGCGTCATAAAGCGAGCTTTCACGGAAATCGGTGGCGCCAAGCGTCTGGCCGACAAAGATCAGCGCCGTCCGCTCGATGGGGTCGGCCGCAACCTTTGCCTCGATATCGGCAAGCGTTCCCCTGATCACCCGCTCATCCGGCCAGGATGCCTTGACAACGATCGCGACCGGGCAATCCGCGCCGTAGAGCGGCGTCAGTTCCTCGACAACCTGCCCCAGGGCATGGATCGCCAGATGGATCGCCAGGGTCGCGCCGGTGGCGCCGAACCCGGCCAAAGTCTCGGCATTCGGCATCGGCGAGGCCCGGCCGGAAACACGGGTCAGCACAAGGCTCTGGGCGACGGCGGGAATGGTGAGTTCCCGGCCAAGGGTCGCAGCCGCCGCCGCAAAAGCCGGCACGCCGGGCGTCATCGTGTAGTCGAGCCCATGCTTCTCCAGCCGGCGGATTTGCTCGGCAACCGCACTCCAGACGGAGAGATCGCCCGAATGCAGCCGCGCCACATCGTGACCCGCCTGCGCGGCCTTCACATATTCCGCTTCGATCTCGTCGAGCGACATCGGCGCGGTATCGACGATACGCGCACCCTCAGGGCAATATTGCAGCAGTTCCTGTGAGACGATCGAACCGGCATAGAGGCAGACCGGGCAGCGGGCGATGAGATCGCGGCCGCGCACGGTGATCAGGTCTGCGGCACCCGGGCCTGCTCCGATGAAATGGACGGTCATGCTCTTTCCTTTTGAAATTCCGGCATCATGGCTTGATCCACGACCATTGCGTCACCGGCATCGCGGGGCGCCAGCCGGTCATGGCGCCAACGGGAGACGCGCGGGCGATATCGATGCGGATCAGCGAACCGCCGAGCCTTGCATGATGCTCCAGAAGCACCGCTTCCATCTGGGTCGTAACAGCATTGGCGACCAACCGGCCACCGGACTTCAATGCAGCGATCGCCGCATCCATCACGCCATCTTCGCTGCCGCCGCCACCGATAAAGATCGCGTCCGGGGACGGCAATCCTGCAAGGGCTTCGGGTGCTGTGCCGTGAACGACGGTCAAACCCGGCACGCCAAAATTTGCAGCGTTCCGCTCGATGCGCTCGAAGCGCTCGGCTAAACCTTCAATGGCAATCGCGCGCATTGCCGGGTCGCACAGCATCCATTCGATCCCGATCGAACCGGAGCCGGCACCGATATCCCACAACATTTCACCCCGCCGCGGTGCCAGCGCGGACAGCGTCAGCGCGCGGACCTCGCGCTTGGTGATCTGGCCATCATGCTCGAACAGTCCGTCGTCCAGACCGGATGCCAACGGCAAGACACGAGCGCCTGCTTCAGCCACGACCTCGACGGCGCAGATGTTGAGCGGGTTGACGTCAGTCAGCGAAAAATCCGCCGCGATGTGTGATGTCAGACGCTCCCGGTCACCGCCCAGCGCCTCAAGCACCGTCAATCGGGACTGCCCAAATCCGCTCGCAGCAAGCAAGTGCGCAAGCTGACCCGGTCCGTGCTCATCGGATGTCAGTGCCAGAATACGGGCCCCCGGCTGCAGATGTGGCCGGATCAGATCGAGCGGGCGGCCGTGCAGCGAAACGGTCACCGTATCCTGCAGCGCCCAACCGAGACGAGAGGCTGCCAGGCTAAACGAGGACGGGGAAGGAAGGACGCGCATCTCCGAACGATCGATCCGCCGCGAAAGCGTCACTCCGGCACCGAAGAAGAACGGATCGCCGGAAGCGAGCACCACGACAGGCGTTCCGCGCAGCGCAATCACAGCCTCGACAGAACGCTCGAACGGGCTCAACCAGCTATGCTGCTCACCGGCAATCAGCGCCGCAGCAAGCTCCAGATGGCGAGCCCCGCCGAAAACCGCCGAGGCGCTGGCGATGCAACGCTTGGCCTCGTCTCCGAGACCGGTTAAACCATCTTCGCCAAGGCCGACGATCGTCAGCCACGGCGCGTTGTCACCACTCGAAAAGACCTGATTGTCACCCATGGGCAAACACCGCATCCTGATCCTTGGCGGCACGACCGAAGCACGGCAACTGGCGGCCGCCCTGGCGCTGCGCCCGGAGTGTGAGGTTCTGCTTTCGCTCGCCGGACGAACGGCGGAGCCCATGGCCCAACCGGTTCCCACCCGTAGCGGCGGCTTCGGCGGCAGCGACGGGCTTGCCGATTTCCTCAAGGGTGAAAATTTCGATCTCTTGATCGATGCCACGCATCCCTTTGCGGCGCGCATCTCGCGCAACGCGGCAATTGCGGCGAGCGCGACCGTTCTCCCGTTTTTTGCCCTTCGCCGTCCCGCCTGGAAACAGCAGCCCGGCGACCGCTGGACCAGTGTTCGCTCGGTCACAGACGCAGCTGAAGCCCTCGGCACTGGTCCGAAACGCGTCTTCCTCGCCATCGGCAGACAGGAGGCTTTCCATTTCGAAAGCGCTCCGCAGCACAGCTACCTGATCCGCAGCGTCGACCCCGTCACGCCGCAGCTCGATGTTCCCCATGCGCATTACATTCGTGCGACTGGACCGTTCGAAGAAACGGCCGAACGCGGCCTCTTGATCGAGAACCGGATCGATGTGATCGTCGCGAAGAACAGTGGCGGCACGGCCACCTATGGCAAAATTGCCGCCGCCCGTGCGCTCGGCACCGGGGTGATCATGGTCGAGCGTCAGCAACCGGACGATGTCCGTACAGTTGAAACTGTCAAAGACGCGCTCGGTCTTGTCGATCACCTTTTCTCCCCGGAGATGAAACGCGGCGTGTAAACCAGATCGGGCTTGCCCGGACGCGGGATGACCCGGGTCTCCGGCGAGCCGATGATCACGCAGGTCGCCATATCCGCCTTCTGTGCATCCGCCTGCCCAAGCGGCATGACCAGCATGCGCTCGTCGGGACGGCCAGCTGCACGGCCAAAAATAACCGGCGTTTCGGCCGGCAGCACGCTGCGCAGGATATCGAAGGCCTCGCCGAGTTGCCACGGCCGCGCCTTGCTGATCGGATTATAAAGCGCGATCACCAGACCGGCCTCCGCCACCAGCTTCAAACGCCGGGTGATTACATCCCAGGGCTTCAGATTGTCCGACAGCGAAATCGCGCAGAAATCATGGCCGAGCGGGGCGCCGATACGCGCGGCAACCGCCAGCATGGCGGTGACACCCGGCACGATGACGAGGTCGATTGCGCGCCATTCGTCCGGTCCGTTGTCGATCGCCTCGCAGACGGCGGCAGCCATGGCGAAGACGCCGGGATCGCCGCCGGAAACGACACAGACATTGGTGCCGGAAACGGCGCGAACGATTGCGGCCTGCGCCCGATCGAGTTCCTCGCGATTGTCCGAGGCGATCCGGTTCTGGCCGGCGCGCAGCGACAGCCGGTCGAGATAAGGGCCGTAGCCAAGGAAATCGGTTGATTTCGATACCGCGTCGAGGGCCTCGGGCGTCATCTGCTGTGGACCGCCGGGGCCTGTGCCGATCACATATAGCGTACCGCTCATGGCCTGCCGCTCCAACCGGGAACCAGCACCAGCGAGAAATAGGGCGCGATGTCGTCGGTTTTTTCGGCCAGCGGGATCATCGCGGAATTCGCCATCGTGCCGCGCTCGACATAAACGGCCCGGCCAAGTTTGCCGGCAGCCGTCAGCGCCCGCCGGATCTTCGGCAGGTTGCGGCCGACCTTCATGATCACGGCGGCTTCGGTATCGCCGAGACGGCGGGCCAGCTGCTCCTCGCCCATCGTGCCCGGAAGCACCGAGAGAACATCGTCGCCCTGCACGATCGGCAGACCGGCCAGCGACCAGCAACCCGACATGGCGGTAATCCCCGGAATGACCTCGACCAGGAAACGTCCGGCCAGCCGCACATGCAGGTGCATGTAGGAACCGTAGAACATCGGATCGCCTTCGCTGAGGATCGCGACGGTCTTGCCGGCGTTCAGATGTTCGGCAACAGCAGCAGCCGAGGCATCGTAAAAAGCGGTGATCTGGCGCTTGTAGTCGTCGTGGTCCTTGTCGATCTCGACGGTCACCGGATAGTAGAGCGGCAATTCGAGCAGACCGGGCTTCAGCAACCCGTCGACGACGGCGCGCCCGTTGCCGCGCCGCCCTTCCTTGGCGAAATAGGCGAGCACGTCGGCTGCCTCCAGCGCCTTGATGGCCTTGAGGGTCAAAAGCTCCGGATCGCCCGGACCGGTGCCGACACCGATCAGCCGGCCTGTGGTTGCCGCGCTCAAAGTCCCGGCCTCGCCAGCGAATTGACCGCAGCCGCCGTCATGGCGCTGCCGCCGAGACGGCCGCGCACGATGGCATAGGGCACGCCATAGGAATTTTCAGCCAGCGCGTCCTTCGATTCCGCCGCTCCGACGAACCCGACCGGCATGCCGATGATCGCCGCCGGCTTTGGCGCGCCGTCACGCAGCAGTTCCAGTAGGAAGAACAGCGCCGTCGGCGCATTGCCGATGGCAACCACGGATCCGGCCAGGCGCTCGACCCACAGCTTCAACGCAGCGGCAGAACGGGTATTGCCAATCTTACGGGCTATCTCGGCCGTCTGCGGTTCGCGCAATGTGCAGATCACATCGTTGTCTGCCGGAAGGCGGGCGCGGGTAATGCCGTGGGAGACCATGAAGGCATCGCAGAAGATCGGCGCCCCATTCTTCAGGGCCTGGCGGGCGGCCGTAACGAAGCCGGGAGAAAATTCGAAATATTGCGCGGCATCCACCAGTCCGCAGGCATGCACCATACGGACGGCAAGATCAGCTTCTTCCTCGGAAAAGCGGGACAGATCGGCTTCGCTGCGAATGATGGCAAACGAGCGCTCGTAGATGGCATCGCCATCCCGGATGTAATCGTATTCAGGCATCTCTATCCCTGTTGAACCGCGGCGGTGATCATATCCGCTCCGAGCCGTGTAAGGCAGGACCGGGCCGATTCGCCACCCTGTTTCCGGTTGGACACGAGCTTGTCGAGGTGTTCAAGCGCGGTTCTTATGTTGTTTTCTTCGATGTAGGCGGTTGGTGCCGCCGAGGCAGGGCCATTTACGACAAGCCCATAGCCTATTGGCGCAGCCGTGATCGTCAGCGCCGAGGCGGATGGCTTGGCGCAGCCCTTGGCGCAACCGGAAACGTGGACCGTCAGCGACCCGTCGAGCAGCGCTGGTGCCCTGTCTACAACCATTTGCGCCACGGCTCTGGTATCGATCCGTGCCGACGCACACGCCCCGACACCGGCACAGGCGGCAATGTGATTGCGGGGATCACGCGGAAACGCGCGCAAACCGTGCCCGAGGGCCAGGGCCTGCGCCGCACCCACCCGGTCCGGCGCAATACCCAGAACCATCAGCGCATGACCGGGCGCCAGGCGAATTTCCGTGGCCCCCAGAATTTCCAGTGCTTCAAGCAACGGCACAAGATTGTCCGTTCGGGTTTGCCCGAAGGGAAGACCAACGCCCAGAATGAAGCAGTCCCCGCCGAGATCATGGATGCCGGCAGAATTCGGCGCCGCTATCCTTGGCACGACATCGTCGACATCGGCCGGCACCGCCCAGTGGGTTGAAACAACGCCGGCGATATCCCGGGCACGGGCATCCCTGCCAATCGCGGCAAGACTTTCCAGAAGGTCCATCACCGCCGGCACGACGGCCACGTCCTCGAGCGCCGCGATACGCCTTGCCGTCGTTTCCGTCCCGGCAAGAGCCAGCAGCCAGAGCAGCTTGCCGTTGGTGCGCACCGCCCGCAACCTGATATCGGCGGTGACCGCGCCCAAATGCAGCTGGCCGCCGCCATCGATGACAACCGACAGCTTGGGCGCCAGCTGCAACGGCGGCTGATGCGCAGCCACCGCCCGACGCAGTCGCTCGGCGACGCAAACGGCGTCGGCAATTTCAGCCGGATCCAGTCCGGCCAGAGGCGGCGTTTCAATCGCCAGCCCCTGTGCGATCTCTATGCCGGCATCGGCGATCTTCTGGGACAGGAGCGGAACGGTTTCCGCCTTCAACCCGCGGATTTGCAGATTGCCGCGCGCCGTGATTTCGAGAATGCCATTACCACACAAGGCAGCCGCATCCGCTACCGCCATCAGTTCACGAAGCGAAAATCCGGGCTTTGCAGGCCGCAGGCGCACCAGAAGGCCATCTCCCGTCATCATCGGCGTTGACAGGGACGGACAGGCACCGCGACGCATCGATGGCAGATGCGGTGTTTCCCCTGATCCCTCGGATGGTGCAGCACAGAACGTCATGACAGGCAGCTGGCCATTTCCAGTCTTCATAAATGCAAATCCAATGCTCCGGGCCATCGCTGGCCCGTCCCACTCTACAACACCGGGGAGCGGGCTGCCATGCCGTGTTGCAAGCCAAGGCGGAGCATCACGTTTGGCGTTACTCTTCGAAATCCGCGCCCTTCTGCAGAAGGTAGATATCCATGATCCAGCCGTACTGCGCCCGCGCCGCCGCCCTGGTTTTGAGGATATCGTCCTTCACATCGGCAAGCCTGCCGGAAATGACGATCTCCTGCTCGGTGCCGAGATAGGCCCCCCAATAGATCCGCGCTTCCGGATCGTCGATTTTCATGAAAGCCTGTTCGCCGTCGAGCATGACGACGGCCGTTTCGCTTTTCTGCGGAAAACTCTGAGCCAAGCGCCGGCCGGTGGTGATCTCGACCGGCTTGCCGACGAGATTGAGCGGTATCCTGTGGCTGGCGGCAAGCGCCTGAATGCTGGTGATGCCGGGAACGACCGAATAGTCGAACGCAACCGTCGCCAAGGCGCGGACCCGCTCGACGATGCGGATCGTGCTGTCATACAGCATCGGATCGCCCCAGACGAGAAAGGCGCCGGTCTGGTCATCATCAAGCTCCTCGACCAGCAGCCGCTCGTAAGTGGTGGCGATTGCGGCATGCCAGTCGTCGACGCTGCGATGATAGGATCGATCCGCGACCTGGCGCACAGGCACCTCAAATTCCACCACCCGGCTGTCCGCACGGGTGACATAACGCGACACGATCTCACGGCGGACATCGGCAAGCTGCGCTTTCGCATTGCCCTTGGTAGGGATGAATAAAACGCTGGCTTTGTTGAGCGCATTGATCGCCTGCACCGTCATGTGTTCCGGGTTTCCGGCACCGATCCCCACGATCAAAACGCTTCGCATTTCTCAACCTTTTCCAACATATCGGGGTCTTTGGCCGATTGACCGGGAGAGCGCAAGGCAGAACGACACTGATCAGGCCTAAGCATCTGGCAAAAAACAACAAATACTTCGCCGAAATACAGAAACAGCCATGGCAGTACTCCGGTAATTCCACTATAACGGTGACAAAACCGTTTCAATTAACAAAAAATCATTTACACAGGCCACAAATCTGGCGCCCGGCGATGCGATGCGCCACTACAGTTCACCTGTACCCCAGGTGACAGTGTCCCAGGTAATGCGACTTTAGAGAAGTTGTGGCACATTGCGTATTCTATTTGAGACGGGGAGCGTCTCGCGAGGAATTTTACAGTGACGAATCCATCGAAGAAGAATGTCAGCGCATCCGACCCGGCCGAAGCTTTATGGAATTGCAAGGCGGGCTTCATCGGCATCTTTCTCGCCAGTGCGCTTGTCAATATTCTCTACCTGACCGGCTCCTTCTTCATGCTGGAGGTCTATGACCGGGTCCTGCCGAGCCGAAGCATCCCGACGCTGATCGCACTCTGCCTGCTTGCACTGCTGCTCTATGCGTTCCAGGGCGCCTTCGAAATGGTGCGCGGCCGCATGCTTGTGCGCGTTGCCGGTGCCCTGGACGAAGCCATGAGCGCGCGAATCTACCGCGCCGTGGTCCAGGCTCCATTGAAACTGCGCACCCAGGGCGACGGTCTGCAAGCCTTGCGCGATTTCGATCAGGTTCGCGCCTTCCTCTCCGGCACCGGCCCGGCCGCATTCTTCGATCTGCCCTGGCTGCCGTTCTATATCGGCATCTGCTTCCTGTTCCATCCGTTGATCGGCATCGTCGCGATCGTTGGGTCGATCATCCTCATCGCCCTGACTTTCCTGACCAACCGCGGCACGCAAGGCCCGTCGAAAAAGGCATCGGAGGCCGGAAACCATCGCAACGCGTTTGCTCAAGCTTCGCAGCGCAATGCCGAAGTCATGCAGGCCATGGGGATGCTCGGCCGCATGTCGCAGCTTTGGGAACAGCGCAACGACAGCTACCGTGAACAAAACCGCGAGACCTCCGACGTCGGCAATGGTTATGGCGCTCTGTCCAAGGTCTTCCGCATGGCGCTGCAATCCGCCGTTCTCGCAACCGGTGCGGTCCTCGTCATTGAGGGCATGGCTTCGCCGGGGATCATCATCGCCGGTTCGATCCTGACCGCACGGGCGCTGGCGCCGGTGGAATTGGCCATCGGCAACTGGCGCGGCTACGTTTCCTGCCGCCAGAGCTGGCAGCGCCTGAAGGAATTGCTCAAGGCGCTGCCGGAGCGCGAAGCGCCGCTGGAGCTGCCGGTACCGAACGAGAAATTGAGCGCCGAAGGCCTTGCTGGCGGCCCTCCCGGCGCGCAGCGCCTGACTTTTGCAGAAGTGAACTTCACGGTGAAGGCCGGTAGCGCGCTCGGCGTCATCGGCCCCAGCGCCTCCGGCAAGTCCTCGCTTGCGCGTGCCCTCATCGGCATCTGGCCTGCCTTTCGCGGCTCGGTTCGCCTCGACGGTGCAGCGCTCGATCAGTGGGACACCGACCGGCTCGGCCGCTACGTCGGCTATCTGCCGCAGGACGTCGAACTTTTCGCCGGCACGGTGGCGCAGAACATTGCCCGCCTGACCGAAAATCCATCGCCGGACACCATCGTTTCCGCCGCCAAGGCTGCCCGCGTCCACGACCTCATTCTCAAGCTACCCAACGGCTATGAGACGGAGATCGGTGAAGGCGGAGCCGCCCTTTCCGCCGGCCAGCGCCAGCGTGTCGCCCTTGCCCGCGCCCTGTTCGGCGAGCCTTTCCTCGTGGTCCTTGACGAACCCAACTCCAATCTGGATGCCGAGGGCGAACAGGCGCTGAGCGAAGCGATCATGAGCGTGCGGGCACGCGGCGGCATCGTCGTCGTAATTGCCCATCGGCCAAGTGCGCTCGCCGCCGCCGACATGGTCCTGATGATGAACGAGGGGCGGATGCAGGCCTTTGGGCCGAAAGACGAAGTCCTTGCGCAGATCCTGCGCAAGGATAGCCGCCAGCCGCAAATTGCCAGCCCCGCATCGTTGAAAGTCGTGGGTGAAGGACAGGAGTCCGCATCGTGACCGATACTGCAGCAAACCCGGCAAGCTCGCACCGTTCGCTCAGCCGGCACATCACCGCCGTAACGATGCTCGGCATCGCACTTGTCGCCGGCGTCGGCGGCTGGGCGATGACCACCGAACTGTCGAGCGCGATTGTCGCTGGCGGCACCGTCGTGGTCGAAAACAACGTCAAGAAGATCCAGCACCTGACCGGCGGCATCGTCCATGAAGTACTGGTCAAGGAAGGCGATACCGTCAAGGCAGGCCAGATCCTGATCACCCTGGACGGCACCACCGTGCGGGCCAACCTGTCGATCGTGCAAAATACGCTGGCGCAGCTTTATGCGCGCAGGGCCCGCCTGCTTGCAGAGCAGCTTGGATCGGACGATTTCACCATCCCGGAGGATTTGAGCCAACTGACATCCGGCACCAGTACGCCGGGCGAGGTTCTGGAACAGAGCGAGCGCAAGCTGTTTATCAGCCGCAAGAACGCACTCGCCGGTATGAAAAGCCAGCTTGCGTCACGCAAGGACCAGCTTTTGGATGAAACCAAGGGCCTGACGGTTCAGCTGGCTGCCATCGAGGATGCGCTGAAGCTGATCGGCGAAGAACTCACGGGTCTCGACAAGCTCTACGGTCAGGGCCTCGTCTCCATGCAGCGCCTGACCGAGCTGAAGCGCGATCGCGCCCAGCTAGAAGGCGACCGCGGCGCCCGTATCGCTGCGCGTGCACAGGCTGCCGGCAAGTCGAGCGAAATCGACCTGCAGATCCTGCAGCTCGACGAGGACCGCCGCACCGAGATTGCCAAGGAACTGACGGACGTCGAAGGCAAGATCGCCGAATACGAAGACCGCCGCATCGCCGCCATGGACCAGCTCAAGCGCATCGATATTCGCGCGCCGCTGGACGGCCGCATCTATCAGTTGGCCGTGCACACCGTGAATGGGGTCATCAACCCTGGCGAAGTCTTGATGCTCGTCGTCCCCGGGGCTGACGGCTTGACGGTCGAGGCCAAGGTCGCCACGCATGATATCGACCAGATTCGCCTCGGCCAGCCGGTTGAAGTCCGCTTCAGCGCCTTTAACCAGCGCACCACGCCGATTGTCGAAGCGGAAGTCGTGACCATCGCCCCCGACCTCGTTACCGACCAGCGCACGGGCATGACCTACTATCCGCTGCGTATCAAGCCGAAGCCGGAAAGCCTTGCAGGCCTGAAGGGGTTGACCCTCTATCCCGGCATGCCGGCCGAAATCTTCATCAAGATCGCCGATCGCACCGTGATCTCCTATCTCGCGAAACCGCTGACGGAACAGATACAGCATACGTTCCGCGAAGATTGATATAGGACCGGCAACACTGTGGCATTCGAAACTACCGTGTTGCCGGAAAACGCCGGTTTGAAACAAACATTGCTGCATCGCGAAAATCGCGTGGCTGCTTCCCGCTCAGCCGGTGTATGACCATTGTCATGACCTCGAAGCGCGCCGGCTATATCTTCGTCCTGCTTGCCCTTGTAATCTTTTCGATACAGGACGCGATATCCAAGCATCTGGGCGGCCTCTACCCTCCGGTCTTCATCACCATGATCCGGTATTGGGCCTTTGCCGCCTTTGCCGTGGCGCTGGCGGCGCGATCACGCAGCGGCCTTGCGGCGGCGGTCCGGACCAAGAGGCCAGTGCTGCAGGTCCTGCGCGGCATCCTGCTGGTCGTACAGATCGTCATCGTCATCATCTCGTTTTCGCGGGTCGGCCTTGCTCATTCGCAGGCGATCTTTTCGTCCGGACCGCTTTTCGTGGCGCTGCTCTCCATGCCGCTGCTCGGCGAGCGCGTCGGCTGGCGGCGCTGGACAGCGATCATCGTCGGATTGCTCGGCGTATTGCTCATCCTGAAGCCTGACGACAGCGGCTTCGACATCAACTTCCTGATCCCGATCTCATCGGCTCTGATCTTTGCGATCTATGTGATCTCGACGCGGCTGGTCAGCCGGGACGACAGCTCGGTCACCAGCTTTTTCTACACCGGCGTCGCCGGCGCCATTGCGATCACGCTTGCCGGGCCGTTCTACTGGACGGCACTCGCACCGCAGGACTGGGCGTGGATGCTGCTTTTGTGCGTCACCGGGACGACCAGCCATTTCTTCCTGATCAAGGCTTACGAACTGCTCGACGCCTCGGAGGTCCAGCCTCTGACCTATCTTCAGCTCGTCTTCGCCTCGATCATCGGCGTCTCCATCTTCGGAGAAACGCTGAACCTCAACATGATCCTCGGTTCAGTGATCGTCGTCTGCGCCGGCATTTTCACCGTCTGGCGCGAAAGCGTCGTCGCCCGGCGCAAGGCCAAGCAACCCGAACCGCCCTCCTCCCAGACGCTGCCCTAGGTTGGCACCTCCGGATTGGCAGGCAGTGCCCAGTCGATCGGCTCGCGGCCTTTCGAGACGAGAAAATCGTTGGTCTTGGAAAAAGGTTTGGTGCCGAAGAAACCGTTATGGGCCGAGAGCGGCGACGGATGCGGCGACCGGATCACCAGATGGCGCGACGGATCGACAAAGGCCGCTTTTTTCTGCGCATAGGATCCCCAGAGAATGAAGACGACCGGGTGCGCCTGATCGTTGACGGCGCGAATGATCGCGTCGGTGAACTTTTCCCAGCCCTTGCCCTGATGCGATGCTGCCATCGCTCGCTCGACCGTCAATACGCTGTTGAGCAAGAGCACGCCCTGCCGCGCCCAGCTTTCCAGGAAACCGTGGCGCGCCGGCGGAATGCCAAGGTCGCCAAGCAGCTCCTTGTAGATGTTCACCAGGGATGGCGGCGAGCGCACGCCCGGCTTGACGCTGAAGGATAGCCCATGCGCCTGCCCCTCGCCATGATAGGGATCCTGCCCAAGGATGACGACGCGCACCTTGTCGAGCGGCGTCAGGTCCAGGGCGCGGAAATACTCAGGCCCCTTGGGGAAAATCTGCTTGCCGCTGCTTTTCTCCTCCAAGAGGAATTTTTTCAGCTCAGTCATGTAGGGGCTGGAGAATTCCGCGCTTAAAGCTGTCTTCCAGCTCTCCTCGATCTTCACATTCGATTCCATCGCGTCCTGCCTCGTCCATTCCGGTCAATCCTGCGCCGCCAAATTTAACCTCAGCCCTGTCGATGGCAAGCAGCAAGCCGCGGGCCGGGACGAATGAGTTTCAATATATTTTGGATAATATAACGCTGGTCAATCGAATTATACCGTTATATCTAAAGGAATATCTCGAAGCCAAATGGGGGACCGCATGCGCACTGAACGTCGAGCCTTGTTGAAAATTCTCGGAACTGCCGCCATCGCACTCTGGATCGGCGGCGCGCCGCTCTCCCAGCCTGCGGCCGCGGCCGAAAAGGTCACGGTCTTTGCCGCGGCAAGCCTCAAGAATGCGCTCGATGCCGTCAATGCCGAATGGCAGAAGCAAGCGGGCAAGGAAACCACCGTGTCCTATGCGGCAAGCTCGGCACTGGCCAAGCAGATCGAATCCGGTGCACCGGCCGACGTCTTCATCTCCGCTGACCTCGCCTGGATGGACTATGTTGCCGAAAAGAAGCTGATCAAGAACGATACCCGGGCCAACCTGCTCGGCAACCGCATCGTGCTTGTGACCGGCAAGAAGGATGCAGCTCCCGTCGATATCAAGCAGGGGCTTGATCTCAAGACACTGCTCGGCGACGAAAAACTCGCCATGGGCGCCGTCGATTCCGTTCCTGCCGGCAAATACGGCAAGGCCGCGCTTGAAAAGCTCGGCATCTGGTCTTCGGTTGAAAAGAATGTCGCCGGCGCCGAAAATGTCCGTGCCGCCCTTCTTTTGGTCTCCAAGGGTGAGGCCCCCTACGGCATCGTCTACCAGACGGACGCCGCCGCCGACAAAGGCGTGACGGTTGCCGGTATCTTCCCGGAGGACAGCCATCCGCCGATTGTCTACCCGATCGCGATCACCGCCGACAGCAAGAACCCGGACGCAACAGCCTATGTCGACTTCGTCAAGTCGGCCAAGGCAGCCGCCCTGTTCGAAGCCCAGGGCTTTACCATCCTTAAATAGACTGCCTCAAATAAGACGATAGGCGCTCTATCCGCGAATGATTCGAGCGCCTATCGTCTGACCGTCGGGGACGGAGCATACACATTGGACTGGTTGGTATTAAGCGATGCGGAATGGACGGCGATCCGCCTCAGCCTGCGCGTATCCTTCGTCGCCATGCTCGTCAGCCTGCCGTTCGCCATCGCCATCGCCATGGTTCTGGCGCGCGGCCGTTTCTGGGGAAAATCCATTGTGAACGGCGTGGTTCACCTGCCCCTGGTTCTGCCGCCCGTTGTCACCGGCTTCCTCCTTCTGGTCCTGTTCGGCAAACGCGGCCCGGTCGGCGCGTTTCTCGCCGAATATACCGGCATCGTCTTCTCGTTCCGCTGGACCGGCGCCGCCCTTGCCTGCGCCGTGATGGCTTTCCCGCTGATGGTGCGCAGCATTCGCCTGTCGATCGAAGCCGTGGACCGCCGGCTGGAACAAGCCGCCTCAACGCTGGGGGCGGGGCCGGTCTGGGTGTTCCTCACCGTCACACTGCCGCTTGTATTGCCGGGCGTCATCGCCGGCATGATTCTCGCTTTTGCCAAGGCGATGGGCGAGTTCGGCGCGACCATCACCTTTGTCTCCAACATTCCCGGCGAAACCCAGACATTGTCCTCGGCTATCTATACCTTTACGCAGGTTCCCGGTGGCGATGCCGGTGCGTTTCGCCTGACCGTCATCTCCATCGTCATTTCGATGGCTGCCCTGATGGTTTCGGAGGTTCTCGCAAACCTAGCGGCGAAGAAGGTTGATGCGGCATGAGCCTTGAGGTCGATATCCGCCATCGCCTGGGCGCTTTTTCGATCGATGCGGCATTCTCTGCAAACAAGGGCGTGACGGCCCTGTTCGGCCGCTCGGGATCCGGCAAGACCTCGCTGATCAATATCATCGCCGGACTGATGCGGCCGCAAAGTGGCCGGCTCGCATTCAACGGCGACGTTCTGTTCGAAGGCGACAACCGGGTTTTCGTACCCGCGCATCGACGCCGTTTCGGCTATGTCTTTCAGGAGGCACGCCTCTTCCCGCATCTCAGTGTGCGGCACAATCTCGGCTATGGCCGGTGGTTCGCCCGGCACAGCCAGGACGGAGCGGATTTCAACCGGATCGTCGATCTGCTCGGCGTCAAAGCATTGCTTGACCGCGCGCCCTCAAACCTTTCCGGCGGAGAAAAGCAGCGCGTCGCCATCGGCCGGGCACTGTTGTCCAATCCGCGGCTGCTGTTGATGGACGAGCCCATGGCCGCACTCGACGAGGAGCGCAAGGCGGAAATCCTGCCGTATCTGGAGCGGCTGCGCGATGAGGCGGACATTCCGATCATCTATGTCAGCCACTCGGTCGCCGAAGTCGCCCGGCTGGCGACAAAGGTCATCATCCTGGAAAACGGCCGCGTCAGCGCATCGGGGGACGCAGCAACCATCCTCAGCCAGCCCTCTTCGACCATCAGCCGCCGCGAGGCCGGCGCCGTGATCGACGGCATCGTCGAAGAAACCGGTGCCGAGCATCAAATCACCCTTGTGCGGGCCGGAACGGCCGCAATCCGCGTGCCGCACCTTGATGCCGCCATCGGCAAGGGCGTGCGGATGCAGATTGCCGCGCGCGACGTTATGCTGGCGACCAGCCGGCCGGAGGGATTGAGCGCGCTCAATATTCTGCCGGCGACGATCATCGAGATCGGCGAAGCGGCGCAAGGCATGGTGGATGTCCGGCTCGATTGCGGCGGCGTGACGATCGTTTCGCGCATAACGATCCTGTCGCGCGACATGCTCGGACTGCATGCCGGCAAATCGGTTCACGCCATCGTCAAGAGTGTGGCTCTGGATCTCTGACCGGCGCTGCGCTGGAATTCAGATTGTCCTGTAGCCAGGCCAGTTCGGATGCCAGCGCAATGTGGGTCTTTTCCTCCATCGCATGGAATTGACGGATCAGCTCCTCGCCGAACGGTGTTAAGACCGCGCCGCCGCCCTGCTTGCCGCCGCGCTGCGATTCGACCGCATCCTGCCTGAACATGCCGTTGAGTGCACTCACCAGCAGCCAGGCTCGCCGATAGGACATGTCCATCGCGCGGCCCGCCGCAGAGATCGATCCGGTCTCGCGGATATGTTCAAGCAATGCGATCTTGCCCCGACCCAGCCGCTCGGCATGGGGGAAATCGACCCGCAAAACGGGATGAAGACCATTGGATTCTGTCTGTGTCATGCGGTTTAGGGCGCCGTGGCTTGATCGCTAAAGACTATCGCGCCCGCCTGCCGATGTATAGCGGCGCCTTGGACGCCGCCCCATCAAGCCACCGGATAATCCTGTTCTCCGGCCAGGAGAAGCGCGGCCGCGTTCAGATGGCGGCCGTTCTCAAGTGCCTCACCAGCATCATACCCTCAACCCGGTCTCGCCATCGAACACATGCACGTCGGCGGGGCGGATCGATACGTCGATGACATCACCGGTCCTGACCGCCCTGCGCGAGGTTTCGACGATCGTCACCTCCGCAGCAGTCGATGTGGTGATATAGGTCGCCGAGCCGGTGCTCTCGACGATGCCGACCGGCAGGCGGAAGACACCCTGTCCCGGTTCGACGAAGTGCAGGTGCTCGGGCCGCAAACCCGCCGTCACCTTGCGGCCGGGCTGCAATTGCCGGTCGAGAACGATTGTCTGCTTTTCACCGACATCAACCGCTAGAGTACGGCCGTCTTCGCCGACCACCGCCGGCACGAAATTCATCGCCGGCGAGCCGATGAAGCCGGCAACGAACTTGTTGGCCGGCCGGTCGTAAAGCTCCAGCGGCGCCCCCTGCTGCTCGATGACACCATCCTTCATCACCACGACATGATCCGCCATGGTCATAGCCTCGATCTGGTCATGCGTCACGTAGACGGAGGTCGCGCCGAGCCGGTCGTGCAGGGTGCGGATTTCCTTGCGCATATGAACGCGCAGCGCCGCATCGAGATTGGACAGCGGCTCGTCGAACAGGAACGCCTTGGGGTGGCGGATGATCGCCCGGCTCATGGCCACGCGCTGACGCTGGCCGCCGGAAAGTTCGCGCGGATATCGCCCGAGAAGCTGCGAAAGCCCGGTCGTGGCCGCCACCTCTGCCGCAGCCTTTCTGGCTTCGGCTTTCGCAACACCGCGGATACGCAGGCTGTAGGTCAGGTTCTGCTCCACCGTCATATGCGGATAGAGCGCGTAGGACTGGAACACCATGGCGATGTCGCGTTTGCGCGGCGGCACGTTGTTCATCAGCTCGCCGGCAATCTTCAGGTCACCCGTCGAGATGCTTTCGAGCCCGGCCAGCGAGCGCAACAGCGTGGACTTGCCGCAGCCGGACGGCCCGACGAGCGCGACGAAGCTGCCCTTCTCGATGCTGAGTTCGATGTTTTTCAGCGCATGGAAAGCGCCGTAGTATTTGTTGACGCCCGAGAGCTCGATCTGTTTGGTCATTTGATGGCTCCCGAAGTAAGGCCGGAGACGATGCGCCGCTGCAGCAGCACGAAGATGGCGAGAATGGGGGTCACGTAGATCGTGGCATAGGCCATGATGTTGTTCCATTCATTGGTGTTGGGCCCCATGAACGAGTTGAGGCCAACGCTGGCGGGCTGCAGTTCCACTGCCTGGATGATCGACTTCGAGTAGACGAATTCGCCGAAGGCCTGCATGAAGATCAGAATGGCGCTGACGAGAATGCCGTTGCGGGCAAGCGGCAAAACGATGTTGAAGAAGGCGCCGACCCGCGAATTGCCATCGACCAATGCCGCCTCCTCCAGCTCCTGCGGGACGGCCATGAAAGTGGCGCGCACCAGAACGACGAAGAACGGCATGCTCTTGGCGGCAATAGCGATGATCACCGCCAAACGCGGATAGCTCAGCATGCCGAGCTGCGAGAAGCCGACGAAGATCGGCGTGATCATCAGCGATGCAGGCAGGACCTGCAGCATCAGGATCAGGAACAGCCCGACATCGACCCAGACATTGCGATAGCGCGCCAGCACATAGGCACAGCCGACGCCGAGCACCGTGATGAGGGTGACTGAACCCAACGCTATGACCAGCGAGTTCCACAGATAGCGGCCCATGCCGCGGCTTTCCCAAACAAAGGCATAGGTGGCCCATTGCGGCTCAGACGGCCAGAAACTCGGTGGCGTCGCAAACATCTCCGAGCCGCTCTTCAAGGCGGTGATGTACATCCAGTAGAGCGGAAACAGATAGATCGCCGCCATGACGAGGGCGATCGCCAGCATCAGGCGGTTGCGGCTGGTATCGCTCATCCGCGCACCTCATGACGTGTGGAGCGGACATAGACGATCGAGGCGAACATCACGAAGACGATCATGATGACGGAGATCGTTGCGCCCTTGGCGAAGTCATATTGCCGGAAGGACAGGTCCCAGGCCCAATATTGCGTAACGTTGGACGAATTGTTCGGCCCGCCTGACGTGATCGCGGCAAAGAGGTCGAATTGCTGCAGGGTGAAGATCAAGCCGAGCGAAATGATGGCGCCAATGGTCGAGCGCATCATCGGCAGCGTGATCGTCCAGAACCGCTGCCAGGCATTGGCGCCGTCGAGTTCGGCTGCCTCATAGAGATCGCCGGGAATGCTCGCCAGGCCGACAGACAGGAGGATCATGTTGAAGGCGGTTCCCAGCCAGACATTGGCCATGATGACGGCATAGAGCGAATAGTTCGGATCGGAGCGCCAGAAGATATTGCCGCTGATGATGCCGGTTTCCCGAAGAATGAAATTCAGCACGCCGAAATCGCCCGACAGGATCCAGTTCCAGATGGCGCCGACGACCAGGCCGGGCATGACCCAGGAGACGAGAAACAGGCCGCGCAGCCACGAGGCGCCTGGAAAATTCACCCAGAAGAACAGCGCCAACCCGAAGCCGATCAGGAACTGCCCGGCAATCGAACCGGAGACGAAGATCGCAGTGTTGCCAAGGATCGGCCATGTCTCCGGCTGGGCGAACAGATCGGTGTAGTTCTTGAAGCCTACAAAGGGACGCAGGAACGTGCCGAGACTGAACATGTCAACCTCCTGAAAACTCATCAGGACGTTGTAGAGCAGCGGCAGCCCTGCCATCAGGAACAGAAAGCCGAGCGGGAAGGCGACCAGCACGATATCGAAACCGCTGCCATCCCTGACGCTGGAAAGGAGCCTCTTCATGGGGCCTCCGATGCTCCGAACGGGGCTGCCTGACGCATTCGCGCGGGAGACAACCCCTTCCGGGAGGAAAAGTTGGATGGCAGGAGCCATCCGGTGAAACCCCTTCTCCCCAGCGGGGAGAAGAAGGAGACCGCGGCTTGCTTATCCCGATGAGATCAGCCCAGGACAGCCTTGATCTTTTCAGCTGCCTGATCAAGCGCATCCTTCGGGCTTGCCTGACCGGTCAAGGCGGCCTGAATGGCATCCTGGATCGCCTTGGAGATCTTCGGCCATTCCGGATGCGGGCCGCGGGGCTTTGCGTATTTCAGCTGTTCGAGGAACACCTTAAGGGCCGCGTCCTTGAGCGCCTGGCCGGTCTCAGGGATCGAGATGTCGGAGCGGGCCGGAAGCTGGCCGTAGTTCTTGAACATCTTGTCATCCTGCGAGGCGAAGAATTCGAGCGCCTTGAAGGCCTCTGCCGGATGTTTGGACGAAGCGAAAATCGCCCAGTTGAAGTCGCCCATGGCCGAGGAGCGTTCGGCGCCTTCCTTCGGAACCGGCAGCAGCGTCACGCCCCAGTCGAACTTCGCCTCCTGCGTCATGCGGTCGAGTTCCCACGGACCGGAAATTGCCATGGCGGCATTGCCGGAGTTGAACGTGCCGGTCGAATCCCACTGGCCACGGGTCAGCGTATCGGGCGAGGCAAGCTTCTCGTCCATGATCGTCTTCCAGACCGTAAGCGCCTTCACGGCACCTTCGGAATTGATGTTCTCGTAGCTGCCGCCGCCCATCTGCGCCCAGGGCAGGAACTGGAACGTGCCTTCTTCATTGGCCTTGGCCGAGAAGGCGAGACCATAGACGTTGGCAGCCGGATCGGTCAGCTTGCGCGCATCCTCGACCAGTTCGTCCCAGGTTTGCGGCGGCTTGTTGGGGTCGAGCCCCTTCGCCTTGAACATGTCCTTGTTGTAGTAGAGCGCGATCGTGTTCGTCGCCTTCGGCATGCCGTAATATTTGCCGTCCCATTCGACCGATTTCAACGGACCGGGGAAATAGTTCTCCGGCTTGATCACGGTCGACTTCGAAATCATGTCCGTGAGATCGAGGAAGGCGCCGCGCGACGAAAACAGCGCATGTTCCGGATTGTCGATGGCGATGATATCCGGCGCCTGGCCGGTCGAGTAGGCTCGCATCGCTTCGCTCACCACATCGTCGAACTGGATCTGGCGATACTCGATCTGGATGCCATTGTTGAGTTTGTTGAACTCGGCCACCAGATTTGGCGTCGGCTGTTCGGGCCGGTCAAGCGACCAAATGGTCAATTTCACGTCTTCGGCCTTCGCGGAAAGACCGAACATCGATACGCCTGCAAGCGCCAGCGCACCGATGACTGCATATTTGCGGATACCCATAGTTTCCTCCTGTTGGTTACCCATTTTGGCCGTCATCCTCCATGCCGGCCTTCTTCAGTCCATTTCAGTCCCAATCAGTCGGGATCAACGACAAATTCGCCGCCCCGGCAAGCCTTCAGATAATTGAGGCCATGCACCTGCCCGGTCATCTCAAGCGCGTCGCGATAGACCGGATCATGCCAGCCTTCGATGTCGATGGACCCGGACCAGCCGGCAAGACGCAGTTCGGAAATCACATCCGTCCAGTTGGTATCGCCAAAGCCCGGCGTGCGCATGAAGACGAACTTTTCCTTGCCGAAAATGCCGTGCTCACGAATGACGTCCCAACGGATCGTCGCGTCCTTGCCATGCACGTGGAAAATCTTGCTTGCCCATTTGCGGATCTGTGGCAGCGGGTCGATGAGGTAGACCATCTGGTGGCAGGGTTCCCATTCGAGCCCGATATTGTCATCCGGCGTCTCATTGAAGATCAGCTCCCAGGCATCCGGATTATGGGCGATGTTCCAGTCGCCGGTTGCCCAGTTGCCATCCATGGCGCAATTCTCGAAGGCGATTTTCACGCCTTTATCCGCCGCACGCTTGGCAAGCTCGCTCCAGACTTCCTTGTAGCGCGGCAGGCTGTCGGTGAGCGGCTTGTTGCGGATGCGGCCGGTAAAGCCCGCAACGCAGCTGGCGCCGAAATGATGCGCATTGTCGATGCAGTCCTTCCAGCCCTGCAGCGTATCGCGGTCGATGTCGGAGGTTTCCAGCGGGTTGCCGAACATGCCGAGCGTCGAAATGGTGATGTCGCGGTCGCCGATCGCCTCGACACAGCGCTTGCCGAGCTCGGCAAGGTTCTGGCCGTTGGTCGTCTGCCAGAAGAAGGGCTCGAAACTTTCAAAGCCCATGTCTGCGACCTTACCGATACGCTCCGCCGCCTTACCTGGGGATGCGCTGATCATGGTGCCGATGCGGATGGCTTTTGCCGGATTGCTCATCAAACTGTCCTGTTCTTCATAGGGTCACGCGCTGCCTGGTGCGAGCGCTTTCGATCGCCGCGAACACCATGGCAAGGCTGTTGATATTGTCGTTTCCGACCGTTTCCGGCTGAACACCGGTTTTGATGGCTGCGAGGAAATCGGCAATGACACTGGCATGACCGTGGGTCTGTGCTTCGTCGGCCGGTTGAGGCATGTCGATGGCCCCGATAGGACGGAGGAAACCTTCCGAACCCGCGACCACACCTGTCTTGAAATCGTCCGCACCATCCCAGAGCAAGGTGCCCTTGGTTCCGATGATCCGCCACTGGCTTTCCCAGCTGGTATTGGCTCCTTCGGCGCACCAGGAGCCGCGATAGGTGAAGGTCACATCGCCGGAAAATTCGAAGATCGCGTTGGCGGCTGCACCATGCGCATACCAGGAACCGCGCGGATTGCTTTCATGGCAATAAACCGCCACCGGCACCTTGTTGGCTACGAAACGGGCAGCATCGAATGTGTGGATCGCCATATCGAGCAGCAGCACATTGTCCATTTCTTCCCGGAAGCCGCCAAAATGCGCGCCGATGAAAAAATCGCAGTGGATTGCCGTCAACTCGCCCAACGCACCGCTTTCGACCAAACGGCGGATGCGGCGGATGCCGGAAATGAACCGGCGGTTCTGGACGATGGCGTGGACCTTTCCGGCAGCTTGCGCCTGAGTGATCAGCGAACGGCCGGCCTCGATCGACGCCGCCATTGGTTTTTCGCTCAGCACGTGGCAGCCATGCGCCAACGCGGTTGAGACCACGTCATGACGGGCCGATGGAATGACGACGTCGAAGACGACGTCAGCCGATGTTTTTGCAACGACATCGCCGAGATCGGAACCGATGAGCGCATCGGCCAATCCGAACTCGTCGGCCAGCGATTTCGCTGCCGCCGGATTGACGTCAACGAGCCCGACGACCGTGACCGCCGATCGAATTTCAGGGGTATCCGCGATCGCCTTGAGCCAGCCTTTGGCCATGGCTCCGCACCCGCACAAAACTGCACGCAAAATGGAAATCTCCTCCTTAAATCTACGGTTTTCGCTCCTTTTCGATCACCGTAAACGTTTACGGTACTATGATCGATTTTTGAAACGTGTCAAGAGATGGACATCGGGAAACCGAAATCACACCATGGAAGCGGCTGGAATGACGGGCATACGCAGACTTGCGCAACATCTGGATATTTCCATCGGGACCGTTTCGCGGGCCCTGAACGGGCGGCCCGATGTCAACGAGGAAACGCGCCGGAAGGTCCTCGAAGCCGCCGCCGAACTCGGCTACGTGCCCAACCAGTCCGGCCGTAGCCTGCGCCAGGGCACCACCAATATTATCGGCTTCATGATGCAGACCGGCACAGAGATCACCGGCCAGGGCGATACGTTCTTCATGAGCGTCTTCGACGGCGTGCAGACGGTGTTTGCCCGTCATCATCTCGATCTGGTCGCCCTGCTCTGCTCATCCGAAGAAGACCCCGACGACTATCTCCGCCGCGTCGTTGCCCGCGGCTTTGCGGACGGTCTCATTCTGTCGGCAACGCAGCGGCACGATGCGCGTTTCGAGTTTCTAGCCAAGCGCAAGATTCCCTTTGTCACGCTCGGGCGCAGCCTGACGGACGTCGGCCAGCCATGGCTCGATCTGGATTTCGAAGGCATGGCGCAGACCTCGATCGACCGGCTGGTGGCGAAAGGTCATCGCCGGATTGCCGTGACAAGGCCGCATGACGACATCAATCTTGGCCATCTCTTCGTCGATCAAAGTGCCAAGGCGCTTGCGGCGCACGGATTGACGCTCGATCCCGATCTCATCTTCAGTTCGAAGCCGAACGAGGCAGGTGGTTACCATGTCGCCCAGCAACTGCTGGCCAAGAAGGACCGGCCAACCGCGATCCTGCTGGTCAACGAGACGATTGCCATTGGTTTTTATCGTGGCCTTAGCGAAGCCGGCCTCAAACCCGGCCGCGATATTGCCGTCATCGGGCGCCAGAGCCCGCAATCACATTTCCTGTCGCCAAGCCTGACCGGCTTCACGCTGTCGCGGCGCGATCTGGGCATCGCACTCGCGGAAGCATTGCTCGCCACCATGCCGGCCTTCAGCCATTTCTATCCGGACGCGGATCTTCGAAAAATCTGGCCGGAAGACCTTGTCGAAGGCGAGAGCGACGCCTTTTCCCTACCTGCCTGACTGTACGCACATGGCTCCGGTGCCCCAGCCAGTCTTGGCGACTTGAACAACGGCAATATACCGTGCACATCGGACATGTGTTTCTTTGACATTCGGAACCATCGTCTATGCCCGGCCCCACCCTCGACCACACGGAAACCGACCACGCCATCCCGCAAAAAGCCGACGTCGTCATCATCGGCGGCGGCATCATCGGGGTGAGCACGGCGCTTTTCCTTGCCGAACGCGGCGTCGATGTCGTGCTCTGCGAAAAGGGTGTTCTCGGCGGCGAACAGTCCAGCCGCAATTGGGGCTGGGTCCGGGTCATGGGCCGCGACCGGCGCGAAATTCCGCTGGCGATCGAGGCCTTGAAAATCTGGGACGGGCTGGACGCGCGCGTTGCCGGCCAGACCGGGTTTCACCGCTCGGGGATTGTCTATATCTCCGAGAACGAAACGGATATCGCCAACCGCGACGCCTGGCTGAAACTGGCTCAGGCGCACGGGCTCGACACGCGCCAGATCGGACCCGAAGAGACGGCTGCCGTGATGCTGGACGCCGGACAGCGATACAGGGGGGCGCTCTACACGCCAAGCGACGGCCGCGCCGAACCGCAAAAGGCGGTGCCGGCGATTGCGATGGGCGCACGCCGGGCGGGCGCCCGCATCCTGACAGGCTGCGCCGTGCGCGGTATCGAGAAAAGCGCCGGCCGGATCAGCGCCATCATCACCGAAAAGGGCCGTATCGAGACCTCCGCTGTCGTGCTTGCCGGCGGCGCATGGTCGCGTCTGTTCTGCAAGGGGCTCGATATCCGGCTGCCGCAATTGAAAGTGCGCAACTCGGTTTTGCGAACCAGCGCGGTGAACCGAGGTCCCGACGGCGCAGGCGCCACCGCGACCTATGCCTACCGAAAACGGCTGGACGGTGGCTACACCATCGCCAATGGCGGCATCAACATGCATGCGCTGGTGCCGGATAGTTTTGCCTTCTTCCGCGATTTCCAACCCGCAAGGAAAGCCGAGGGAGACTCGGTGCAGCTCGGTCTCAGCGCCCGAAGCTGGCAGGAACTGTTCGAAATCTCCGCCGTGCCCCTTGATCGCCCCGGCGCATTCGAACGGCATCGGATTCTCGATCCTGTTCCGGATGGCAAAGCCGCCTTGAACGCGTTGCGGGCGGCCACGGAAGCACTGCCGGTGCTGCGCGATGCGAAAGTGGAGCAGATCTGGGCGGGCCTGATCGATGTCACGCCGGACGCGGTCCCGGTCATTTCCACCCTCGACAGCCTTCCCGGCCTGGTTATTGCGACCGGGTTTTCGGGCCACGGCTTCGGCATCGGTCCGGGCGCCGGCCATCTCGCTGCCGATCTGGCGATGGGAACCACGCCGATCGTCGATCCCAGGCCCTTCCGGTTCAGCCGCTTTTCGGATGGCACACCGATCGAAATCGCACCGCCGGTCTGATTACCAGCGCAAGGACGCCGTCAAAACCGGCGCGTCCCATAGACGGGTCAGGCGCTCGTCCAGTTGAGTGACGGTAATGGAAATGCCGGCCATATCGAGCGATGTGACATAGGTGCCGACAAGGCTGCGGGCTATGACGACGCCGCGCTCCTCGAGAAAGGCACGCGCCAAGCCGAAGACGAGATAGAGTTCCGACAGCGGCGTTCCGCCGAGACCGTTGACGAACAGCAGCACCGGTTGCCCGTCAAGCGAGCCGAAGTCATCGAGAATGTGCCCACAGATCAGTGCGACAATCGATGAAGCATCCGTCACCTTGTCCCGCGAACGGCCCGGTTCCCCGTGGATGCCGATACCGACCTCCATCTCATCCGGGCCAAGCAGGAATGTCTCGCGCGTCGTCTGCGGCACCGTCGTGCCCTTCAACGCAACCCCCATCGTCCGGGTTGCGGCAACGACGGCATCTCCCAGAAGCTTCAATTCCTCCAACGGAGCCCCGGCCTGCGCGGCCGCTCCGGCAATTTTCTCGACGACGAGCGTGCCTGCCACCCCGCGCCGGCCCGTCCCTCTTGCGGAGCGTTCCACGGCGATATCGTCATTGACGATGATGGTCTCGATGCGATGCCTTCCGCCCGATATCGCCATCTCGGCGGCCATCTCGAAGTTCATGACGTCGCCGTCGTAGTTCTTGACGATCAACAACGTTCCAGCGCCATTGTCCGTTTCGCGGATGGCAGCCAGGATCTGATCGGGTGTCGGCGAGGTAAAGACGTAGCCCGTGCACGCGGCATCCAGCATGCCGTGCCCGACGAAGCCGGTGTGCATCGGCTCGTGGCCGGCACCGCCGCCGGAAATGATCGCGACCTTTCCCGGGCTCAGCTCCCGGCGCCGGACGTATTTTTGCTCCGCGCCGAACATGGCGATATCGCCATGCGCCGCAACAAAACCCTCCAGACTGTCCTGCGCCAGCGTCCCGGCGCTGTTCATGAATTTCTTCATCTCCGGCTCCCGGCGGCAATCGTATCCGAGCGGGACGAATTTTCCAGTGCCGTGGGAAACGGGTTGGTGACGGAGTCCATTCAGTCTGCCTCCCCGGAAAGAAGCACGACCTTCTGAATGAAATCCTGGATCGCCTCGTCGAGCAGCCGGTTCTTTTTCTCGTCGCCGAAATCGGCGACCATGACCGTCAGCTGCCGCAGGCCTCCGGCATTGCCCAGATCGGGCAGCTTGCCCGGATGCGCCAGCTGATAGGCTTGCAGGAAACGGTCCTGCTCTGCCTTGCTGACGTGGCAGACCTGAAAAATCGTCGCCAGATGCCGGGCGGGCAACGGCGTCGCATATCCGGGACTGGTAATCTGCGTGACAAAACTGCGGTGTTTGCCAAGAGCCACCGCAAGCCTTTGCCGCGTGCCGGATGGCCGGTTGTCGATTATCGAGGCAAGGATTGCCTTATAGGCCACAATGGCATCTTCATTTGCATCGCGTGCCATGTCAGCCGCCCATCCCTGCCTGCGCAAGCATCGTCTTTACGGCTGCAAGCTGCGAAGGGGCAACGGAAATCTGCCTAATACCACTGGCGATCAGCGATGGAAGGTGCTCCGGTTGACCAGCCAGGTCACCGCAGATGCCGATCGGTTTACCCATGCCCTGCGCAACGGCCACTGTTTGCGCAATCAACCGCAGCAGGGCGGGAGCGGTCTGCCGATGGAGATCGGCAACCTGTGAATTGTCGCGTGCAGCCGCACTCAGATATTGCGCCAGATCGTTGGTTCCAAGCGAAAAGAAGTCGGCCTGTTCGAACGTATCGAGCATGATCGCCGCTGCCGGCACCTCCACCATCATGCCGATAGCAGGCATGCCGATTGCGATATGCCTTTGGGCAAGAGCGGCTGCCTCCTCCTCAAACAGGCGCCTGGTATCCTCGACCTCACTGGCGACGGTGACCATCGGCAGCAAGACCTTGATCGTCCCGAACGCTCCAGCGCGCAAAAGCGCCCTCGCCTGAATTTTCAGCATGACCGGCATGGACAAAAGCAGGCGAATACCACGCTGGCCGAGAAAGGGATTGCGCTCCCCGACACCGAAACCACCAAGCGGCTTGTCCCCGCCGAGGTCGAAAAGACGGACGGTAACCGGCCGGCCGGCCGCCCATTTCACCGTCTCGCAATAGAGCTGGAATTGCTTTTCCTCGTTGGCGAGGTCTGCGGCCGACGAAATCAGAAACTCGGTCCGCAAAAGGCCGATACCGTCGCAAGCGCCGGCATCGAGACTGCGGATATCGGCGATGCCGCTGATATTGACCAGAAGCTCGACAGCTCCGGCGGACACTGCCCCGGAGACTGCAGGTTCAACGACGGGCGCAATTTCGGCCGCCGCTTTAGCGCGCCCCGACAGAGCTGCAATGTCCGCATTGTTCGGATGCACGACAACAAGGCCGCTGTCCCCATCGACCAGAACCGGCGTTGCGGACTCGACAGAAAAACTGCCGATGCCCACGGCCATCGGCACGCCTCTGGCACGCGCGAGCAGCGCCACGTGGCTGGCAGTGCTTCCCGCTTCAAGGGCAATTCCGCCGCCATCCGTCCAGTCATGCGCGAGAAATAGGCTGGGCGCCATGTCCCGGCCGATGAAGATCGACCCCGCCGGGAAATCAGCGGCGGGTATGCCTTCGAGCGCGCGAAGCACGCGGTCGCGGATATCGATCATATCGGCGGCCCGGGCCCTTATGTCCTCGTCCTCCGACTGCTCGAACCCGGCAATGTACTCCTCCAGTGCCGCAACCCAGGCAAAGGCGGCGTTCTGTCCCTTGCCGATCTGCTCGGCAGCCATTTCGCCGATCACCGGATCGCGCAGCATTTCGATCTGGAATTCAAGGATATCGGCACTATCCGGATCGGTTGCCGCCATCAGGGTCTCAAGTGCCGCGACGGATCCGGCAATCGCCCGGTCGAGGTTTTCGAACTCCAGCGATGGCGAAGCCCGGCCCCCGTGAGGGCTAAGCGGTTCTTCCGCCACATGGGCAGGCCCGGTCGCATGACCGCAGCCATTGCCCTGCCCTTGTAGCCTAAGCGCCCCGGACATGCGGTCTTTCCTCGGCAAAATCATTGACGAACAAGGCTTCAAGGACCGCAATCGCCTCCTCGGCCCTTAGACCATGGGCCCTGATCTTGAGCGTCGATCCCTGGCGGATGCGCGCACCCATCACCTTGACGATGCTTTTCGCATTCAGCCACAGCCCGGACCGGTTGACCTCGATTTCGATGGTGCAGGGAAATGACTTTGCCAGCCGGGTGAAAACCACCGACGGGCGGGCATGCAGGCCGACGCCATGGGTGATCAACAGCTCGACGGATGCATTGCCATCAACCGAACTCATTGCCCCAAAAACACCGTGCCGTTTGTCGGTCATGTCGGAGACAGCTCCTGTGCCGTTGCCACCACCTTTGCCAGCGATGCGCCGCCGGAAGCCTCCGCCGCTGCGATGACAGCGCCTTCGACAATAGGCGCGTTGCAGATGACAATCCGCCCCGCCCGCTCCTTGCCGATCATTTCGACCGCCATTTCGCTGTTGGTTTCCGCGCCGCCAAGATCGACGAAGATGGCAACCCCCGCTTCGGACCAGGCCTCTTCAATCGCTTTCAGGATCGCCCCCGTATCGGTTCCCAGTCCGCCGGCCGGATTGCCGCCGCACCAGGCAAGCGGCACAGTGTCACCGACCATCTGGCGCACCATGTCGGCGGCTCCCCTCGCCACGAGCGGCGAGTGCGAGACGATGACGATCCCGACATTTTCCCGTCCGCCCGTCATGTTGCCCCCACCTCTGTCAATTCGCGGCAGACCGTCGCTGCAAGCAGCGCGCAACTGGCAGCTCCCGGATCCATGTGCCCCACCGAACGCTCCCCCAGGAAAGAAGCGCGCCCGCGCAAGGCCTTCATCTCAATCGTCATATCGGCAAAACCCTGAATTTTCTCGGCAAGACGCTGCGGGTGCGCGTGTTTTGTCAATTCCTCGCTAAGTGGATAAAGCACATCCAAGAGCGTCTTGTCGCCCGGAGATGACCTGCCACGTTGCGCCACGGCGGTGACCGCCTGCCGAAAGACCTGGGGAAACTCCAGGCCGTCGATTGAAAGCCCCTTGCCGATCTCCAGCAGCAGCGTGCCGTAAAGAGGTCCGGCGGCACCGCCGATGTTCATCACCAGGATCGTGCCAGCGGCAATCAGCGCTTCGGCAAGTGGCATCGCGGAGAGCCGTTGGCGCTCAGACGCCAGTGCTTCCAGTCCGCGGCGCATATTGGTGCCGTGATCGCCGTCGCCGATCGCACGGTCGAGATCACAGAGACGGTTTTCCTCGGTGGCGACGGCATCCCTGCACGCCTCGATCACGCGGCCCATCCAGGCTGCGCAATCATGGGCATGCCCGGGTTCGATAACGATCATGCGGGCTCCAGGACACCGGCAACTGCAGCGAAAACCTCGGCCACGGCATGGGCGCCCGGATCCATGACGCCGTCAAGGTCGCTCTCTCCGATGTAGGCCGACCGGCCGGCCTTCGCCTTGCGCATCGCCTTGGTCGCCTGCGCACCCTTGCGTGCCTCATCGGCGGCGCCACGGATACCGGTGATCCCAAGCGCATGCAGCGCTGGAGAGAGAGCATCGACCATGGTGCGATCGCCCGGATGGGCTCCGCCGTAAAAGGTCATGCGATCAAGGCCAGCCAGAAGAGACGCGCCAAGGTTTGCCCCATCCCCGCTTGCCTTGCCTGCCGCCGTGAAGAAGATCGACAGGAGAACGCCACTCGAACCACCCATCGCCGTCGCCAGCGTATCGCCGATCACGGCAAAAAGGGCAGCCCGGTCGGCAAATGGCAGGCTTTTGGTTTGGGCAAGGATGCTGCGCGCACCCGTCGCAACCGTCGATCCGGTGTCGCCGTCACCCGCCCTGGCGTCCAGCCGGTTCAACTCCGGCTCAAGCGCAACCAGCCGTTCGCAGATGACCGCAAGGACGCGCTCCGCTTCCGCATCATGGCTTGCCGGGGCGGCTTTTCCCATGGCTTCGACCTTCGGAGCAGGCAGGATATCGACGGCATGCGGCACCACCGCCGGCAGCCAGGCATGCGGCGCGACGGCGGAACGCAGCGCCTTCTCGCGCTCGGCGTCCAGCCGGACCAGAGACAGCGAAAATCCGTTCATGTTCAGGGCGGTCATCATCGGGCCCGGCCCGATCGTCAGTGCGACCCGCGCGGCAAAGGACGACGCGAGCACCGCATTGGCGATCAACGTCATCTCCACCGGCGGAACGGCCCCGAGATTGTTGATCAGCAACGCATATTGCCCGTCCGGCTTCATCGCTGTGGACAACCGTTCGGTCATGATCGAAACGATGCTGTCGGCAGCCTGAACGGTTATCTTCTCCACACCGGGCTCGCCGTGAATACCAAGCCCGAGCTCGCCCTGGTTTTCTCCCAGACGCTCCTCATAGGCCTGGCCGGGAATGGAGCAGGACGAGTAGGAGACGCCGAGCGAAACGATATCCGCCGCCACCGCCTTGGCGGCCGCGGCGACCGAGGCAAGGCTTTCGCCGCTTTCGGCCAGATGCCCGGCGATCTTGTGGACAAACAGCGCGCCAGCGACGCCACGCGGCTGGTTGATCTCCGGCAAGGCGATATCGTCGGCGACGATGACCATCTCGACAGCGAACCCTTCGGCCCGTGCCTTTTCCGCCGCCAGACCGAAATTCAGCCGGTCGCCGGTATAGTTCTTGACCACCAGCAGGCAGCCCGGTTTGCCGGTGACGGCGCGGATCGCGGTCAGCACGGCATCGACGCTGGGAGACGCAAAAATCTCGCCAGAGACTGCCGCCGTCAGCATGCCCCGCCCGACGAACCCGGCATGCGAGGGCTCATGTCCGGCCCCGCCGCCGGAAATGACGGCAACACGGGACTTGTCCCAATCGGCCCGCACGATCACCTTGATATCGGGATAGCTGTCGAGACGGGCGAGCGTTCCAGGCTGCGCGGTTCGCAACAGGCCGTCCAGCGCCTCGGTGACGATGTTTTCCCTGCGATTGAAGAAATGTTTCATGGCACTACTCATCCAGTTCTTTACTGATCCGCATCCTTCCGCCATGGCGCAAGCGATGCAACCTCCTGCGTCGTTTATACAAGCCGTTGTCCGTCCGATCCGAAATAGAGCGGATCCTTGAGCGTCAAGGTAATCTTGTCGCCGGGTCTGACCGGCACATACGGATTGGCAAGCGTCACCAGCTTGTGGCCGGCGATGCGCAGATGCAGATGGCTCTGATCGCCGAGATGCTCGATCCAGTCGATCTCCGCATTGGCAGAGCCGTTGCCGGCATGGATTTCCAGATGCTCGGTGCGGGCGCCGACGGTCTTCGTTCCGCTGGGCGCCCGCCCGCCGGGGACAAGGCCGGCCGGTATGAGGTTGATATGGGGCTGGCCGAGACGCGCCGCCACATGCAGGTTGACGGGGTTGCTGTAGATCTCGCGCGGCGTCCCAAGCTGGATGAGCTGCCCGTCGTTGAGGATGCCGATCCGGTCGGCCATCGTCATCGCCTCGATCTGGTCATGGGTGACGTAAAGCAGCGTCGAGCCAAGTTCGCGCTGGATGCGCTTCAGCTCCAGCCGCAACTCGCCCCGCAGTTTTGCATCGAGCGAGGACAACGGCTCGTCCATCAGGTAGATCGACGGTTTACGCACCAGCGCCCGGCCGATGGCGACACGCTGCATCTCGCCGCCGGACAGCCGCGTCGAGCGGTTTTCGAGCTTGTGATCGATCCTTACCATCCTGGCCACTTCGCGGACGCGGCGATCGATTTCATCCGCGCCCAGACGGCGGGCCGGCGACCGCAGTGGAAAGGCGAGGTTCTCGTAAACCGTCAGATGCGGATAGAGCGAATATTGCTGGAAGACGAAGGCAACGTCGCGACCAGCGGGCGCTGAACCCGCCATATCCTGTCCGCCGATCGTCACCCGCCCCGTGTCCGGCTTCTCCAGGCCTGCAATTAGCCTGAGCGTCGTCGTCTTGCCGGCACCGGTCGGGCCGAGCAGCACGACGAATTCACCGTCGCGGATGGTCAGCGTCAGGTTCCGCACGGCCTCCGATTCGCCGAAAGACTTGCTGATGTTCTGCAACGACACCTCAGCCATGACGGGCCTCCGTATAAAGGGATGATTTCACCGCCCGGCCCGAGGCGCAGTCGAACAAGGAAAGTTTTTCGCTATCCAGTTCAAGCCCGACTGTCTCGCCGATCCGGAATGTGTGATCGGCCGGCACGCGCGCCTTGAGCAGGCCCTTGCCGGTCTCGACGGCAACAATCTGGTTGGTGCCCAGATATTCCGCACCATAGACCGAGCCGCGCAGGGCGGAACTGTCATTGATGCGGATATGCTCCGGCCGCACGCCAAGCGCCAGTTCACCGACGGCAATATCCTGATGCACTTCGGGAAGCGCGATCTCGACACCCTCGACCGAGACGGTGCGCGAGCCTCTCTGGACACCGGCCGTGAACTTCAGGAAATTCATCGGCGGCGAGCCGATGAAATCGGCGACATACATCGAGGCCGGCAAATTGTAGATTTCCTGCGGCGTCCCGAACTGCTCGATGATGCCGTGGTTCATCACCGCGATCTTGTCGGCCATCGCCATCGCCTCATGCTGGTCATGGGTGACGTAGACGGTCGTCGCATGGATGCGGTTATGCAACTCCCTGAGCTCATGGACCATGACCTCGCGGAATTCCGCATCGAGCGTGCCGAGCGGCTCGTCCATCAGGAAGCATTTCGGCCGGCGCACGATCGCCCGTCCGAGCGCCACGCGCTGGCGGTCGCCGCCGGCAAGGCCGGAAACGGATTTTTCAAGGATATGGCTGATCTGCAGGAGCTTTGCCGTCTCCTCGACACGCGCCTTGATCTCTGCCTTCGGCAACCCCTGAGACAAAAGCGGAAAGCCGATGTTCTTGCGGACGTTCATATGCGGATAAAGCGCAAAGAGCTGGAACACGAAGGCTATGTCGCGGGCGCTGGCCCGATTGAAGGTCACATCCTCGCCGTCGAGATAGATCTTGCCGCTGGTCGGCAGTTCCAGGCCTGCAATCATCCTGAGAGTTGTGGTCTTGCCGCAGCCGGAGGGACCGAGCAATGCCAGAAACTCGCCATCGCCGACCGTGAAGCTCGAATCCTGCACTGCAGTGAAGTCGGCAAATTGCTTGCGCAGGTTTTCAATCCGGATTTCAGCCATGGGTCACTCCGGAAATTTCGAAACGATGATGAACATTACAGTGCCCGCCAGAAGCGTCACCAGCGAATAGGTGTAGAGGATCAGCGCGAACGGCTGGAACAGCATCAGGAAGCCGATGGCGATCAATGCCGTTGCAATGTTTTCCATTGGCCCCCGGCGCAAAAAGAAGGGGCGCTTCCTGGCGATTTTCGTCGTGTCCGTGGTCATTTGCGCACCGCTCCGAATGTGATGCCGCGCAGCAGCTGCTTGCGCAGAAGAATGGTGAAGACGAGGATCGGTACAAGGAAGATCGTCGTTCCGGCAGCAACCGCCGGCCAGTCCTGCCCGCCTTCGCCAATGATCGTCGGGATAAAGGGCGGAGCTGTCTGGGCCGAGCCGGAGGTCAACAGGGCGGCGAACGCATATTCGTTCCAGGCAAAGATCAGGCAGAAGATTGCCGTGGCCGCGATGCCGGTCGTCGCCTGCGGCAGCACGACCTTCCAGAA
Organism: Pararhizobium sp. P1_E7; assembly: GCF_056405855.1. Classification (NCBI taxonomy): domain Bacteria; kingdom Pseudomonadati; phylum Pseudomonadota; class Alphaproteobacteria; order Hyphomicrobiales; family Rhizobiaceae; genus Pararhizobium; species Pararhizobium sp. P1_E7. The sequence continues at coordinate 112,492 of NZ_JBFUBH010000002.1, read as the reverse complement.
TGCCTGAAGCCGCGTATAGCCATCGATCATCGCCGCCTCCTCGTATTCCCGGGGGATCTCGTCGATGAAGCCCTTGAGCAGCCAGACGGCGAGCGAGACGTTGACGGCGGTGTAGAGCAGGATCATCCCCAGCGCCGTGTCGGACAGGCCGAGCTCGCGGTACATCAGGAAGATCGGGATGGCGACCGCAATCGGCGGCATCATCCGGGTCGACAGGATGAAGAACAGCAGGTCATCGGCAAGCGGCACCTTGAAGCGCGAGAACCCGTAGGCCGCCAACGTGCCGAGGAAGACGGCAAGAAAGGTCGAGCCGAAGGCAATCACCAGTGAATTGACGAAGCGCGGCAGGAAGTTCGACGGACCGGCGATCACCATGTTGCGCTTGCGGGTCACCTCGTCGCAGGTGCTCGTCGGCGCCGGCAAGGCTGCGATATAGTCGGGTGTCTGCCGGGTCCGGGTGGTAAAGAGGTTGCAATAACCTTCGAGCGTCGGCGAAAACAGCACCTTCGGTGGATAGCTGATCGAGTCCGGCGGCGATTTGATGCTGGTCAAGAAAATCCAGGCAAGCGGCACCATGGTGATCAGCGCGTAGAGGATAACGATCGCACCGGCGATGCGCTTGCTGGTGGGGCTCGGCTCGACAACCGAATGGGCTGAATTGATCGCGCTCATCGCTGCTTCACCTTGTTGAGTGCCTTGACATAGATATTGGCGAGACCGAACACGGCGACGAAGAGGACGATGGCAAAGGCTGAAGATCGTCCGGTCGCCCATGTCTCGAACGCCTCACGCTTCAGCGTTATGGAGGCAACCTCGGTCACCGACCCCGGTCCGCCGCCCGTCAGAAGCGTCACCATGTCGAACATCTTGAAATTTTCGATACCGCGGAAAAGCACGGCCAGCATGATGAACGGCAGCGCCATCGGCACGGTGATCGACCAGAACTGCCGCCAGGCCGAGGCGCGGTCGACCTCCGCCGCTTCATAGATATAGTCAGGGATCGAACGCAGGCCCGCAAGGCAGATCAGCATCACATAGGGCGTCCACATCCAGGTATCGACGATGATGATGGCCCAGGGCGCCAGCGACACATTGCCGAGCATCTGGATCTGCGATGTCGGGATGCCGCTGAGGAACGACACAGCATAGGCGAACAATCCGATCTGCGGCTCATAGAGAAAGCGCCAGAAATTGCCGACCACGGCGGGCGACAGCATCATCGGGATCAACACGATGGTCGTCCAGAAGGCATGGCCACGGAATTTCCGGTCGATCAGATAGGCAAGCGCAAAACCGATCAGCATCTGCAGCAGGATCGTCCAGAAGACGAAATGCGCCGTCGTCTGCATCGCCTGCCAGATATCCGGATCGGTCAGGACACGCTGGTAGTTGCGGAAACCAACCCCTTCGACCACCGCATTCGGCCGGTTGGCACGATAATTGGTAAAGGAGAGGTACACCGCCCAGAGCAACGGAAAAATGTTGATCGCAAGCAGCAGGCTGATGGCCGGTGCGATGAACAGCCAGGCGATTGCCCTGTCGGACAATCCCCTGACGCGAACCGCGATCGGCGCTGGCGTCGCTTTCGCGGCCGTTTCGGCCGCCTTGTCGACAATGGAAGAATGGGAAAGTGTCAAAGCGTCACCTGGTCTTCATGGACATGATCAAGTTGGCGGCCCAGCCAATTGCCGGTCCGGGCCGCCATCCGGGGAGGTGTCCCCTGCGCCAAGGTCGTTTTCAGATCTTGCCGTCGTCCTCGAAGGTTTCGGTCCAGTCCTGGACAAGCCCATCAAGGGCTTCCTTGGCCGTTCCGTCACCGGCGATCACGTAGTTGTGGACCCGCTTCTGCATGGCCTGCAGCAACGGTGCATAGCTCGGCTCAGCCCAGAAATCCTTGACGATCGCCATGGAATCCAGGAATGCCTGCGCATAGGGCTGGCTGGCCGCAAAGCCCGGTGCATTGACGACCGCCTTGAGGCAGGAATAACCGCCAAGCTCCCACCATTTTGCCTGAACGTCAGGCTGCGCGAACCACTTGATGTACTGCAGCGCCTGCTCCTGCTTGTCGGAATAGGCAACGACCGAGATACCCTGGCCGCCGAGCTGGGCAAAATGCGCCTTCTCGGCCGGATTGGGGAAGAAGCCGATGCGGTCGCCGCCGACCTTTTCATCCTTGTAGAGACCGGGCCAGGTGAAGGCGAAGTTCATCTGCATTGCCACCTGGCCGGATTTGAAGGCGTCGGCCGATTCCGTCATGTAGACGTTGGAGCTGCCGGGCGGTGTGCAGCAGTCATAGAGCGACTTGTAGAATTCGAGACCCTTGACGGCATCCGCAGAGTTGACGAAGCCTTCCATCTCGTAGGGCTTCTTCGGATTGTCGTACTGGAAGCCCCAGTCGTAGAGGACGTTGGTGACGCCCATGGTGATGCCCTCCGAGCCGCGCTCGGTATAGATCGAGGCACCATAGACCGTCTGCCCGTCGATCTTGCGGTTCTGGAAGAACTCGCCGATCTGCTTCAGCTGGTCGTAAGTCTTCGGCGCATCCAGCTTCCAGCCGTATTTCTCCTGGAATTCCTTCTGCAGTTCCGGCTTTTCGAACCAGTCCTTGCGATAGGTCCAGCCGACCACGTCGCCCATGGCAGGCAATGCCCAGTAGTTCGGGGTGTTCTTTGGCCATTCGGAATAGCCAACAACCGTCGCCGGCACGAAGTCATCCATCTTGATGCCTTCCTTGTCGAAGAACTCGTTGAGCTTGACGTAGTGACCATTCTCGGCCGAACCACCGATCCACTGGCTGTCGCCGATGATCAGGTCGCAGAGCTTGCCGTGCGAATTCAGTTCGTTGAGGAACCGGTCTGCATAGCTCGTCCACGGCACGAATTCGAATTTCATGTCGATCTTGGTCTTGGCCGTAAAATCCTTGGACAATTCGACCAGCGCGTTGGCCGGATCCCAGGCTGCCCAGCACAGGGTCAATTGTTCGGCCTGCGATACGGACGGCAGCGCCGTCGAGATCGTCAGAACCGTTGTCGCGCCCAAAAGGGCCTTGGTGATTCTCCGCATGTATTCCTCCCAGATACAGAGGCCGGCACCACGCCGTCCTCGGGAATTCCGACTGCATTTTCCCGGCTGCATGTCTCCGTCACAGGAAACATCACCGGCGCCATTGCCCCTGCCGGGGACGGCATCAAACTCACAAAATTCTGCTGAGCTCCCGCCCTTCGCCCATCGGCCTAACCTCCGCCGTGTTGAGCAATATGTTTAGTGATATCCATTTTACTCAACATGACAAGAGACAATCGTTGCTGCACTGCAACCGCTGCACTGCACCACAAACAAGCAGGATCTGCGTCAAGAAGAATTATGTTTAACTAAACAAAGTGTTCACCCCGGCCATCCCCGAGGGATTGCTCAAAATAAAAACACCGCCGAAAGCGCGAAGCTTTCGGCGGTGTTTTGAACAGGCGATGGAAAATCCGTCAGACCGTCTGCAATCAGCCCATGCGCTCGGAGGCATAGGAGCCCGGGCTTGCCGGGAAGACGACGGTGCGGTTGCCGTTGATGAAGGTGCGGTGGTGGATATGGGCGTGCACGGCGCGCGCCAGGACCTGGCTTTCGACATCGCGGCCGATCGAAACATAGTCCTCGGCCGACTGCGCATGGGTGATGCGAGCGATGTCCTGCTCGATGATCGGACCTTCATCGAGATCGGCGGTGACGTAATGCGCCGTCGCGCCGATCAGCTTGACGCCGCGCTCATAGGCCTGCTTGTAGGGGTTGGCGCCCTTGAACGATGGCAGGAACGAGTGGTGGATATTGATGATCCGGCCGGACATCTTCTGGCACATCTGGTCGGACAGGATTTGCATGTAGCGGGCCAGCACGATCAGTTCGGTGCCGGTCTGCTCGACCACGTCCATGATCCGGGCTTCGGCCTGCGGCTTGTTGGCCTTGGTCACCGGGATGTGGTGGAACGGAATGTCGTGATTGACGACGACCTTCTGGTATTCGAAATGGTTGGAGACGACACCAACGATCTCGATCGGCAGCGCCCCGATCTTCCAGCGATAGAGCAGGTCGTTGAGGCAATGGCCGAAACGCGACACCATCAACAGCACCTTCATGCGGTGCTCGCTGTCGAGGATATCGGCTTCCATTCCGAAACGGGTCTTCACCGCCTCAAAGCCGGCCTTCAGCTTGTCGAGCGTTGCACCTTCCTGGCTGATGAAGGTCAGGCGCATGAAGAACAGGCCGGTTTCCATGTCGTCGAACTGCGAGCTGTCGGTGATGTAACAGCCTTCGTCCGCCAGATAGCCGGTGATCGCCGCAACAATGCCGCGGGTGGATTTGCACGATACGGTCAGAACATAGCTCTTCATCGGTGTCAGTCTTTCGTTTTGGGTCCTGGCTGGCCCTCCCGGCCCAGCATCGTGAAACGGAAGCTAGCGCGGCGCTGGCCTGCCCGTCCATCCGTTTCGCGACATCGGATAGCAGGAACAGGCCATACCGTCTCTTCTGGTGCGAGAACGAAGCCCGGCGCTCAGATATCGAGCGTCGTCTGCCGCTCCCATTCGGTGAAATGCGACGCGTAGGCATTCCACTCCTGATGCTTGAGCTTCAGGTAGGCGCTGGAGAAACTCTTTCCGAGCGTGGCCTTCAGTTCCTCGTCCTTGTCGTATTCCCGGAGCGCGTCGAGCAGGTTCAGCGGTAGGCGCGGCGCACCGGTGACGGTGTGGCCTTCCTTGTACATGTCGATGTCATAGTGGCGGCCCGGATCAGCGTTCTTCCGGATGCCGTTCAGGCCCGCCGCGATGATGATCGCCTGCAGCAGATACGGATTGACCGCACCATCCGGAAGGCGCAGCTCGAAACGCCCTGGGCCGGGTACTCGGACCATATGGGTGCGATTGTTGCCGGTCCACGTGACCGTATTCGGCGCCCAGGTGGCACCGGAAATGGTGCGCGGCGCGTTGATGCGCTTGTAGGAATTGACCGTCGGATTGGTAACCGCAGCAAGCGCCGAGGCATGGGTCATGATGCCGCCGAGGAAGGTCTTGCCCTTGGCCGAAAGACCGAACGGCATTTCCTTGTCGGCAAAGGCATTGGTCCTGCCTTCCAGATCCCAGACGGAGATGTGGGCGTGGCAGCCGTTGCCGGTCAGGCCCTTGAAGGGCTTGGGCATGAAGGTGGCGCGAAGGCCGTGCTTTTCGGCAACCGTTTTCACCATGAACTTGAAGAACGAGTGCTTGTCGGCCGTCTGCAGCGCGTCGTCATATTCCCAGTTCATCTCGAACTGGCCGTTCGCGTCCTCGTGGTCGTTCTGGTAGGGCTTCCATCCGAGCTCAAGCATGTAGTCGCAGATCTCGGCGATCACGTCGTAGCGGCGCATGACGGCCTGCTGGTCGTAGCAGGGTTTTTCGGCCGTATCGAACTCGTCGGAAATCTTGCCGCCATCCGGCGAAATCAGGAAGAATTCCGGCTCGACGCCGGTCTTGACGCGAAGGCCCTCCTTGGCGGCTTCGGCAATCAGCCGTTTCAGCATGACGCGTGGCGCCTGGTCCACCGGCTGATCTTCCATGACGCAATCGGCCGCGACCCAGGCAACATCCTTTTTCCAGGGAAGCTGGATGACGGAGGACGCATCCGGAATCGCGAACAGGTCCGGGTGGGCGGGGGTGAGGTCGAGCCAGGTGGCAAAACCGGCGAAGCCCGCACCGTTCTTCTGCATGTCGGCAATCGCTTCAGCCGGAACGAGCTTTGCCCGCTGGCCACCGAACAGGTCGGTATAGCTGATCATGAAATATTTGATGCCACGGTCTTTGGCAAAGCTAGCAAGATCGAGTGTCACTGCGTTCCCCTTTGGATTATTCAGACACTTTTTCGTAAGAAGGCCGCTGCCTGACCTTTAACATCAAGTCTTGGGAGATCGGGCAACGGCCGAAGGCATATTCGGGTCAGAAGCCTCCCTTGCCCGGGATCCAGCTGGTGCCAGCAAGCGGCACCTGCGCCATGGCCGACGCCTCAAGCGTCAGCGCAACGAGATCTTCCGGCTCCAGATTGTGCAGATGGTTCTTGCCGCAGGCCCGCGCGATGGTCTGGGCCTCGAGCGTCATCACCTTGAGGTAGTTGGCAAGGCGGCGTCCGGCTGCGACGGGATCGAGGCGCTTGGAAAGTTCCGGGTCCTGCGTGGTGATGCCGGCCGGGTCCTTGCCCTCATGCCAGTCATCATAGGCACCGGCCGTCGTTCCGAGCTTCTGATACTCCGCTTCCCAGTGCGGATCGTTATCGCCGATGGCAACCAGCGCTGCCGTACCGATGGCAACCGCGTCAGCGCCGAGCGCCAGTGCTTTCGCGACATCGGCACCCGAACGGATGCCGCCGGAGATGATCAGCTGCACCTTGCGGTGCATGCCGAGATCCTGCAGCGCCTGGACGGCCGGACGGATGCAGGCGAGCGTCGGCATGCCGACATTCTCGATGAAGACGTCCTGCGTCGCCGCCGTGCCGCCCTGCATGCCGTCGAGCACGACGACGTCGGCACCGGCTTTGACCGCAAGCGCTGTATCGTAATAGGGACGCGCGCCGCCGACCTTCACATAGATCGGCTTTTCCCAATCGGTGATTTCGCGCAGTTCCATGATCTTGATTTCCAGATCGTCCGGGCCGGTCCAGTCGGGATGGCGGCAGGCCGAGCGCTGATCGATGCCCTTGGGCAGGTTGCGCATGTTGGCGACCCGATCGGAAATCTTCTGGCCGAGCAGCATGCCGCCGCCACCGGGCTTGGCGCCCTGGCCGACGACGATCTCGATCGCGTCGGCGCGCCGCAGGTCTTTCGGGTTCATGCCATAACGCGACGGCAGATACTGGTAGACCAGCGTCTGTGAGTGGCCGCGCTCCTCATCCGTCATGCCGCCGTCACCGGTGGTCGTCGATGTTCCGGCGATGGAGGCTCCCCGTCCGAGCGCTTCCTTGGCATTGCCCGACAGAGCACCAAAGCTCATGCCGGCGATGGTGATCGGTGTCTTGAGAACGATCGGCTTTTTGGCATGACGCGCGCCGAGCACGACGGATGTGTCGCATTTCTCGCGGTAGCCTTCGAGCGGATAACGCGAGATCGACGCGCCGAGGAACAAAAGGTCATCGAAATGCGGAACCTTGCGCTTGGTGCCGGCGCCGCGAATGTCGTAGATGCCGGTTGCTGCGGCACGGCGGATTTCTGCGAGCGTATAATCGTCGAAGGTCGCTGACTTGCGCGGCGGGGTATAGGGGTTGTGATAGCTCATGTACGGTTCCCTGCCTTAGTACGCGTCAGCGTTATCGATGTTGAAATTGTAGAGTGTGCGGGCCGAGCCGTAGCGCTTGAATTCTTGCGGCTTGACGTCGGTGATACCTGCCTTCTCCAGCAAATCGGCGAGCTTTTCGATATGCTCGGGACGCAACTCCTTCTGGATGCAATCGGCACCGAGGCTCTTGACCTCGCCGCGCACGAACAGCTTGGCCTCATAAAGCGAATCCCCCAGCGCGTCGCCGGCATTGCCGAGCACGACCAGGTGACCCGACTGGCCCATAAAGGCCGACATGTGGCCGATATTGCCTTGAACGACGATATCGATACCCTTCATCGAGATGCCGCAGCGCGAGGCGGCGTTGCCCTTGATGACCAGAAGACCACCGCGGCCCGTCGCCCCGGCATATTGGCTGGCATCACCCTCGATGACAACTGTCCCCGACATCATGTTTTCCGCGACACCCGGGCCTGCGGAACCATGAACGGTAACGGCGCCGCCGTCGTTCATGCCGGCGCAATAATAACCGACGCTGCCGCGCACGTCGACGGTGACAGGCTGGTCGATGCCGACGGCAACGGCATGGCTGCCGCGCGGATTGACGACTTCGAAGTTTGTGTCATTGGTGCCGGGGGCAATCGCGTGCAGGGCGCTGTTCAGGTCGCGCAGCGGCATTTTTGCAAGGTCGAATACCCGCATTGCTTCCAGACTTTCTCGTTTTACGCTGAGGTCCATGTTACGCCGCCTTCTCGTGATCCCAGAAATAAACAGTTGCCGGCTCCGGCTCCCAGACACGCGCATTCTCGATGCCCGGCAGGTTGACGAGCGCGCGGTACTCCGAGCCGAAGGCGATGTACTGATCGGTTTCGGCCATCACGGCCGGCTTGCAGGCGATCGGGTCGCGCACCACGCCGAAGCCTGATTTGGTGCCGACGACGAAGGTGAAGAAGCCGTCGAGATCATCGAGCGCGCTGGTCAGCGCCTGCCCGAGATCCTTGCCCTTGGCCATTTCGGCCGTCAGATAGGCGGCGGCGACTTCGCTGTCATTCTGCGTCTCGAAGGTCATGCCTTCGCGGACCAGCTCGCGGCGCAAGTTGTTGTGGTTGGAGAGCGAGCCGTTGTGCACCAGGCATTGATCGGCGCCGGTCGAAAACGGGTGGGCGCCAAGCGTGGTGACGGCAGATTCGGTTGCCATGCGGGTATGGCCGATGCCGTGCGTTCCGCCCATCTGGCGAATGCCGAACCGGGAAACCACATCCTTCGGCAGGCCGACTTCCTTGTAGATCTCGACGCTGTCGCCAGACCCCATGACCCGGATGCCGCCCCGTTCCTGGGCCAGCAGATCCCGCACCGCCGAGGCTTTGGCAGCACTGGTCTCGATGACCGCATGCGTGCTTTTCAGCTCCACGGCGACGCTTGAATCAACCGGCTTCAGCAGCGCTTCAAGGCCGGCAAAATCCTGCTTGGGGTCAGCCGATTGAACGGTGATTTTCGCGCGGCCGGCCGAGGGCGCGCCGTAGATGGCGATGCCGGCGCTATCGGGGCCGCGGTCGGTCATGATGACAAGCATATCGGACAGCATGGCACCCAATTGCGGCTCCAGGCTCTTGTCCTTCAAAAACAATCCGACAATTCCGCACATGGGGACAATCCTTCGTTTCGTTGATGAAGGATGGATAGCAGTTGCCGTTTTCAATTTCAACTGTGAAGAAAGTTTTTTTCTTATCAGGCAATATTTTTGAAGGAATGCATCATCAGATATTGGTCCCCGTCTGCGGATAGGAAATGATCGAGAGGTAGCGGATCGGCAGCTTCACGAGTTCTTCCGGGCCATGGCGCGCATCGGCGTCGAAGAACAGGCTGTCGCCCGGCTGCATGGTGAAGAGCCGGTCTGCGTGGCGGTAGACCACTTCGCCCTCCAGCATATAGAGAAACTCCATGCCTTCGTGCTGGAAAGCCGGGAAGGTATCGGAATCCGCCGTCAGCGTGATCAGATAGGGCTCGACGACGACCCCGGCCGTGTTGTTGTCGATATGACCAAGCAGGTTGTACTGATGGCCAGCACGGGTGCCGCGCCGCTCCAGCTCGACGCCTTCGCCAGCCTTGACGAACACGGCGTTGCGCGGTTCCTCATAGCGGCGGAAGAAGGCTGTGACCGGGACGCCGAGCGCCCGCGACAGAGACTGCAGCGTCGTCAACGACGGCGAGATATTGCCGTTCTCGATCTTCGACAGCATGCCGAGCGAAATACCGGTGGCGGTGGCAAGGTCGGTAACGGTGATGCCGAGCTTCTTGCGGAAGGCGCGCACCTCGTGGCCGATGGCGATTTCGAGATTGTTTTCCTTCGGTTCGCGCAGCGCATGCGGGTCCTGCAAAAAGGCAGCCTTCAGCGCCGGCTTCTCGTCATCCGTCACGCGGCCGATATCGGTGATTGGCTGCTTCTTCGCCATGCGGCGCTCCCCCTGCTTGCAATACGGCCAATCTATCCTGACAGTGAAATTTTCTCAACCAGGAAGAATATTGCTCAACGCGCGTCCGCACCGCCACCTTGCCGCTGGGAGCGCGGCGGCTCACCGAATGCGGCACGATAGCTGCGTGAAAAATGCCCGGCACTGGAAAAGCCCGTGGCAAAGGCGATCTCCGAGATGGAGAGCGGGCTCTGCTGCAGAAGGCGTCGGGCATGGTCCAGCCGAAGCTTGCGGTATTCGAGGAGAAAGGACGACCCCATCAGCCTCGAAAAAAGCCGGTCGAGATGGCGCGGCGACAGGCCCGCCAAGGCTGCCATGGTTTGACGATCCAGCGGCGCTTCGATCGTTGCTTCCATTTTCTCAAGCACGGTCAGCAGGCCGGGATGGTTGACACCGTATCGTTCGGCCAGCGACGCCCGCTGCGGCGCCCCGGAGCTTTCCACGTGGGTATGCAGGTACCAATCGCTGACCCGGCGGGCGAAATCCGATCCCATCCGCTCGGAGATCAGCGCGTGCATCATGTCGAGCGGCGCCACCCCGCCGCCGCAGGTGATGCGGTTGCCGTCGAGGACATAGCGCGCCTGACGCGGCAGAAGACCCGGAAAGGCCTCCATCAGCGCCGGCGCATGCTCCCAGTGAATGGTGAAGTCGCGATCCTCCAGCAATCCGGCTGCTGCCATCAGATAAGGGCCGCCGGAAATGCCGCCAATGCGCACGCCGTCGCGGGCAAGCTGGCGCAGGCAGGCCATAACCGCCGGGACATTCCAGTCAACCGGCGTACCGCCGGCGCAGACGAAGACGGTATGGAAGCCGGAGCCACGGCCCGGCAGCGGCAGTGCGGGAACGGGAATGCCCGAAGACGTCAGCCCCGCATTCCCTTCGGCGACATGCGCCGACAGCGTATAGATGTCCCTGCCCGCGAGAAGATTGGCGGCGCGCAACGGCTCCACCGCCGAGGCATAGGACATCAACGCGAATCCCGGGATGAGGATAAAGCCGATCTTCTGCAGGTTTTTCAGGTCTTCTGACACCATGTCCCAATCATGGCGGAAAACGTCTCTTTTTTGCAAGTACTAAAGCGCAATCCTGTCATGATCGCCACGGTTCACCGGGATTCCATTGCCATGCGCTATTCTGCCTTTTCCGTTTTTCTGAATGCCCTGCGCGGCAACAAGGACTGGAAGCCTGCATGGCGCAGCCCGGTTCCGAAGAACCACTATGACGTCATCATCATCGGCGGCGGCGGTCATGGCCTGGCCACCGCCTATTACCTGGCCAAGGAATTTGGCGTCACCAATGTGGCCGTGCTGGAAAAGGGCTATATCGGCTCCGGCAATGTCGGCCGCAACACGACGATCATCCGCTCCAACTACCTTCTGCAGGGCAATAATCCGTTCTATGAGCTGTCGATGAAGCTCTGGGAAGGGCTGGAGCAGGATTTCAATTTCAACGCCATGGTCTCCCAGCGCGGCGTGCTCAACCTCTATCATTCCGACGCCCAGCGCGACGCCTATACGCGGCGCGGCAATGCCATGCGCCTGCACGGCGTCGATGCCGACCTGCTCGACCGCAACACTGTCCGCCAGATGCTGCCTTTTCTCGATTTCGACAATGCCCGCTTCCCGATCCAGGGCGCGCTGATGCAGAAACGCGGCGGCACGGTGCGCCACGATGCCGTTGCCTGGGGATACGCCCGTGGCGCGGACTCGCGCGGCGTCGATATCATCCAGAACTGCGAGGTCACCGGCATCCGGCGCGACAATGGCCGCGTCGTCGGCGTCGAGACCAGCCAGGGCTTCATCGGCTGCGGCAAGCTGGCGCTGGCGGCGGCGGGCAATTCCACTGTTGTCGCCGATATGGTCGATATGAAGCTGCCGATCGAAAGCCATGTGCTTCAGGCGTTCGTCTCGGAGGGGCTGAAACCCTTCATCGACAATGTCGTCACCTTCGGCGCCGGGCATTTCTATGTCTCGCAGTCGGATAAGGGCGGCCTTGTCTTCGGCGGCGATATTGACGGCTACAATTCCTATGCCCAGCGCGGCAATCTGGCGACCGTCGAGCATGTCGCCGAGGCCGGTGTGGCGATGATCCCGGCCTTGTCGCGCGTCAGGGTTCTGCGCTCCTGGGGCGGCGTCATGGACATGAGCATGGATGGCTCGCCGATCATCGACCGCACGCCTATCGACAATCTCTACCTGAATGCCGGCTGGTGCTACGGCGGTTTCAAGGCCACGCCCGCTTCCGGCTTCTGCTACGCCCATCTGATCGCGAAAAACGAGCCGCATGAGACGGGTCGCGCCTTCCGGCTCGACCGCTTCGCGCGCGGCCGGATGATCGATGAAAAGGGTGTCGGCTCGCAACCCAATTTGCATTGAGGCCAATCTGCATTGAGGCCCAATCTTCACTGAGGAATTTACATGGCCAGCCTGATCGCCTGCCCCCATTGCGGGCCGCGCCCCAAGGAAGAATTCACCGTTCGCGGCGACGCGGGCATTGCCCGCCCGGAGCCGGATGCCGGTGAGGATGCCTGGTACGCCTACGTCTACCTGCGCGACAATCCGCGCGGACGCCACAAGGAACATTGGCACCATACATCCGGCTGCCGCCGCTGGCTGGTGGTCGAGCGCGATACGATGACCCACGCAATCTATGCCGTATCAGACGCCAGCACGCAGGATGCCAGCACTCGGGGAGAGACCGCATGAGTTCCTACCGTCTTCCCAAAGGCGGCCGCATCGACCGCGCCAAGCCGCTGAATTTCACCTTTGACGGCAAGCCCATGCAGGGCTTTGCCGGCGATACGCTGGCCTCGGCATTGCTTGCCAACGGCCGCCAGCTCGTTGGCCGCAGTTTCAAGTATCACCGCCCGCGCGGGATCCTGACGGCGGGCGCTGCCGAACCCAATGCACTGGTGACGATCGGCGAAGGCGGACGCACCGAGGCCAACACCCGCGCCACGCTGATCGAACTTTACAGCGGCCTTGCGGCCAAGAGCCAGAACCGCTGGCCGTCGGTCGATTTCGACCTTGGAGCCGTCAACAGCCTGCTCTCGCCCTTCCTCGGCGCCGGCTTCTACTACAAGACCTTCATGTGGCCTGCCGCGTTCTGGGAAAAGGTCTATGAGCCGATCATCCGCAAGGCAGCAGGCCTTGGCCGCGCCACCTACGAACCCGATCCCGATGCCTACGAAAAATGCTGGGCGCATTGCGACCTGCTGGTGATTGGCGCCGGGCCTTCTGGGCTCGCGGCCGCACTGACGGCCGGCCGCGCCGGTGCCCGCGTCATCCTCGCCGACGAGGGCTTTGAACCCGGCGGTTCGTTGTTGTCCGAAACGGCGCCCGTCGGCGGCAAATCCGCAGCCGACCTGCTGGCAAAGACGCTGGCTGAGCTGGCAGATATGCCCAACGTCCGCATTTTCTCCCGGACCACTGTCTTTGGCTGGTACGACGGCAATGTCTTCGGCGCGGTCGAAAGCGTGCAGAAGAACACGGCCACGGTTAACCCAAACCGGCCGGTCGAGCGCATCTGGCGCATCGCCGCCAAACACGCGATCCTCGCCTCCGGAGCCGAAGAGCGTCCGCTGGTTTTCGGTGGCAACGATATTCCGGGCGTCATGATGGCGGGCGCCATGCGCTCCTATCTCAACCGGCAGGCCATCGCGCCTGGAAAAAGCACGGTCATTTTCACCAACGACGCCTCGGGCTACGCGACCGCCGCCGATCTGGAAGCTGCCGGCCTTGAAGTCGCGGCCATCGTCGATGCCCGCGCCGGTGACGTTTCATCCTGGCGCGGTTGCGCCCCCGTCTTCCCGGGCGCCCTCGTTCAGGATGCCAAGGGCGGCAAGGCGCTCACCAGTGTCACCGTCCTCAAAGGCGGCGCGCCGGTAACGATCCACGCCGACGCCCTTGCCATGTCCGGCGGCTGGAGCCCGATCATCCACCTTGCCTGCCATCGCGGTGCAAAACCGGTCTGGTCGGATGCCAAGGCCGCCTTCCTCGCACCGGAGAGTCAGGAAGGGCTGACCATCGCAGGCGCCGCCGCAGGTGTTGGCAGCATCGAAACCTGCCTTGCAGACGGCGCCGGAAAAGCCGCATCGGCCCTGAAGGCTCTCGGTTTCTCGAATGCCACCGCTGCTTTTGTCCCGGTGGCCGATACGGCAACGGTCGCCAAGCCGCTCTGGCGGGTTCATGGATCGAAAGGCAAGGCCTTTGTCGACTACCAGAACGATGTGCACTTGAAGGATCTCGGCCTCGCCGCCAGCGAAGGCTATGGCCATGTCGAGCTTGCCAAGCGCTATACCACCAATGGCATGGCGACAGATCAGGGTAAGCTGTCCAACATCAACGCCATCGGCATTCTGGCCGAAGCGCGAAAAGTCTCGCCGGCCGATGTCGGCACCACCACCTTCCGTCCCTTTTACACGCCACTCTCCTTCGGTGCCTTGACCGGCGCTTCCAAGGGCAAGCATTTCCAGCCAGTGCGCAAGTCGCCGCTGCATGATTGGGCAAAGAAGAACGGTGCCGTCTTCGTCGAAACCGGCCTCTGGTATCGTTCCTCGTGGTTCCCGAAAGCCGGCGAAACCACATGGCGCGAAAGCGTCGATCGCGAAGTGCTGAACGTTCGCAAGAACGCCGGTATCTGCGATGTCTCCACCCTCGGCAAGATCGAGATTTTTGGCAAGGACGCCGCCGAGTTCCTCAACCGGGTCTATTGCAACGCCTTCCTGAAGCTCCCCGTCGGCAAAGCGCGCTACGGCCTGATGCTGCGCGAAGACGGAATGATCTACGATGACGGCACGACAAGCCGCCTTGGGGAAACCCATTTCTTCATGACGACGACCACAGCCTATGCGGCAGGCGTGATGAACCATCTGGAGTTCTGCGCCCAGGCCCTGTGGCCCGAGCTCGACGTGCAGTTCGCCTCCTCGACCGACCAATGGGCGCAGATTGCCGTTGCCGGACCGAAATCCCGCCTGATCCTGCAGGCGCTGGTGGACGAGGACATTTCCGACGCGGCGTTCCCATTCCTCGGCGCAAAGGAGGTCTCGCTTTGCGGCGGCAAGCTGACCGGTCGGCTGTTCCGCATCTCCTTCTCCGGCGAGCTGGCCTATGAACTGGCCGTTCCAGCGGGTTATGGCGAAGCGATCGCCGATGCCATCATGGAAGCAGGAAAACCGCATGGCATCTGCCCCTACGGCGTCGAGGCGCTGGGCGTCATGCGCATCGAGAAAGGCCATGTCACCCATTCCGAGATCAACGGCACGGTCATCCCGTCTGATCTCGGCTTTGCGAAAATGGTATCGACGGCCAAGCCGGACTTCATCGGCAAGGCGATGCTTTTACGGGAAGGTTTGACGGCAGAGGACCGGCTGTCGCTCGTCGGCGTCAAGCCGCTCGATCCGGCGACGACATTCAAGACCGGATCGCATATCCTCTCGGAAGGTGCCGTGCCGTCGCTCGAAAACGATCAGGGCTACGTCTCCTCCAGCTGCTACTCGCCGAACCTTGGCTCGACCATCGGCCTGGCCCTGGTCAAGCACGGCCCCAAACGCCACGGCGAGCACGTCACTGTCTGGAATGATCTGAAAAACGAATACACCAGGGCCGTGCTGTGCAGCCCGGTCTTCTTCGATCCGGAAAACGGAAAGCTCCATGGTTGATTTTGCGCTCCTTCACCGCCCTGCCCTTGCCGATGCCAAGTCCGGCTCGTTCGGCGCGCCGTCAACCGGCAAGCGGGTCACGCTTATGGCCCTGCCGGAAGGTCATGTGCTGCAGGTTCTCGCCGCGCACGACAGCGGCGACCTGCAAAGCCTGATCCCACGGATTGGCGATGGTACGCCGCATGCCGTGCGGCCCTATGGCCCCGGACAATGGTTCGTCATCGGCGACAAGCCTCTTGCCGCGGCGGAAATTTTTGCCAAGACACCGCATCTGGATGGCAAGGCCTCGATTTCCGATCAGGGCCATGGCCGCATCCGGATCGGCATCAGCGGCGCGTCGGTCGAAGCGGTCCTCGCCAAGGGTACGGCGGTCGATCTCGCTGTCTCGGAATTCCCCGTTGGCCATTCCGCAATGACCTTGATCGGCCATATCTCGGCTCTCATTACCCGGACGGAAGCGGCAAGCTTCGAGCTTCTGGTGCTGCGCGGCTTTGCCGAAAGTCTCTGGGATGAACTCATCCAGATGAGCCTCGAATTCGGTATCGATGCGCGCACCAACGACGGCATAATTCCTTAAATCGGAATCGATTTAAGGAAAAATTATGCAGCAGGCCAGACGCCTCTGGCCCGCCCATCTCAACCCATATTTTCGATTGACCCACCGTTGGTATCGCCATGGGGATCAGGGACGTCTATTATAAGCGCTATGAACGTTCCCGCCGGCGCCCGGCAGGGAACGACCACGGATGGACTGGCAGTTCCCGACCCGGCAGACGCTCCTTGAGAAAAGCGGATATGACCAAACGGGGCCAGGCTCCGTTTTTCATTTCCATTGTTGATGTCAAGGAGAACGGCCATGCCTACCAACTCCGCCCCGCCCAAAGGACAGCCCAAGTCCCGTCTGCACCGCTTTTCGATCGGGCAAAAGGTGCGGATGAAAAGCACCGTCGGTTTGTCATTGCGCGGCGAAACGATTTTTCGCATTCTCGCAACATTGCCCATAAGGGATGGTTCGCCGCAATATCGGATTCGCACCGAAGGCGAGACCTACGAACGGGTAACGACGGAAGACAATCTGGAAGATGCCAGAGGGTAGAGCCGCAAGTGCTCACCCTCCATAACGAGGAAGGACCGCACATGGCCAAGGGACAGGCAAAGAGCAACAAGGAAGTCAGGAAGCCGAAGAAGGACAAGGTTGCTGCCAAGGTGGCCACCCCTTTCGCGGCAACCACTCAGAAGGAAGTTCCCAAGCTTTCCGGCGCAAAGCCGAAGAAGTAACCAGGAAGCTTCCCGTCACTTCGGCTGTGATGGCGTGAAATTGGCGACCAGCGCATGCTGTTCGCCGGGATAGATCAGGCGCACGTGGGTAATATGCGCACCATTGCTCCACGTGCGCCGCTCAACCGTCAGGCACGCAGTCCCCGCGGCTATACCGAGAGCCGCCGCCACCGGCGCATCCGCGGCCACCGCACGGATCGTATGTTCGGCAGCGCTCCATGGAACCCGGTTCAAAAGCCAGGGGCCGGGTGCAACCTCCTCGAAAGTCTCCGCCGCCGCATCCGGAACCGCCGCCAGGTTGATCAAACGCTGCTCGACACAAAACGGCCTGTTGCCCGCAAAATGCGTGCACGTGACCTCGAGAACCGGAGCAGGCGCGGCCAGACCAAGCCTCGATCTGTCATCTGCGCTGCTGCGCCGCTGGGTTTTCCCGGTCAGCCTGTAGTCGTAGGTAAAACCAAGCGACTGAACTTCAAGTTTGATGTCGCGGATTTCCAGCACCGCCGATTGCGCGCGCGGCTGCGTCACATAACTGCCCGACTTGCGCCTCCGCTCGATCAGCCCCGTTTTTGCAAGCTGGGTGAGCGCCTTGTTCACGGTCATCCGCGAGCATTTATATTGCTCGGCCAGTTCGACTTCGAACGGAATACGGAAACCGGGCGGCCATTCGCCAGACAGGATGCGATCCTCGATATCGCCGAGGATACGCTGATGCAGCGACAGGTCACCTGTGCTTTCCGCAAGCGGCACCTTAACGGCCCGATCGGTATCCTGCAATTTCACCACGTTCTCACCTTCAACGAATCCTGTCCGATTCTATAGCGCCGCGCGTCATTCATGACGCGCAAAGGTCGCTGTAGCACTTTAAATCTGCTGCATAGTTTTCCTTAAATCGATTCCGATCTAAGGCATTATGCAGTAGAGCCCTTCCGGGTTAAACGGAAGGGCTCTACCAGAAAGTGTTCGGCACGGCCAATCTGGAAAAAACGTGGTAGCGAATGGGGTGCTCAGGCCAACAGCTCGCGCAGCACGCTGCGGAACCGGGCCGCTATCTCGTCCCGCCTGTGATGCCGTCCGCCTTCGACCTGTTTACGGCCCGCCACCCAAACGCTGTCGGGTTTCGTGCCGTTGGCAAACAGCCAGGAATCCAGGACGGCGTCTTCTGCCAGATCGCCATCCGGCGCCGCAAAGCTGACGAAATCCGCCGGATTGCCAGCGGCGATCCCCGTTTTAGCCGCCAGGGCGATACCGCCGCCTTCGACCGCACCGTCGAATAGGGCGCGGCCGGTCGACTGGCCCGGAGCCGCCAGAACGTTTCGAGAGCGATGCGCCAGACGTTGCGAATACTCAAGCTGGCGAAGCTCATCGGGAATACCGATGAGGACATTGGAATCCGAACCAATACCGAACTTGCCGCCCGCCTCGCCAAACACGACTGCATTGAACGTGCCGTCACCGAGATTGGCTTCCGTGATCGGGCAGAGACCGGCAATCGCCTTGCTCTTAGCCATCCGGCGGGTCTCGTCGTCGGTCATGTGGGTTGCATGGATCAGGCACCAGCGGCCATCGAGCCCGGCATTGTCGAGCAGCCATTCGACCGGACGTGCGCCGGACCAGGCGATGCAATCTTCCACTTCCTTGACCTGTTCGGCCACGTGAATATGGATCGGCCCGTCCTTTGCCATGGCAACGACGGCAGCCAGTTCATCCGGTGTCGCCGCCCGCAGGCTGTGCGGCGCCACGCCGACACGGCCTTCCGGCAATTCCTTGACCGCGGAGCGGCAACCATCGAGCAGCCGCCCGAAGCTCTCGACATTATTGATAAACCGGCGCTGTCCCTCGTTCGGCGCAGCCCCCCCGAAAGTCGAATGCGCATAGAAAACCGGCAGCAACGTCAGTCCGATACCGGTCTGGGAAGCCGCCGAAGCGATCCGCTGCGCCATTTCGGCAATATCGGCATACGGGCTACCGTCGATATCATGGTGCAGATAGTGAAATTCGCCGACACGCGAGAAACCTGCTTCCAGCATTTCCATATAGAGCTGGCTGGCAACGGCCTCCACATGGTCCGGTGTCATCGACAGGGCAAAACGGTACATCACGTTGCGCCAGCTCCAGAAGCTGTCAGCGCCGGGGCCCCGCACTTCGGCAAGGCCGGCCATGCCGCGCTGGAATGCGTGGCTGTGCAAATTCGGCATGCCGGACACCAGAATATCGTGCCGCTCGTCGCCTGCCTGGGCCTGAGCACCCGCTTCGACGGAGGCGATCCGGTCACCCGCGATCGTCAGCCGCACATCCTTCTGCCATCCCGCCGGCGTCAGAGCCGATTTTACATAAATGCTGGTCAAGGTCTCATCCCTTCCTGACTACATAAGCTAAAAAAACACTTGCGTTCATTTTCTTTATGTCTATACATAACAACACGAAAAGGAAAGGCTAGAAAACGATGTCTTCCATAAAATCAACGCGAGACAGCGACCGGTCAACCGCTTGCGATCGCCTCTGGCGAAATGCCCGGCTTGCGACGCTGAACCCGGCCTTGCCGGGTCTCGGCCTTGTGGAAAATGGCGTCATCGCCGTTCAGGACGGCCGCATCCTCTACGCCGGCGACGAAGCAAACTTGCCGTTCTCCGTTGACGACACTGGCGAGATCATCGACTGCGGCGGCCGCTGGATCACGCCCGGCCTGATCGACTGCCACACGCATCTGGTTCATGCCGGCGACCGCGCCAACGAATTCGAAATGCGGCTTGCGGGCGCCACCTACGAAGAGGTCGCCCGTGCCGGTGGTGGCATCGTTTCCTCCGTCCGCGCGCTACGCGAAGCAAGCGAAGACGAGCTTGTGCGGCAAACACTTCCCCGGCTGGACGCATTGATGGCCGAGGGCGTCACCACAGTCGAGGTCAAATCCGGCTACGGCCTTGACCTCGAGAACGAAGCGAAAGCCCTGCGCGCCGCCCGCCGTCTCGGCGAAGAACGCGATGTCGCTGTGCGCACCACATTCCTCGGCGCACATGCACTGCCGCCGGAATTCAAGGGCGACAAGGCCGGCTATATCGCCAAGGTCGTCGACGAGATGCTGCCCGCGATTGCGGCGCAAGGACTGGCCGATGCAGTCGATGGTTTCTGCGAAGGTATCGCCTTTTCGACCGACGAAATGCGGCAGGTGTTCGACGCTGCAAAGGCACATGGCCTGCCGGTCAAGCTCCACGCCGACCAACTCTCCAATCTTCACGGTGCAGCGCTTGCCGCCGAATATGGTGCGCTCTCGGCAGATCATCTCGAATATACCGATGAAGCCGGCGCGCAAGCAATGGCAAAGAGTGGTACTGTCGCCGTCATTCTGCCCGGTGCCTTCTATTTCATCCGCGAAACGAAGAAGCCGCCGGTCGATCTGTTCCGCAAAACGGGCGTTGCGATGGCGATCGCCACCGATAATAATCCCGGCACCTCGCCGCTGACCTCGCTGCTTTTGACCATGAACATGGCGGCGACCCTGTTCGACATGACGGTCACCGAATGCATCGCCGGCGTGACGCGGGAGGCGGCGCGCGCGCTGGGGCTCGTCGACGAAGTGGGGACGCTCGAACCCGGAAAATGGGCCGATTTCGCCATATGGAATATCGAGCGGCCCGCTGAACTCGTCTACCGCATGGGCTTTAACCCGCTGCATGCGCGCGTCCGCAACGGACATTGAAATTTAAAGACGCGTGAGTCTGGCTCCGCGCATTGGTGAGGACTTCTTGATGACACTTATTCTTCAGCCGGGCTCGGTCCCGCTTTCGACCCTCGAAACCATCTACTGGGCCGGCGAGCCCGCCCGTCTTGATCCCTCCTTCGACAAGGGGATCGAGAAGGCCGCTGCCCGCATCGCCGAGATCGCCGCCGGCAACGCGCCGGTCTACGGCATCAACACCGGCTTCGGCAAACTGGCGAGCATCAAGATCGATGCCGCCGACGTCGCCATCCTGCAGCGCAATCTGATCCTTTCCCATTGCTGCGGCGTCGGCCAGCCGCTGGCTGAAAACATCGTCCGCCTGATCATGGCGCTGAAGCTCGTCTCGCTCGGCCGCGGCGCATCCGGCGTCCGGCTCGAACTCGTCCGCCTGATCGAGGGCATGCTCGAAAAGGGCGTCATCCCGGTTATCCCGGAAAAGGGCTCCGTCGGCGCATCGGGCGATCTCGCCCCGCTTGCCCATATGGCAGCCGTGATGATGGGCGAAGGCGAAGCCTTCTTCAACGGCGAGCAGCTGGATGGCCGCACCGCCCTTGAGCGCGCCGGCCTCACCCCGGTGGTGCTTGCCGCCAAGGAAGGCCTGGCGCTGATCAATGGCACGCAGACCTCCACCGCTCTGGCGCTGGCCGGCCTGTTCCGCGCCCACCGTGCGGCCCAGTCCGCACTGATCACCGGCGCGCTGTCGACCGACGCCGCCATGGGCTCGTCAGCCCCGTTCCATCCGGATATCCATACGTTGCGCGGCCACAAGGGCCAGATCGACGCTGCCGCCGCCCTGCGCGGCCTGCTCAAGGGTTCGGTGATCCGCGAAAGCCATATCGAAGGTGACGAGCGGGTTCAGGATCCCTATTGCATCCGCTGCCAGCCGCAGGTCGACGGCGCCTGCCTCGATCTCCTGCGCTCCGTTGCCCTCACGCTCGAAATCGAAGCCAACGCCGTCACCGACAATCCGCTGGTGCTCTCGGACAATTCCGTCGTCTCCGGCGGCAACTTCCACGCCGAGCCGGTGGCTTTCGCCGCCGACCAGATCGCGCTTGCCATCTGCGAGATCGGTGCCATCTCGCAGCGCCGCATCGCGCTGCTGGTCGATCCGGCACTCTCTTATGGTCTGCCGGCGTTCCTCGCCAAGAAGCCGGGCCTCAACTCCGGCCTGATGATCGCCGAAGTTACCTCGGCCGCGTTGATGTCCGAAAACAAGCAGATGTCGCATCCGGCCTCGGTCGATTCGACGCCGACTTCGGCCAATCAGGAAGATCACGTCTCCATGGCATGCCACGGCGCCCGCCGCCTGCTGCAGATGACCGACAACCTGTTCGCCATCATCGGCATCGAGGCGCTGACAGCCGCTCAAGGCATCGACTTCCGCGCACCACTCATCACCAGCCCGGAACTGATGAGCGCCATCAGTGCGGTCCGCAAGGTCGTACCGACGCTGGAGATCGATCGCTACATGGCGACCGATCTTAAGGCAGCGAGCGACCTTATCGCCACCGGCGCGCTGAACGCCGCAGTGTCCACCGCCATCCTTCCGGTTCTGGAGGCTTGAGTGAGCGTCTTTGAAGTCAAACAGGGGTCATCACCCGTCATTCTCGGCTTCCCGCACACCGGCACCGATGTTCCACCGGCGATCTGGGAGCAGCTGAACGACAATGGCCGCATCCTTGCCGACACCGACTGGCACATCCACCATCTCTACGATGGTTTGCTGCCCGACGTGACGACGGTGCGCGCCACCTTCCATCGCTACGTCATAGACGCCAATCGCGATCCGGAAGGCGTCAGCCTCTATCCCGGCCAGAACACGACCGGCCTCGTTCCGGGCACCGATTTCGACGGCGTCCCGATCTGGAAGGATGGCGAAGAACCGGCTGAGGCCGACATTGCCGCCCGGCTCGCCGATTTCCATGCGCCCTATCATGCGGCACTATCAGCCGAAATCGAGCGTGTGAAAGCGATCCATGGTATCGCAGTGCTTTACGATTGCCATTCGATCCGCTCGGATATTCCGTTCCTGTTCGAAGGCACGCTGCCTGATTTCAACATCGGCACCGACAGCGGCAAGACCTGCGATCTGGCCATCCAGAACGCAGCCGTCGATGTCGTCCTCAGCGCACCGGACCATACCAGCATCCTCAACGGCCGCTTCAAAGGCGGCTGGACCACGCGACACTATGGCAGGCCGGAAACCGGCGTGCATGCAATCCAGATGGAGCTGGCGCAGTCCACCCATCTGACGACCGAGACGCCGCCATTCGCCTACGACGAAGCCAAGGCGGCCAGACTTCGCATTCACCTGAAAGACATTCTTGCGCGCATCGAAACATCTGCGCTGACACTGGCACACACCAAAAGGGGAACCAAATGACCAATCCTCGTCACAATATCCGCGACGTCCGCGCCGCCCGTGGCACCGAACTGACCGCAAAGTCCTGGATGACCGAAGCGCCGCTTCGCATGCTGATGAACAATCTCGACCCGGAAGTGGCCGAGAACCCGCACGAACTGGTCGTCTATGGCGGCATCGGCCGCGCCGCCCGCACCTGGGCGGATTTCGACAAGATCGTCGAGACGCTGCGCGATCTCAACGAGGACGAAACCCTGATGGTGCAGTCCGGCAAGCCGGTCGGCGTGTTCCGCACCCACAAGGATGCGCCGCGCGTGCTGATCGCCAACTCCAACCTCGTACCGCACTGGGCGACCTGGGATCATTTCAACGAGCTGGATAAGAAGGGTCTCGCCATGTACGGCCAGATGACCGCCGGCTCGTGGATCTATATCGGTTCGCAGGGCATCGTGCAGGGCACCTACGAAACCTTCGTCGAAGCCGGCCGCCAGCATTACAATGGCGACCTCAAGGGCAAATGGGTCCTGACCGGCGGTCTCGGCGGCATGGGCGGCGCTCAGCCACTCGCAGCCGTCATGGCAGGCGCCTGCTGCCTCGCCGTCGAATGCAATCCCGATTCGATCGATTTCCGCCTGCGCACCCGCTACGTCGATGCGCGCGCCGAAACACTCGATGAGGCGATGGCCATGATCGAGCGCTGGACCGCTGCCGGTGAAGCCAAGTCCGTCGGCCTGCTCGGCAACTGCGCCGAGATCCTGCCGGAAATGGTTCGCCGCGGCATCCGCCCCGACATGGTCACCGACCAGACCTCGGCCCACGACCCGATCAACGGCTACCTGCCGAAGGGCTGGACCATGGCTCAGTGGAAGGAAAAGCGCGAAAGCGATCCGAAAGCTGTCGAAAAGGCCGCCCGCGCTTCGATGCGCGAACATGTCGAGGCGATGATCGCCTTCCAGGACATGGGCATCCCGACCTTCGACTACGGCAACAACATCCGCCAGGTCGCCAAGGAAGAGGGCCTCGAAAACGCTTTCGCTTTCCCGGGTTTCGTGCCGGCCTATATCCGCCCGCTGTTCTGCCGCGGCATCGGTCCGTTCCGCTGGGCAGCGCTCTCCGGCGATCCGGAAGATATCCGCAAGACCGACGCCAAGGTGAAGGAACTCACACCCGGCAACAAGCACCTGCACAACTGGCTCGACATGGCCGCCGAGCGCATTGCGTTCCAGGGCCTGCCTGCACGTATTTGCTGGGTCGGCCTCGGTGATCGCCACCGTCTCGGCCTCGCCTTCAACGAGATGGTCAAGAATGGCGAACTCAGCGCCCCGGTCGTCATCGGCCGCGACCACCTCGACTCAGGCTCCGTCGCCTCGCCGAACCGCGAGACCGAAGCCATGAAGGACGGCTCGGACGCCGTATCCGACTGGCCGCTTTTGAATGCGTTGCTCAACACCGCATCGGGCGCCACCTGGGTATCGTTGCACCACGGCGGCGGCGTCGGCATGGGCTTCAGCCAGCATTCGGGCGTCGTCATCTGCGCCGACGGCACCGACGATGCTGCCCGCCGTCTGGAACGCGTGCTCTGGAACGATCCGGCAACCGGCGTCATGCGCCATGCCGACGCGGGCTATGACATCGCCCTCGATTGCGCCAAGGAAAAGGGCCTGCGCCTGCCGGGTATTCTCGGCAACTAAGGCCTAGACCGGCCGGATAAGACCGCCGTATTTTGCGACGGTCTTATCCGAGGTGAGAAGGGACACCCCCTCACTAACGGCCTGCGCGATCAAAATTCGATCGAAGAGGTCTTTGTGAAGCAAAGGCAGACCCGCAATCGCAATTGCGTGTTTGCTATTAATGGGAAGCTCCGTGGTTGCTCGTATCTTCAATGAGCAGCCTGGCACCTGTCGACAGAAGATCGATATCGCCAGCTGCCCAGATCAGGATATGTGTATCGAACAGAAATCTCATCGGTGTTTGAATTTGTCGGGATTGCCGTAAAACATCTCTTCGATTTCATCGGCCATCACCGTATCGAAGTCGTCCGGTACGACGATTTCGCCTTTCATGAAGCCGATCCGGCGCTTCTTTGGTGTTTCCGCCTCATCGAGGGGCACAAGCTTTCCGATCGGCTTTCCGGCCTTGGCAATGATGAAGGATTCGCCCTTTGACACTTTTTCCATCAGGCGGGACAAATGTGTCTTGGCTTCGTGAACATTGATCGTTTCCATCACCGCCCTCCTTCGGACTTAGTCCACTAAACTTGGTCCACAGCAATGAGGTTTACAATGCACGACGAACAATCGCACGCCCGGATCAGAGTTTTGAGAGCCGCTGACCATCGCCGCATGCCATGGAAAAACGGCGGCGGCGAAACAGTCGAGATTGCGGTCTTTCCACCGGAGGCCGATCTCGCCACCTTTGGCTGGCGCATCAGCATGGCAACGGTGGCAAGCGACGGCCCGTTCTCCGTCTTTGCCGGCATCGACCGCACCCTGTCGATCATCGAAGGTGAAGGCATGGAACTCGATATTGCCGGGCGCAAACCCGTCGTGTTGACCAGAGCATCCGCGCCGCTGCCCTTCCCGGCCGATGCGGCGACATCCGCGCGGCTGGTATCAGGTACCATCGTCGATCTGAACGTCATGACCCGGCGCGGACAATGGACGCATCAGGTGGAAAAGCGGATCGTCGAAGGGCAGCACCATCTGGACGCCGAGGGCGGCGTCACGATGCTTCTTTCGCTCGGCAATATGCGGATCGAAGGTGGAGACCATGCCGAAGAGCTCGGCCGGCTCGATTGCGCCGTTCTTAAGGGCGTCGTCCTGATCACCTCCGACATGCCGGCAGAGGCTTACCTCATCCGCATCGCCGCGAGCTGAGAGTTGCACTCCGCCGCGACGAGCCCCAGCACATGGCAGATCACACGTCCGGCAGAACGCCGGCGAGATTTCTGATTGGCTCTGCATCATGCTGTGGTGCTTCCCGCGAATGCTGTGGTGCTTCCCGCGAATGCTGCTAACATACGGTGCTGATTGAGCGAGTCGGGAAGCGCGGCTCCTCTGGGGGGCGCAAGCAGTTCAGTTTGAAGATCCTCGCCATCCTGCCGCTTCGTTGAGGGTGCGGAATGTGAAAGCAGGCTTTGCCCCGGTCGAGGGAACGTCTCAATGAGATTTCGGCTCGCCGCCGGTGGACATCCCTGCTCCGTCGGCAATCGCAGAACGATTTTCGTCGAGGCATCACAACAACTCTTCGAGATCGACGAAATCACGGCCTTCATTACCTCCGAACTTTCCCGGCCAGTATCGTTCGAAACGCTGGAGGCAAGCCTTGCCGGCGAAGGCATGAGGAGACCCTCGGCGCGCGCCTATTTGACACAATATTTGCGCTTCTGGTCCCGGCAAGGATTACTGCAAGTCGAGTTCGAGGAGAGTGATGGATCGCCGCCTCGCTCTGAACTCATTGACATCACAGGCGGGGATATCCGCATAAGCTGTTACGACGAGGCGCTGATGGAACTGGTGCGCCCTATGCTGCCTCCAAGCAGTCCACGTAACAGTTCTGCGCCGAAACATTATACCCTGGCCAGATTCGGCAACGGCGTGTGCATCGCAGGGCCGGGGCAAGAGGCGTTGATCGTCAGCCGGCGGGAAGCGGTGCCGGCGCTGAAAGGTCTTCTGACCGACGAGCTCATCGCGAACCTCGACATGAATACGGCGCTCCACGGGGCGCTTCTCGCAAACGGTTCTGGGGCGGTTTTTCTCTGCGGCTCACCCGGCGCCGGCAAGACGACTTTGGCCCTCGCGCTCATGCAATGCGGCTTTCAAGTCTATGCGGACGACATCGCGCTGCTGCACACCGGCGGAACGATCAGCGGGGTTGCGTTCGCGTCGGCCGTGAAGGCGCATTCATGGAAACTGCTGCCACAGATTCGCGAAAGTCTTTTTTCGCATCCCGTGCATCTGCGTTTGGATGGCAAGCTGGTGCGCTACCTGCCGCTTACGCCTCACGAGGCCAATCGGGGAATGACATTGAAGACCATCGTTCTCCTCAACCGCACGCGGAGTGGCAAGGCAAGGACATTACCGGTGGAGCCACTGCAGGTCCTCGCGAAGATTATTTCAGAAGCCAGCAACCCGCAGCGTCGGTTGAGCACGATGCAGTTCGAGAGCATGTTGGGCGTGGTGAATGCGGCGCGGGGGATCGAATTGACCTACTCACAACTGGATGACGGCGCCCAAGCCCTGGCTCGGTTCCACGATGCGGGCTGATTTCCAGGGTCTTCGCAGCCTCGCTTCATGTCTGGTCGGCAGGTTTCCTGACGACGTTGACTGGGACTGCGTGATTGCTCTTGCAAACCAGACGATGACGATCACCTCACTCGCCGCAGCCGTCCATTCGGCCGAACCAACAGGTGTTCCCGACGAAGTGCGGGACTATCTGGACGTCATCTACACGTCCAACGCCAAGCGCAATGCAATGCTGCATTCTCAGCTTGAAGAAGCGGTGGCATGTCTCAACGAAGCGGGGATCGAGCCCGTCATCATGAAGGGTGCAGCGGTCCTTCTGAGCCAGGCAACACCCAATTTTGGCGGCCGCATCCTGATCGACCTGGATCTCATGGTACGGCCACCGAAAATGCAAGAGGCCATCCAGGCGCTTCAGGCGATCGGCTACGATGTCAGCATCGACGGCGGAGCCCGGACTTGGCCGGGCGACCCGGAAGCCCATCTGCCTACGGTGCTAGGGCGCGGTTCCGACGCGGGCAGCATCGACCTGCACTGCCGGCCCAAGGGTCCAGCGTCGTTCAAGGACATCGAATGGCTTTACCAGAATTCCACAAGGTCGGATCTCGGAAAAGGCCACGCCTACATTCCCTCCGGATTTGCCCAGATCGTCTATCTGATCCTGCATGACCAATTCCAGGACGGGGACTATTGGCGTGGTCTCATCGACCTACGCCATCTTCTGGATATCGTCTCCATCGCCAGGTCGGCGGATGAGATCGATTGGTCCGGAATCCGGTCGCTCTTTGCGGCGGGATATGAGCAGAACGCCACGGATACCCAGATTCTGACGGTCAACGCTCTTTTTGGCATACCCGATATCGCCAGGTTGAAGATCGGGATTTTGCCGCGATTTCAATTCCTTCGCCGAAAACTCCAGCTCGGTAGGGGCTACCTTCGGCATCCGCTGACGATTGCAGCATTTCTATCCGAGATTGTAAGCTACCCATCCTGGGATCGCTACGGTGGCATATCTCATGCGTCCCGCCGGCAAGAGCTGAAACGCGTCGCCCGTGAGTTTCGCCGGGTCTTTCGGCCGAAGCCTCTGGGGAAGGCGTAAGCGCTTGCCAATGTCGGGCGCTACCGACACTGCGCACAAATATATCCATTTGGTATCTGGCGGCGCGGGTACTTATGATGTACATTAGCGATTGCACATTTAAGAACATGCATTTTGCAGTAGCTACCTGGCAAAGATAAACTCATAGATTGGGGGGAGGCAAATATGCAAAAGAAGGTAAACGACGCTTACGAGGACACGGATGGCCGCCGTGAGTTCCTAAAAAGCTGTGGACGCTTTGCAGCCGTAACGCCGCCGGCGATCACTATGCTTCTGTCGACCAGCTTGACATCGAATGCGATTGCCAAGTCCGGTGGCGGCGGCGGTGGCGGTGGCAAACCCAAGGGCAACAACGGCTTTGGCAATGGCGGTGGCGACGGTATTCCGGGACATTCTGCGAAAACTGGGAAAACTGATTATAAGCGCTGATTGAGTTTTAGCAGCTGTCGCGCCTATGGCGCGACGGATGGCGTCCGCGTTTCGGATGCGGTCGCGAGCGCCATGGGCTATGCTCACGCCGCCCGCGCTGCCAGAAACCGGTCCATTGCGGCAAACGAGAAGGCGCCAATCGGCAGGTCTGTGCCGCTGTCCAGCGCCAGATCGGCAAGAATTTCACCCACGACGCTGGTGAACTTGAACCCGTGGCCAGAACAGGGCGATGCCACGACGATGCGCTTGTCGCCCGGCAAAAGGTCGATCAGAAAATCCTCGCTCGGCAGCATCGTGTAGCGGCAGGTGGCAGAGCGCACCCGCAATCCTGCGGCGGACGGAAGCCGGCGCTTGATGAAACTGTCGAGCAGACCGGTATCCCTGTCATTGACAGGCGGATTGGGCTGGTTCGGGTCGATCGGCTCGCGAAAATGCGCGTGACGGCCGACCTTGACGCCATCGACCCCGATGGCCGGGAAGCCGAAGAAAGAGCCGTTCTCACCCTCGTCGCGAATAAACACTGGCATGCGCTGCGGCATGGTGACGAAACCATCGGCCGGTTGGTACCAGGAAACGACCTGCTTGATCGGCACCGCTTGATCGCGCAGCGACGGCACGAGTTCACCGATCCATGAGCCTGTCGCTACGATCACCTTGCTAGCGCGATAGCGTCCCGTGTCCGAAACGACGGCAACCCCGCCCTCGCCCGGCTCGATCGCCGTTACCTTCTCGCCGAAATGCAAAGTCGCGCCGTCTGCCGCCGCAAGCTTCAGGTGGCCCATGACGGCCACTTCCGGCCGGAGGTACCCGCCCTGCGGATCGAGCAATGCGACTTCGTCGCTGTCCAGAGAAAACACCGGAAAACGGCGGCGCATCTCGTCCGGGCTCAGCATTTCCAGCGGCAGATTGTGAAGGGCGCAGCTTTTCTTCGTGCCGCTGACGATCTTGCTGTCAGGCTTGCCGATCTGCAGGACGCCGGTGGTCGTCAGGACGTCCTCGCGCAGTCGTGCCTCCAGCGTCCGCCAATTGGCATAGGCGCGCTGCAACAGCGGCACATAGGACGGGTCCTCGAAATAGCCGAGCCGGATCAACCGGCTATCGCCATGCGACGAGCTCAGCGCATGCGCCGGATAATAGGCGTCAATGCCGATCGCCTTCACGCCTCGGGCAGCCAGATGGGCGATGGCAGCACTTCCCATGGCGCCAAGGCCGACAACTGCAACGTCGAAATGGGCGGTCATGGCAGTATCCTTTCGGGAGTTTCAGATGCGAGCGCTTTAGATACTGGGAGGAGGCGATCCGCGCAGGAGATCGCGGGCCTTTTCCAGATCCCAGCCGAGCGGCCGGTCGTCGGCATAGGTTGGCACATCGTGACGGATATGGCGATAGAGCGCATCGGTCCCCTTGGCCCGCGGCGCGACACTGGCCTTGAAATCCTGCGCCTGTGCAGCGACTGCAAATTCAATGCCGAGTATTTGCTCGGCATTGTCGATCACCGCCAGAAGCTTGTTGGCCGCGGCCGTCGGATGACCGAGGAAATCCTCCTGCAGCGCCGATGTGATACCGCCATCAAGGCTTGCGGGTGCGCCGAGGCGCCGGTTTTCCGCAGCAAGCGCGGCTGCCGTATATTGGGCGATCATGAAGCCGGAGCCTGCGCCCGGATCGGCGGCGAGAAAGGCCGGAAGGCCGCTCACCAGCGGATTGACCAGGCGGTCGATGCGGCGTTCGCTCATCATCGATATCTGGGCGAGTGCGATGGCGAGACTATCCAGCGCCTGTCCGAGAGCCGGCGCCACAGCATGCGCCTCAGACGAGACAACCGGCGCGTCCGGCGTACCGGAAACCGCCGGATTATCGGTCACGGAAGCCAGTTCCTGATTCACCACTATGCTTGCGAAATCAAACACATCCCATCCGGCGCCATGGGCATGCGGAACCGAGCGAAGGCTCAAGGCGTCCTGCGTCCGCGCACCCTTGGCAGCTTTAATCAGGCCGCTACCGGCGAGACGCTCGCGCAGGGTCTTGCCGACCTTCTCGATTCCCGCCGACTTGCGCAGGGCAAGCACCGGCGCATCGAAAGCGGTCATCTGGCAGCCGAGTGCCTCGATCGACAGTGCGGCAATGGCATCTGCCCAATCAAGAAGCCGTTCGGCCCGGGCCAGGGCCACGGATCCAAGCCCCGTGGAGCAGGCAGTCCCGTTGACGAGGCTCAAGCCTTCCTTGGCCTGCAGAACCAGCGGCGCGACGCCAAGCGTCTTTAAAGCCTCGGCACCGGAAACGGGCTTTCCCTTCAGCCGAGCCTTGCCTTCGCCGATCAACACAAGTGCGATATGGGCATTGTGGCTGAGATAACCGGCCGACCCCCTGGATGGCACCTCGGGAATGCAGTCCTGACGCAGAAAGGTCTGCAGCAGCTCCACGATTGCCGGGCGCACTCCGGAATGGCCGTGGGAAAAATTGGCGATCTGTGCCGCAATGATGCCGCGCACCTCGCGGGCATCGAGCAACGGCCCAACGCCGCAGGCATGGCTGAGAATGATGTTGCGTGACAGGCGGCTCTGCGAAGGACGATCGACAACCGTATCAGCGAGTGCGCCGACACCGGTATTCACCCCGTAGGCCCGCACGCCGCTTTCGACGATCGCCGAAACGATCCGGCTGGCCGTTTCCACCCTCTGCCTGGCGTTGCCGGAGAGAGAAAGCGTTGCGCCATCGGCAACCGCCACCACGGCGCGCCAGTCGAGCGCCGCGTCGAGTACAATGTCTTGCACGATCAGCCTCCGAAATTGCCGATGAACTGACGGAAGCTGGGCGAACCGCCCGAGCCGAACAGTTCGTCCGGCGCACCGTCACTGTCGATCTCGCCGGATTTCATGAAGATAACCCGATTGGAGACATTGCGGGCAAAGCTCATTTCGTGGGTGACGACCAGCATGGTCATGCCTTCCTCGGCAAGCGAGCGCATGACACGCAGCACTTCACCGACCAGTTCCGGATCAAGCGCCGAGGTCGGCTCGTCGAACAGCATCACCTTCGGCTTCATGGCCAGCGAGCGGGCGATTGCGGCGCGCTGCTGCTGACCGCCCGACAGATGCGCCGGATAGGCATGGCGTTTCTCGGCGATGCCGACTTTTTCCAGCAGCGCTTCGGCTTCGGCGATGCATTCGGCGCGCGGACGCTTCAACACATGCACCGGCCCCTCGATGACGTTTTCGAGGATCGTCATATGGGACCAGAGATTGAAGGACTGGAACACCATCCCCAGCTCGGAGCGGATGCGGTCCACCTGGCGGCGATCGGCCGGGACATTCTTTCCGCCGCGCTGCTGCATCTGGATCAGTTCGCCATCGACGGAAATATCGCCGTGATCCGCGATCTCCAGAAGATTGATACAGCGCAGGAAGGTGGATTTTCCCGAGCCGCTGGCGCCGAGAAGCGATATGACGTCGCCATCGCGGGCCTCGAGCGAGATGCCGCGCAGCACCTCATGCGAGCCGAAGCTCTTGCGGATATTGCGGACGGAAAGCCGGGTCGTGCCTGCCATGGTCGTTCCAGTCTGGTTGAGGGTCGTAGGGGTCATCGCTGCGGCACCGGAAAGAGGGGCGCCGCGCGGCGGTGCGGGGTCAGCTTGTATTCAAGCAGCGCCATCGCCTGCAGGATGATGAAGTTGAGAATGAGATAGATGGCGGCCGCACAGAGGAAGACTTCCATCGTGCGGTATGTTTGCGAGATCAGCCGTTGGGCGACGCCGGTCACTTCCCAGACGGTGACAAGGCTGGCCAGCGCCGTCGATTTCACCATCATGACCACTTCGGTCGAATAGGCCGGCAGCGCGTGGCGAAAGGCAATCGGTGCGAGGATGCGGCGTGTCAAAAGGAAGCCGGACATGCCGATGGACCGCGCCGCCTCGATCTCCTTGGCCGGAATGGCGCGCAGGCCAAAGCGGAAAATTTCAGCCGAATAGCCAGCAGTGCAGAGCGCCAGCGACAGAACGGCGCAGACGAAGGGTTCACGCAATGCCGGCCACAGGAAGCTGTAGCGGATGAAGCCGAACTGACCCAGACCGTAGAAGATCAGGAACATCTGGATCAGCAGCGGTGAGCCGCGGAAAACGAAAATGTAGCCCTTGGCAAAGTTGCGGGCGACGGCGTTGCCGCTGACACGCATCCAGACAATGACAAGCGCCAGTATTCCACCGAAGAAAACGGAAAGGGAAAACAGCGCCAGCGTCATCGGCAGAGCAGCCAGCAGCGTTTTCATGGTCTCGAACATGAAGGCGATGTCCATCGCGCGTCTCCTTGATCAGGCCTGGCCGAGGCTGGTCGGCATGCTGCGATTGGCGCGCTTTTCGGCGCTGGTGAAAAAACGATCCGAGAAGCTGGTCAGGATCAGATAGAGGCAGCCGCCGACAATGAAGAACAGGAAGTGCTGCCGCGTCGAGCCGGCCGCGACCTGGCTGGTGCGCATCAGATCGGCAAGACCGGTCACGGAGACGAGGGCGGAATCCTTAAGGCTGAGCTGCCAGACATTGCCGATCCCCGGAATGGCGAAACGGAAGACCTGCGGGCCGATGATGCGGCGGAAGCGCAAGCCGCGGTTCATGCCGATCGCCTGCGCCGCCTCAAGCTCCCCTTTCGGAATGGCAAGGTAGGCACCGCGAAACACTTCGGCCTGATAGGCGCCCGAGATGATGCCGACCGCGAGCGCGCCGGCTGCAAAGGACGGAAGCCCAAGAAAGCCCTCATAGCCCATCGCCGTGCCAATGGCGGTGACGGCGCTCGATCCGCCGAAATAGACGAGATAGATGATCAACAGCTCGGGAACGCCACGAAACACCGTGGTGTAGGTGCCGCCAATCGCTCTCAGTGTCCGGCTGCCTGAGAGCTTGGCCCAGGCGACGAGCGAGCCGAGAATAGCGCCGATCAACAGTGCCACGGCGGTGACGCAAAGCGTCATCAGGGCCGCCACAAGAAGGAGCCCGCCCCAGCCGGTGGGGCCAAATCCGATCATTTGAAGTAATGCCATGCCGCAGGCGTCCCGTCGTTCCCGGCAAGGCCGGATTCCCGATCTTCAAGTGGATAATGGAAGGCCGCACTGAAAGGCGGCCTGCCGCAGCAAGTGTGGCCGCCGTTTGCAAAATAGCAAGCGGCGGCCACCTTGGGATCACGGCGTGACGTCGGTCTTGAACCACTTCATCGACAGCGTCTTGATCGTGCCGTCAGCGAGGGCGGCCTCGATGGCCTTGCTCAGCATGTCGCGCAGATCGGTATCGGCCTTGCGGACGCCGAGGCCTTCGCCGACGCCGAAGATCGTGCCGCCGATTTCAGGACCGGTAAAGGCGAGAGCGCCGCCGGACTTTTCGAAAGCGGCAATCAGGTAGACGGCATCGTCGAAAGCAAGGTCGATACGGCCGGTCTCGAGATCGAGGTCGCGCTCTGCACCCGTTTTGTATTCGCGCACCGTGGCGATTTCGCCGAAATTGTCATAGATGAACTTGGAATAGACGGTGGCGGCCTGGATGCCGATGGTCTTGCCGGCAAACGCTTCCTTCATCGCGTCGATTTCCTTGACGCCGGTCTGGCCCGGGTCGAGCTTGACGACGGTTCCGGTGCCGGCTGCATTTGCCAGCGGGCTATCCTTGGCGGTCGCGAAAGCCGCATGGGTGGCAGCGTAGGGGATGGTGAAGTCAATGATCTGCTTGCGCTCTTCGGTGATCGACAGTGCGTCCATGATCACATCGAACTTGCCGGCGTTGAGCGCCGGGATCATGCCATCCCAATCGGAAGCAACGAGATTGCACTCGACCTTCATGTGGTCGCAGAGATACTTGGCCAGTTCAGGCTCGAAACCACCGAGCGTGCCATCCGGATTGGTCAGGTTCCAGGGCGCATAGGCGCCTTCAAGGGTAATGGTAACGGTCTTCCAGTCCTTGGCCTGCGCCAACGGAGCGGACAGCGTTGCAAATGCGACGGCACCAGCCATCAGAAATTTTGACAGATTCATGTTCACGTTCCTCTGGGTTTATTTTCGACGTCCACCGATCTTGCGCCGGCTTTATAATAGCTGATGGACGGGAGACTGAAAAATGCCTCTGAACATCCATGTTGTATATGGTACCATATGCTAATTTTTATGGTATGCAAGTGGGCGGCCGCATTTGAATGCAAAATTAGTTCCGCCCAAGGAATAAGCATATGAAACGAAGCAATGACCAGAACGCTCCGTTAAAGTGGGACTCCAGCGACAATGACGGCTCGCCGCTTTATGCCGGCGTCAAGCAGATGATCCTCGACCGAATCCAGAGCGGCGAGTGGCCGCCGAAACATCGCGTCCCCTCGGAGAATGAATTGGTCGCGGAACTGGGCGTCAGCAAGATGACCGCCAACCGGGCGCTACGCGAACTGGCAAGCGAAGGCGAACTTGTGCGCATCCAGGGCGTCGGCTCCTTCGTCGCCGAGCGCAAGGGCTATTCCGAACTGTTCGAAGTGCGCAACATTGCCGAGGAGATCGATGAGCGAGGCCATACACATCAGGCTTCCGTGATCGTTTTGGCCCGGGAAACCGCGGCCCCGGATGTCGCCGATGCGCTTGGTCTGCCGATCGGAGCGTCGGTGTTTCATTCGCTGATCGTGCACAGCGAAAACGGCGTTCCGGTCCAGATCGAAGACCGTTTCGTCAACCCGGAAGCAGCGCCCGGCTACCTGGAACAGGACTTTACGGTCCAGACACCAAATGTCTATTTGACGGCCGAAGCGCCCTTGAGCGGGTCCGAACACATCGTCGAAGCCGCCATGCCGCAACCTTGGGAATGCAAGCTTCTGGTCATTTTGCGCACGGAGCCGTGCCTGCTCATTCGCCGCCGCACATGGTCATCGAAACGTGCCGTATCCTTTGCGCGACTGGTCTACCCCGGCAACCGGTACCGGCTGGAATCACGCAACGGAAAGATGACGGATGAGTGATTCCGACCGCAAACACTGACTATGTTGTATATGGAACTTAGGTAACCGCTTGATTCAGTTCTGCGATGCGCCAGGTTCGGGCCAGAATTGCAGCGCCATGTCGATGACGCGGTACAGCGCAGAGCGATCCGCGCCGGAGGCCGCCTGAATTGCGGTCCCCTGCGAGATGGTCATGATATAGCGGGCAAGATCATAGGGCTCGTGCCCGGCAGGCAGGTCACCCTCTTTTGCGGCCTGCTCGAACCGTTTGCCCAGCTCCCGCTCACCGCGTTGCCGGTTTTCGATCAGGCATTTCTGGATTTCGGCGGCAGCCTCGCTACAGGCGAGCGCGCCATTGATGCCAAGGCACCCGCTCGGGCTGGTTTCCGCGGTCTGGGAATCGGCAAAGCCCCTTAAGATTTTCTCGGCAACATCGCGTGCCTTCGGTTCGTTCAGGGCTTCATGGAAGAAGTTCATCTTGGTACGCTCGTAGCGTTCCAATGCCTTGAGAAATAGGCCTTCCTTGTTGCCGAAGACGCCATAGAGGCTCGGCTTGGTGATGCCCATGCCTTCCGTCAGGTCGGTCAACGACGTGCCTTCATAGCCCTTTCGCCAGAACAACTCCATCGCCGTTTCAAGGGCATCGTCGACATCGAACTCTCTTGGCCGTCCCATGGGGGTGGGCCCTCCCGAATTTTTTTATACCGATCGGTATACAATTCGATTGACATCGATCGGCTGAAGAACTTATTTCTATACCGAACGGTATTGAACGTCAATGCAACCCTTGCCCAAATCCTTCACCTCCCACGAAGGGCACAAGGCAGCCCACCACCCGGGGCAGAAATTCAGGATAGCCGCCATGTCATTTGGAACTTTCAGAACCAAGCTTCTTACCACTGGCCTCGTCCTTGCGGTCGCGACCATCGCGCCGACAGTCTACTTCGAACTGCAGGGCAGCCCGGCCGGCAGCGGCAACGCGGCCGACGCATCGACTTCAGCGCCTGTTGCGGTGCCTGTCTCCGTTGCGGTCGTCGAGGCGAAATCCGTGACCCAATGGAGCGAATTCTCAGGTCGCCTCGAAGCGGTCGATCATGTCGAGCTGCGCTCCCGCGTCGCCGGCGCCATCCAGTCGGTCCATTTCCAGGAAGGCGCGATCGTTAACAAGGGCGATCTGCTCGTCACCATCGATCCCGCCCCCTTCCAAGCGGAAGTGGCACGCGCGCAGGCAAGTGTTACCGCAGCCGAAGCACGGGCTTCGCTTGCCCGCATCGAACTCAAGCGCGGCACCCAGCTTTTAGCGTCCAATGCTGTGTCGCAAAGCGAAGTCGATCAGCGCATGAACGGCCTTGCGAGTGCCGAAGCCGAAGTCGGCGCGGCGCGCGCAGTGTTGCAATCGGCAGCGCTCAATCTCGGCTACACCGAAATCCGCGCCCCGATCACCGGCCGCGTCGGCAAGATCGAGATCACCGCCGGCAATCTGATCGCTGCTGGTCCCACATCGCCAATCCTCACCCGGCTGGTGTCCTTGAGCCCGATTTATGCAAGCTTCGACGCGGACGAGCGCATCGTCTCGGGCATTCTCGCCGAGCTGCCGGAAGGGGTCAACGCCCGCAACTTTATCGACCGCGTTCCGGTGCGCATGGATGTCGCCGGGCTGCCGGGCGTGAGCGGCAAGCTTCAGCTCGTCGATAACAGCGTTGATCCTGAAAGCGGCACGATCCGCGTGCGCGCCGTGTTCGATAATGCCAATGGCGCCTTGATGCCGGGTCAGTTCGCCCGGTTGAGCATGGGCCAGGCGAAATCCGAAGACGCCGTGCTTGTGCATGAACGGGCGATCGGCACCGACCAGAACAAGAAATTCGTCATGGTCGTCAAGCCGGACAATACCGCCGAATATCGCGAAATCACCGTCGGCATGAAATCCGATGGACTTCGGGTCGTTACGGCTGGCCTGAAAGCTCAGGAACGCATCATCGTCAACGGCTTGCAGCGCATCCGGCCCGGCGCGCTCGTGGCGCCTGAAATGGTCTCCATGAACCCGGCGGCAAATCCCGGGCAGCAAGCCTCGATAACCAACTAAGCCTTTCTCCGGCACTTCAGCACAAGGGCGGATCACGCCATGAATATCTCCAGGTTCTTTATCGATCGCCCGGTTTTCGCGGGCGTCCTGTCCTTCATCATCTTCCTTGGCGGGCTGATCGCCATGACCATCCTGCCGATTTCCGAGTATCCGGACGTCGTGCCTCCGCAGGTCGTCGTGCGCGCCAACTATCCAGGCGCAAACCCGAAAGTCATCGCCGAGACCGTGGCGACGCCACTGGAGGAATCGATCAATGGCGTCGAGGACATGCTCTATATGAGCAGCCAGGCGACCACCGACGGCCTGATGACGCTGACCGTGACCTTCAAGCTCGGCACCGATCCGGACCAGGCGCAACAGCTTGTCCAGAACCGCGTCAGCCAGGCCGAGCCGCGGTTGCCGGAAGAGGTGCGCCGCCTTGGCGTCACCACCATCAAGAGCTCCCCCGACCTGATGATGGTCGTGCACCTGACATCGCCCGAAGGCCGCTACGACATGACCTATCTGCGCAACTACGCGCTGATCAACGTCAAGGACAGGCTCGCCCGCATCGACGGCGTCGGCCAGGTCCAGCTGTTCGGCTCCGGCGACTACTCGATGCGCATCTGGCTCGATCCACAGAAGATGGCGCAGCTGGGCCTCTCCGCCTCCGATATCGTCAATGAAATCCGCGCTCAGAACATCCAGGCTGCCGCCGGCGTCATCGGTTCGTCGCCGAACCAGCAGGGCGTCGATCTTCAGCTTTCGGTGAACGCGCAGGGACGCCTGCAGAGCGAGGAAGAGTTCGGCGAAATCATCATCAAGACGAGCCCGACCGGAGCGATCACCCGGCTGCGGGACGTTTCCCGCATCGAGCTCGGCTCGGCCGAATACTCGCTGCGCTCGCTGCTGAACAACAAGCAGGCTGTCGCCATTCCGGTTTTCCAGGCTCCCGGATCGAACGCGATCGAGATCGCCGATCAGGTCCGCACAACCATGCAGGAAATCAAGGCGTCGATGCCGCAGGATGTCGACTACGAGATCGTCTATGACACGACGCAATTCGTCCGCGCCTCGATCGAGGCGGTCGTCGATACCCTGCTCGAAGCCATCGCGCTGGTCGTCATCGTCGTCATCATCTTCCTGCAGACATGGCGCGCCTCGATCATTCCGCTGATCGCGGTTCCCGTTTCCATCATCGGCACGTTCGCGGTGATGCAGATGCTGGGTTTTTCGATCAACGCACTCAGCCTCTTCGGCCTCGTTCTGGCGATCGGTATCGTCGTCGATGACGCGATCGTCGTCGTCGAAAACGTCGAGCGCAACATCGAGGATGGGCTTTCTCCGCGCGAGGCAACCTACAAGGCCATGACCGAAGTCTCCGGCCCGATCATCGCGATCGCGCTGGTGCTGGTCGCCGTGTTCGTACCGCTCGCCTTCATCTCCGGCCTGACCGGCCAGTTCTACAAGCAGTTCGCCCTGACGATCGCCATCTCGACCGTCATATCGGCCTTCAACTCGCTCACCCTGTCTCCGGCGCTTGCCGCTCTGCTTCTGCGCGGCCATGATGCGCCGAAGGACCGGTTGACGCGGATCATGGACGTCCTGTTCGGCTGGTTCTTCCGTGGTTTCAACGCCGTCTTTTCGCGCGGATCGCGGGCCTACAGCTCAGGCGTCAAGGGCGTTATCTCGCGCAAGACCCTGATGATGGGCGTCTATCTGCTGCTCGTCGGCGCAACCGTGTTCTTCTTCAAGGCCGTGCCCGGCGGTTTCGTACCACCGCAGGACAAGCAGTATCTGGTCGGCTTCACCCAGCTGCCGGACGGCGCCTCGCTCGACCGCACAGAAGAGGTGATCCGCCGCATCAGCGATATTTCCCTGAAGGTTCCAGGCGTTGAAAGCGCCATCGCCTTCCCGGGTCTATCGATCAACGGCTTCACCAACTCCTCCAATGCCGGCATCGTCTTCCTGTCGCTGAAACCATTTGAAGAACGCACGACGCCGGATCTTTCGGCTGGTGCAATCGCAGGAAGGCTCAACCAGGAACTCAGCGTCATCCAGGAATCCTTCAGCGCCATCTTCCCGCCGCCTCCGGTCCAGGGTCTCGGTGCGATCGGCGGCTTCAAGCTGCAGCTGGAAGACAAGGCCGGCCTTGGTTACGAGGCGCTCGACGCCGCCGTGAAGGGTTTCATGGCCAAGGCCTATACGACGCCTGAACTGGTCGGCATGTTCTCCAGCTATCAGGTCAACGTTCCGCAGCTCTATGCCGACGTCGACCGGGCCAAGGCGCGCCAGCTGAATGTTCCGCTGACGGAGATCTTCAACACGCTGCAGATCTATCTGGGTTCGGTCTATGTCAACGACTTCAACAAGTTCGGAAGAACCTATTCCGTGCGTGTGCAGGCCGATGCCAACTACCGCGCCCAGGCCGAAGACATCGGCAAACTGGAAGTCCGCTCGAACTCCGGCGAGATGATCCCGCTGTCGGCGGTGCTTAACGTCACCTCGAGTGCCGGTCCGGAACGCGCCATGCGCTACAACGGCTTCCTTTCCGCCGATATCAACGGCAACACGGCACCCGGCTATTCATCCGGCCAGGCCCGCGCAGCCGTCGAACGGATCGCTGCCGAAACCCTGCCTGCAGGCGTCACCTTCGAGTGGACGGAGCTGACCTACCAGGAGATCATTGCCGGCAATACCGGTATCCTGATCTTCCCGCTGTCGATCCTGCTCGTCTTTCTGGTGCTGGCAGCGCAGTACGAGAGCCTGACGCTACCGCTGTCGATCATCATGATCATCCCGATGGCGCTTCTGGCTGCACTGGGCGGGGTCTGGCTGACGGCGGGCGACAACAACGTCTTCACCCAGATCGGCTTGATCGTGCTGGTGGGATTGTCGGCCAAGAACGCCATCCTGATCGTCGAGTTCGCCCGGGAGCTCGAGTTCGAAGGGGCGACACCCTTCGACGCCGTCATCAAGGCCAGCCGCCTGCGCCTGCGCCCGATCCTGATGACATCGATGGCGTTCATCATGGGTGTTGTGCCGCTGGTCATCTCGACCGGCGCAGGTGCTGAAATGCGCCACGCAATGGGTGTCGCCGTGTTCTCCGGTATGATCGGCGTGACGCTGTTCGGCCTCTTCCTCACTCCGGTCTTCTACACGCTGGTGCGTGCGATGACCGGAAACCGGCCGCTGAAGAAGAACGGTGTCCATACTGCCCCGCCAACAGCGACGGTCACGCAACTGCATACCCAGCCGCAGTTGCCGGGGCTTGAAGCCGCCGAGTGAATTACCGGCCAATACAACAGAAAACGGCGCCGCAACCAGCGGCGCCGTTTTCATTTCAGCCGAGACCGGCCGGCTTAAAACTCTTCCCAGTTCTCCTGCGCGGCGGCGGCATTGCCGGAAAAGGCGCGGATAACCTGACCCGCCATCTTGCGTGCCGGCGATGCAACCGGCTGGGCATGATGCCCGGCATCCACCGCCCGGGGTGCATTCGCCTGCTGCCCAACCCGGAACTGGCCAATCAGCGAGAACAGAGCTTCCGCTTCGCGGGCCAGGCTGTGGCTGGCGGCCGTCGACTGCTCCACCATCGCCGCGTTCTGCTGTGTGCCCTGGTCCATGGCGTTCACCGACTGGTTGATCTCCTTCAAGCCAGTCGCCTGCTCCCGTGCGCCTTCGACAATGGCGACGACATTGGTGTTGATTTCCTGGACCTGCTTGACGATTTCTTCCAAGGCCTTGCCGGTTTCACCGACCAGCGAAACGCCGCTTTTCACCTGTTCGCCGGAGGTGTTGATCAATGCCTTGATTTCCTTCGCAGCCTTGGCAGACCGCTGGGCAAGTTCGCGCACTTCCTGGGCCACGACAGCAAAACCCTTGCCGGCATCACCGGCACGCGCTGCTTCCACACCGGCATTCAGCGCCAGAAGGTTGGTCTGGAAGGCGATATCGTCGATGACGCCGATGATATTGGAGATTTCGCGCGATGAACTCTCGATCTCTCCCATCGCCGTGATCGCGTTGCGGACCACAGCGCCGGAGCGTTCAGCATTTGCTCGCGTGGCCGCCACGAGATTGCCGGCATCCTCGGCCCTGCGGCTGGAATCGGCGACAGTGGTGGTGATTTCCTCCAACGCTGCCGCTGTCTCTTCCACTGAGGCGGCCTGCTGTTCCGTCCGCTTGGACAGATCGTCGGCAGCCGACCGGATTTCCGTCGAACCGGCTGCAATGGCCTGAGCATTCAAGCCAACCGAATGCATCGCCGCGCGGAGCTTGCTCACGGCGTCATTGAAATCGTGACGAACCTTTTCCATGGTCGGAACGAAGGGCTTGTCGAGGTTTTGTGTCAGGTCACCATCAGACAGGTTTTTCAGCGCCTTGGCCAGACTGCCGACCGCCCCCATGCGCTCGGTCACATCCGTTGCAATCTTGACGACCTTGAACACCTTACCTTTGCCATCGACGATCGGATTGTAAGCTGCCTGGATCCAGATCTCCTTGCCGCCCTTGCCGAAGCGCAGAAACTCGTTGGCAGTGAACTGACCCCGTCCGAGCCCCTCCCAGAACTGCCGGTACTCCTCTGTCTGAGCATAGGCGGGATCGCAGAACATGCGGTGATGCTTTCCCTGGATTTCCGACAGCTGGTAGCCCAGTGCGCCGCAAAAATTCTCGTTGGCGGTGAGGATTTCACCGGTTGGCGTGAATTCGATCACCGCCTGCGAGCGGGAGACGGCATTCAGCTTGCCGGCATCTTCCATCGCCTTCTGCCTGGTCGCCGTAATATCGGTTGCGAACTTCACCACTTTGTAAGGCTTGCCGCCGCGGAAAACCGGATTGTATGAGGCTTCGATCCAGATTTCCCGGCCGCTCTTGGTGATGCGCTTGTATTGCTGCCGGTCGAATTCGCCGCGGCCGAGCCGAGCCCAGAATTCGCGATACTCCAAACTGGCCACTTCCGCCGGATCGACGAAAATGCGGTGATGCTTGCCTTTGATCTCCGCGAGATCATAGCCCAATGCCGTACAGAAGTTGGGATTGGCATTGAGGATATTGCCGTTGAGATCGAACTCGATAATCGCCTGTGACTTGTGCATCGCAGCCAGAACAGCCGCTGCATCGCTACCAAAAAATGGGAAAAGCTTGCTCATGAAACGCCTCCTTGGGCATCTGATCAATTTTCTCGCGCCATTTGGGCGCAGC
This sequence comes from Pararhizobium sp. P1_E7, assembly GCF_056405855.1. Lineage (NCBI taxonomy): Bacteria > Pseudomonadati > Pseudomonadota > Alphaproteobacteria > Hyphomicrobiales > Rhizobiaceae > Pararhizobium > Pararhizobium sp. P1_E7. Next base: position 69,747 of record NZ_JBFUBH010000002.1, on the reverse strand, counting down.
AACAAGCGCATGCGTCGGCCCAGTCGGAGCCCCGAATGTCGGTGTGTTCTTGTTGTTGTCTCTTATGGCTATGAAACCTGAAGGCTGCGATCGTCGCCCGCACAGGACCACCCGCTAGCCGATCAAGCCTTCTGAATAAGGACATGCCGGGTATTCGCCGGCCCCATGCATCCGCATCATGCCCGGGCTGTCACCCGGCTGCATAAACACAACTATTGGTGTTAGTCCTAAAGGAAGAATTAATATTAGCGACATTTTTTTAAGAATACCATTTCCGGCATGCGCACTCGAAAAAACGCCAAGTATCCGCGCATGAAAAACAATTTCGCCTCGATTATCTTCTCGTTTCGATTGCCACATCGATTAAAATTCGAAAAACACCCAAAAAAGGCGCAATATGTAATTCTTCACCAGGAACGTTTTTCACCAAAACCGGCGAGAAAATACACCCTTTAATTGCTTTTGCATCTTGTCATATTCATGACCTCCGCATTGCCCTTGCGCAATAAAGGCAGGTGGCGGCCGATAGGGCCGCGCGGCTGTAATCTGCTTGCGAAATTCTTCGGGAGATTGGGAAGGCCGGCGCGGCCTTCCCGCAAAATGCAGATGTTAGCTCTCGGCGTAAACCCCATAAAGAATCGGCATCAACCCGACCAGCGCCTCAAAGCGGGCGAAGGATTTTCGGCCCGGCAGTGTCCAGCCGGTTTCGGCAAGCGCCGACAGGCGCGGGAAGACCAGCCGGTCGAACACGCCGCGATCGGTCATGGGTTCCGACCAGATGCAGCATTGCACACCGAGCAGGTGCTTCTTCTGCGCCTCAGTCCAGCCTTCGACGGGATCGAACGTGTAGAGCTTTTCCGGGTCGGACCATCCGGCCCAGCTGGCGCCGGGCTCCGACCATGCCTGACTGTTGGCCATGTCGAGGTAATAGACCTGTCCCGGGCAGACGACCATGTCGTAACCCTCGCCTGCCAAAGCCGCAGATGCTTCGACCGTCCGCCAGCCGAACAGCAGCGACTGGCCCTTGTCGATGACGTTGCCATGAGCCGCCTCCTGCCAGCCGCCGGTGACGCAGCCGCGCGAGGCGAGAAAAGCCTGGATGCGTGCCAGGAACTCCGCCTGCAGCACGGCTGCCCCCGACCCGTCGATCTCGTCGGCGCCATGCGTGTTGGTGATGACGTTCAGCCGCGCGGCATGGGCGGTTGCCATGGCCTCGCCGCTGATATCGCGCAAGCGCGCCAACGCTTCGGGCGAGCCGGACCATGCGCCGAGCGGCACCTCGTCGGCGCCGATGTGGATGATCTTCGACGGAAACAGCTCAATCAACTCGTCGAAGATCGTCTCGAGAACCCGGTAGGTTTCCTCACGCGCCGGATTGATGCAGTTGTCGGGAAATCCCTGGACGGAAAAATAGCTGCCTTCTTCCCGCGGATCGCGAAGCTCCGGGATCGCCTGCAGCATCGCGTAGCAATGGCCGGGCACGTCGATTTCGGGAACCACTTCGATACCCAGGCCTCCGGCCAGGGCCACGACGTCGCGAATGGCCGCCTTGGTATAATAGCCACCGGTGATTTGCGGGCCGGACCCCAGAAGCGGTGGGATTTTAAGGCCATGCCCGCGCCAGGCGCCGATGTCGGTCAGGGCCGGATAGGCATCGATCTCGACGCGCCAGGCTTCATCGTCGGAGAGATGCCAATGGAACCGGTTCAGCTTGTTCCAGGCCATGATCCGCAGAAACTGTCCGATTTCCGCCGTGCCGTAAAACTGCCGGGCAACATCAAGATGCACGCCGCGCCAGCTGAGTGCCGGCTCGTCAGTGATCTCTCCGGATGCAGGAAACAGGAAGGTCTCGGGATGAAGCCGTGCGCCGCGCAGGATCTGGCCAAGCGTGATCAATCCGTAGAGGAAGCCGGCGCGTGTGCTCGCCGACACCGTCACCCCGGATATGGAGAACCTGATGCCGTATGCCTCGGGTGCAAAGCCATCCGCCGATGCTAACGAAACGGGCAAACCGCCTTCGGACACCGGACGGACTATCCCCTCGACGGGAAACAAACCGTCTGCGAGCGCCTTGAAAGCCTGCGCGGCAGCGTTCGCCTCGCCCCCATCGGCCCGGAGCGCAAGCCCGGCGGGAGGCGCCAACTGGCCGGAGACAGATACGGCACCCGGCCACGGCACGATGGAAACCGTCACCGGCGCGACCTTCGGAACCGGGTAAACAACGGCACCGCGCGTCAGGGCCGCATTGTCGCCCTTCGCCCGGGTCGGAGCGACGCTGACCGGCACCGTATTGTTGTCGGCGAGCACGACATAACCGGCATTGGCGCCATCGGTCCAATGCTTGGGATGATAGCTCATGCCATGCGCCTTGATGGTCCAGGTCTCGCCCGGCTTGAGCACAAAACCTTCCGGCGGCGCAAATTCCGAGTGGTTCGACAGCCGCTTCAGCAGCCTGCCACCTTCGACGGTGGCTTCCGGATCGATGCGTGCCGGACCGGAAACGCAGAGCTTGAAGCCGGAAAGCGGCTGGTCTGAATTGTTGGTCAAGGTCAGCGTATAAACAGGACTTTCATCCTGTCCGGCAGGCACCCAGAATGTTTCCAGCTGATATTTGGTCTTGGCCGCAATCGTCATCATTTCCTCCAGAAAACTGTCATTCGGCGCTGTTGAGCAATCCGGCATAGACGCCGGGTGCTGAGTTCGGGATCGGCGTCGCGCCCACCGTCCGCTCGTAAAAGGCGGACGGCCCGACATCGCCGATAATCGCGTAGCCGTAGCCCATCACCTTCAAATCCATAAGGCTGGCGAGAAGCAGGGCATGGCCGATACCCTCACCCCGCGCTGCCTCATCGACCCCGGTCGGCCCGAAGAAGCCGCGGGCGATCGATTCATGACAGGCAAAGCCGATCAGCTTTTGCGCCCGGGTTGCCAGAAAACAGGTGGGCGGCTGGCGGGCGAAAGTCACCGCAGTCTCGCTCGCCCAGCCGGATCCGAATTTCTCCCGCACCCAGCCGGTTACCAGTTCGAACTCCGGCGCAAGCGCGCGCCTGATGGTGACGCCGGCGTTTTCCATGCGCGCATCAAGTTCCGGGACTGGCTTAACCAGCGAAAGATTGACCAGATAATCCATGTGAAACCCTGTGTGATTTTCGAGCCGCGGGAAAACGCCAAACCTCATCGGGACGTCTGGGCGGTTTCTCCCTCTGCATAGTCAGGACCGATGACCGCGCGTGTTCGCGCCAAGACAACAGCTTCCCCAATCGCAGCCATGACGAACTCCTCCTCAGGTTTCGCTGAGCGCCCATTAAGTCAAGCTATTTGACTTAACCTAGGTTGAGAAGGGAAGACCTGTCAACGGGCCGGATTTCGTGATCGCCGAAGGCAAGGCCAAAGTGAGGCGCTTCAAAACATGGCGGGCAATCGCTGCTTAAGCCTGCACGGGACGTGCCTGGGAATGGAAATTTACCTTAAGTTAAGAAATCGTTAATTTCCCCTATTGCGGCAGTGACTTATCTCCCGCTTTCGCGCAAATTGCAGAATAGGCCTGCGAACGTACACATGAAACAAGAGGAGCGCGCCATCATGTCGAACTTGCAGATTGCAGCGCTGGTTTATGGCGCTATCGCCCTGCTTTATCTCGCACCAACTTATATCGAGGGCGAGAAAGATGGTGGCCGGTGGTCCACCCACCGCGTAGCGGGCATGATTTTCTGTGCCTTCTGGCCTCTGCTGACGGCCGTGTTCGTCTATAAAGTCACATCCGGCGCCTCCAAAACAAAATTCGTTTTTGCCGATCAGACCGTTGCGGTCCCAAGCAGCGCCGCTCGCAGATCTCCTGGCCGATCTCCTGATTGAGCAGACACGCACCGCGTTGCCACCGATTCAGGAATGATTAACCATGACGCCGGGCGAAGGCGCCAGACAAAAGCTCTCCCGGTATCCACCAAAATCCATCCAAGATTGCATGGACTTAAAGATGGCCTCGCCCGCTCGATAATCTTTATCGCCCTGAAAGCGCGCGGCAGAGCGGGAAGAAGCGCATTCCATAAGAGAACAAGGGCCATCTTTCCATTGCTTAAAACTTTAGTAAAAAGCCGAAATTATTCTTAAACAAATCTTTACCGTGAGACCAAATACCGGAATTTGCTCCGGAATCCTGATCCAGATTAACACATCCCCGATGCTTTTCAGGCATTATGCGGCCGTCAAGGGCAAGTCGGGGATTTTGCTGCATGTGTGGATTTGGCGGTTACTTCGGAGATGGCGTCGCGCCCCATGATGCGCAGCCGTTGCTGCAGCGCATGGTTGCCGCGATAGCGCACCGGGGACCGGATGAGCAGGGTGTTTTCACCGCTCCTTCCATCGGCCTTGGCCATGCACGCCTGTCGATCGTCGGCCTGGGCGATGGCCAGCAGCCGATGACGCATTCCAGCGGTAATTTCACCATCGCCTTCAACGGCGAGATTTTCAATTATGTCGAACTTCGGGAGACCCTGAAGGCGCAGGGCCACGTGTTCCGCACCGGCAGCGACACCGAAGTGATCCTGCATCTCTATGAGCGCATGGGACCGGATTGCGTGTCCCTGCTCAACGGCGATTTTGCCTTTGCGATCTGGGATGCACCCCGGCAACGCATGATCATTGCCCGCGACCGCACGGGCGTTCGTCCGCTCTTCTACACCACGGTCGGCAAGACCCTCTATTTCGCCTCGGAGGTAAAAGCTCTGCTGCAGGTGCCGGGCGTCCGGGCTGAGATGGACCCCTTGGCGCTGGACCAGATTTTCACCCTCTGGGCGCCGATTGCACCCCGCACAGCCTTCCGCGACATATTTGAGCTCGAGCCAGCGCATCTGCTTATCGCCGAGAAAAACAGCGTCTCGATCAAGCCGTACTGGCAGCTGCAATATCCGGATATGGGCGAGGCTGCCACATATACGGACGAACGCGCCGCGGCAGAAGAATTGCGCGCCCTTCTGACCGATGCGACACGCATCCGGATGCGGGCCGATGTTCCGGTCGGCTCCTACCTCTCCGGCGGCCTCGATTCATCGATCGTCTCGGCGCTGGCAGCGCCCATGGCACCCGATGGCCTCTCGACGTTTTCGGTCACTTTCGGCAGCGCAGAACACGACGAAAGCGCTTTCCAGCAGCAGATGGCTCAGGCTCTCGGCACGCATCATCACGCGGTTGCCTGCGGTGAAGGCGATATTGCCAGCGCATTTCCTAACGTGATCCGCTTCACCGAGCGCCCCATTCTGCGCACGGCCCCGGCGCCGCTCTATCAGCTGTCCGGTCTTGTTCGCGAAAAGGGCCTGAAAGTGGTGCTGACCGGGGAAGGTGCCGACGAGGTGTTTGCCGGTTACGATATCTTCAAGGAAGCCCGCGTTCGCCGCTTCTGCGCGCGCCAGCCCGGTTCGCGGATCAGGCCACACCTGTTTCGCAAGCTCTATGCCTACCTGCCCGGGCTGAAACAGCAATCGGCCGAGTATCTGGCCGCCTTCTTCGGCGCCGGCGACGACAGTCCGGACGATCCGCTGTTCTCGCACCGGCCGCGGCTGCGGGGGACGGCAGCCGCCAAGCTGTTTTTCTCCGGCGACCTTCGCCAGGCTCTTCAAGGCTATGACGCAGCCGCCGAGCTCGTCTCGCGGCTGCCTGAAGATTTCAGCCGCTGGCACGCCTTGCATCAGGCACAATATCTCGAAAGCCGCTTCCTGTTGCCGGGCTACATCCTGTCGAGCCAGGGCGACCGCATGGCCATGGCGCATGGCGTCGAAGGACGTTTCCCGTTCCTCGACCATCGTCTCGTCGAATTCGCAACCCGTCTGCCGCCAGAGATGAAGCTCAAAGGGCTTGTCGAAAAGCATATCCTGCGGGAGGCAACGAAAGACCTTCTTCCGGACTCCATCGGACGCCGGACAAAGCAGCCCTACCGGGCACCAGACAGCCAGTCCTTCGTCGGCATGAACGAACGGGACTATGTCCGCGACGCGTTCAGCGAGCGCAGCATCGCCGAAACCGGCCTTTTCAATCCGAAGGCCGTTTCGAAGCTTTATGAGAAATGCAGCGAGAAGCCGGCGTCCGGCTATCGCGACAATGTCGCCTTCGTCGGCATCCTATCAACCCAGCTCTGGCAAGAGACCTTTTCGGCCACCAAGGCGCTTGGCGCCCAGGCGGCCTGAGCTTCATCTGAGGAAAAACATATGACCCAGCCCATCAAGGACAGCATCAAGACTTTCATCATCGAGAACTTCCTGTTCGGCGACACGTCCTACGACCTTCAGGACGAGGCATCGCTGATCGAAAACGAAGTCATCGATTCCACCGGCGTTCTCGAACTCGTCGCCTTCATCGAAGATCAGTTCGGTTTCGTCATGGCCGATGCGGATATCGTGCCCGCCAATCTCGATTCCGTAGCGCGCATAACGGCTTTCGTTGCAAAGCACGCTGAGGAGCCCGCACTCAAGAAGATGTCGGCCTGACACGATCGGGCGACGGGAGACAGACGATGCGCGTCGAGGAATTTCTGCACAACAGCGCCCGTATACACGGTGCAAAAATGGCCCTGGTCGCCGGCGGCAAGCGCTTCACCTATGCGGAGTTTGACGCGGCAGCCGCCCGGCTGGCCTCGTCGCTTGCCGCAGGCGGTATCGTGCGCGGCGATCGCGTCCTCGTCTTCATGAACAATTGCTGGGAGGCTGCGGTCTCGCTCTTCGCGATCCTGAAGGCCGGCGCCACCGCCGTCCCGGTCAACCCATCGACCAAGGCCGACAAGCTCGCCTACATGATCGGCAACTGCGAGGCGGCGGGCATGCTCACGCAAGGCAAGCTCTTGCCGGTCGTGTCCGAAGCGCGGACGGTCGAACCACGGCCATTGTTCGTCGCATCGACAAAATTCAGAGGCGCCGGCGCCGCGGAAGGCGTCGCCGATTTCGAAACCTGCCTTGCAGCTCCAGAGAGCAGCGTGAAGCATCACGGTATCGATGTCGATCTGGCGCTTCTGATCTACACCTCGGGTTCGACCGGGCGCCCCAAGGGCGTCATGATGACCCATCGCAATGTCGAGGCGGCCGCCACCTCGATTACCACCTATCTGGAAAATACGGCTGACGACATCATCCTGAACGTCCTGCCGCTGGCCTTCGACTATGGCCTCTACCAGTTGCTGATGGCGGTAAAGCTTGGCGCGACCATCGTCCTCGAAGCCTCCTTCGCCTTCCCGCAGGCGATTTTCGACCGTATCCGCGAAGAAAACGTCACCGGCTTCCCGCTGGTGCCGACCATGGCAGCGATGATCCTGCAGATGCGCGACCTTGCGCCGGATTTCCTGCCGAGCCTGCGCTACATCACCAACACCGCCGCCGCGCTGCCACCCTCCCATATCGCCCGCCTGCGCGAACTGTTTCCACGCGCGACCGTCTATTCGATGTACGGCCTGACGGAATGCAAGCGCTGCACCTACCTGCCTCCCGCCGAGCTCGACCGCCGGCCGGGTTCGGTCGGCATCGCCATCCCCAATACCGAAGCCTTCGTTGTTGATGACAACGGCCAGCGCGTCGCGCCTGGCGTCTCCGGCGAACTGGTGATCCGCGGGCCTCACGTGATGCAGGGCTACTGGCGCAACGACGAGGCGACCGGCAAGATGCTTCGTCCCGGCCCCAATCCTTGGGAAAAAGTGCTCTACACCGGCGACCTCTTCCGCACCGACGACGAAGGTTTCCTCTATTTCGTCGGCCGCAAGGACGACATCATCAAGACACGCGGCGAGAAGGTCGCGCCGAAGGAAGTCGAGACTGTGCTGCACGGCCACCCCGGCATTGCCGAAGCCGTTGTCATCGGCCTGCCCGATCCTGTCCTCGGCCAGGCGATTGCAGCCATCGTCGTTCTCTCCGACCCGGCGTTGACTGAGCGGGACATCATCAAACACTGCGCCGCCCATCTGGAAGATTTCATGGTTCCGCGTCTCATCGAGTTTCGCGACGAACTGCCGAAGACAGATACCGGCAAGGTCAGCCGCAGGCTCGCCGCAGAAACACTGGAGGCTGCCGAATGAACATGCACAAAGCCGATACCACCGCCGCATTCTCGCCAGCGACGCTGGCAATCGACCCGGCCAAGGAAACCGACAAGATCGTCGCAGCCCTGCGTGAGCAGCTGCGCGGTCCCTTGCGCAAGCGCGGGCTTGTCCTCGGCCTTTCCGGCGGCATCGACAGCAGCGTCTGCGCAGCCCTTGCCGCCCGTGCCGTTGGCGCCAAGAACGTCTACGCGCTGTTCATGCCGGAAAACGATTCCGATCCGGAAAGCCTGCGCCTGGGCCGCACCATTGCCGAAACCTTTGGTATCGACAGCGTTGTCGAAGATATCGGCCCATCGCTGCAGGCCATGGGCTGTTATGATCGGCGCGATGCCTTCATCCGCGAACTGGTGCCGGAATACACCAGCGAGTGGGCCTCGAAGATCGTTATTTCCAGCGCTCTCGAAGGCGATGGCTACAATATTTCCTACCTCGTCGTGCAGGACCCGGACGGCAAGCAGACAAGGCTGCGCATGACGCCGTCGGTCTATCTCGGCATCGTTGCTGCGACCAACATGAAGCAGCGCACCCGCAAGCAGCTCGAATATTTCCATGCCGACCGGCTGAACTTCGCCGTGATCGGCACGCCGAACCGGCTGGAATACGATCAGGGCTTCTTCGTCAAGAACGGCGATGGCGCCGCCGACGTCAAGCCGATCGCTCATCTCTACAAGACCCAGGTTTATCAGCTTGCGGCCTATCTCGGCGTGCCGGAAGAAATCTGCAGGCGCCCGCCAACGACCGATACCTATTCGCTGCAGCAAACGCAGGAGGAGTTCTATTTCTCCCTGCCCTACGACCGGATGGATCTCTGCCTTTACGGCCTCAACAACAATCTGCCGGCAGAGACCGTTGCTGCAGCCGCCGGCCTGACCGCTGACCAGATGTCACGCGTCTGGGCCGATATCGCCGCCAAGCGCAAGGCGACACGCTACCTGCATCTTGCACCGCAGTTGGTCGAGCCGGTCAACGAAATCGCACCGAAGTAAGCCACGGTGCGTTGAGCGGCAGCGGAGGGCGGATCAGTCGATATCGCCCACCGCCAGCCGGCTCCAGTGTTCACCGGCCAGCCCGTTGAAGAACCCGTCGCCATTCTGAAAGGCCTGCAGGATCTCCGGATCCTTGGCATGGATGACGCTTGAGGCGATGTGCGTAAACGAGATACGCCGGCCGAGCATGGCTTCGAGAAGATCCGGCTGCGTGCGGCCGCGCAGGGCGACCAGTCCCCGCTCTGCTGCATGCGCGATCAGGCAATCGATAACCTGTCGTTCCTGTCCGGGGATCGACAGGATCTGCAGAACCCGGCCGATGCGGCCTGCATTTCCGTGATAGGCAAATGCACCGACAACGGCACCGGTGCGGGCCTCGATCTTGCAGAAAACGGCATCGCCTTCCGCCCTCGCATACTTCGCATCCCTCAGGATGTAGGCAAGCTGAGCACCCGGGAAATCGGGGCGGAGCCGGTATCGCGCCGTCAGGCGGACAAAAAGCTCTGCAAAAGCCTCGACGGAAACGGCGCTTGTCTTGAAGCTCCCCTGTCCACTCCACGACGCCGGGATACCGGACCATCGCAGATCGTCAGGGTTCATGCGCCGGCGCAGGATATCATCGGTCTTGCGCGCCAGCGGCCGCAGAAGGCGCGCAGCGCTGATGCGGCTCGCGCCAAGTTCGGTAAAAAAGCCTGCCGGCCGGACGATGCGAAGCCAGTCGAGGCTATATTGCGGCAAGGCGAGCCCACGCAGCTTCATCCACATCGAGGCGGACACCTCGCTCGCCGTCTCGCTGAATGACAGGTCCTGCGGCCCGGCGAGAAATGCCTTGAGAAGGCGCGCGCCGGCGAGCGGATCGGCGTCCCGTCCCTCGACCATCAGCGAACCGCATATCGCCGCCCGCAATTGCCTGCCCTGAAACGTCATAGGCAATCCGGTAGCGCCGACGAAACCGGTCATCTCGCCGCCGTCATTGAGATGAACGAGAGACGCAATGCCGATATCCTGGCCGGGGGCATCGAGATAGAAATGCTTGAGATAGTCCACCAACCCCTTGCCTGCGGGAGCTTTCGGGTCGCGGAAGACGCGTTGAAACATCCCTGCCAGGGCCGGAATGTCGGAGCTTTGCAACGCGCGGATTTCACTCATCGGCTTTTCGGGTTCCGGCAGAAGGTTTTTCGGAGAGGGTCAGCGCAGACGCGTCACGCGTCGGACCGTTTCTGGACGAACGCGACGCGCGGAAGGCCCGCCGCATCCTCGGCGAAGGCCGCAGGCTCATATCCCCGCGCCCGGGCGAGCAGCGCAGCGGCCTGCCGGTGCTGCCCTTCGCCGAATTCGAAAGCAAGCCAGCCGCCGGGCTTCAGAAAGGCAAGCGCATCGCGGACGAGGCGCTGGTGAATGGAAATACCGTAGGGGCCCCCATCGAAAGCCTCACGCGGCTCGTTGTCGAGCAGATGCGCGCTATCGCCTTCGAGACGCTGGGTGGAGATATAGGGAGGATTGCAGACGATCAGGTCGATCGTGCCCTCAAGATCCCTGTCGGAGAGCCCACCGAACAGATCGCCCTGGATCACGCTCAGGCGATCGGAAAAGCCGCAGCGTTCTGCATTCCGCCTCGCAAGGCTCACAGTCTCGTCTGTGAGATCGCAAGCCCAGAGCCGGGCTTTGGGGATGTGGGTGGCGATTGCCAGCGCAAGGTTGCCGGAGCCGCAGCACATGTCGATCACCAGCGGATTTTCGGCCCGTCCTTCGATCAACCCGATCGACGTGCGGCCCAGAAGCTCGGTTTCCTCTCTTGGAACGAGGACGCCGGGCGCCAGTTCAAGATCGACACCCATGAAACGATGCAGCGGCGTTCCGTTCCGGTCCTCAACACGTGCCTTGTCCATCACCCGCGCAACTCCAACCTGCAATCTCCAAAACCTTCTGCAATCAATACCGTAGCGAAGTAAACATAAGCTGAAATCGATTCCATAATGGCAAGTGTTAACCTCAATATGAATTCGCCGATACCGCACCGCCAGATTCACGGCGAAATTAACGACCTCTGCAGGGAATGAACGTATTGTTGGCCAGGTAATCAACCGGAACAGCTATACCTGCAAGAGGAGAGAACCTGAGGTGACAGCGGACGCTTTTCATGCGCCCAAGCAGCGAACGCTGATGTCGATGGTCATGTCCTACATGGCTTCCGGCGGCAGCCTGATCATGAGTTCCGCTGCCCAGCTGCTCACCTTCGCCATTCTGGCCCGGTCGCTCGGCGTCAACGAGTTCAGCGTCTTCGTCGCCGTGACTGCCGTCTGCAACATTGCCGTTCACCTCTGCGGACTTGGCGGCATGGAGTGCCTGGTCCGGCGTGTCGCGCGTGATCCCTCGATGTATCCGCTCATGCTGGGCCACAATATCATCCTGACGGCCGTAAGCGGCGTGGCGCTGGTCCTGCTCGGCGTGGCTATATTGCCGTTTTTCTTTTCGCTTTCGCCCGACCCCTCGTTCAATCTCCTCGCGATGACGCTGATGCTGATCACCAACATCATTTTCGTGCGCGTCATTGTCCTGACCGAGCAGATATTCATCGGCCATTCCAATTTCGTCTCGGCCAATATGACGGTGGTCGGTTTTGCGGTGGCGCGCACCATCGCAGCAGCGCTGGCCTGCCTTGCATTTGGCGTTTCGACCGTTGCCGAATGGGCCATCTGGCAATTTGCCTGCCATGTTCTGGTCGCCGCCTTCTGCATCCGGGCGCTGGCGAAACTGGGGCGGCCCAGGTACGGGATCGTCAGGGAAGAACTGCCGCTCGGCATGTATTTCAGCATACCCTTCATTCTGCGGGCCATCCGCCAGAATGCCGACCTTTTGACGCTGAGCCTTGTCACGACGGCCGAAATCGTCGCGAGCTACAGCGTCGCCCGCCGGATTCTCGAAAGCAGCTATCTCTCGGTCGAGGCTTTGAACCGGCTGATGTACCCGGGCTCCGCGCGGGCGGCAGCCAATGGCCTTCACAAGGCGATGGACCGCATCCGCAAGGTGCTCTTTGCCGCAACCGGCATCAGTCTGGCGGCCGCCACGACAGTGTTCCTTCTGGCGCCATTGCTGCCCACCCTGTTCGGCCACGAATACCTGACGCTCGTGTCGTTCGTCCGCAAGCTCTGCTGGGTCGTCGTGCCGCTCGGCATGTGGTCGATTGCCGTCGAGGCGCTCGGTGCCGCCGGATATCATGCGGCGCGCGCCAGCGTCATGGGCCTTGGCAGCATTCTGGGCGCGGCCCTTGCTGCCTGGGCAACCTGGTACGCCCCGCCGATGGGAACGGTCGTTTCATTCTATGTGATCGAGATTGCAATGGTGGCCGTCGCCTGGGCGGTCTTCTTGCGGTACGCGAAAAAGGATGAGGCAAGAAACGCTGCCGGCGCCGCACTTACATAAAGACGGTTTAACTTGCTGAGAGACTATTGACCGATACCCCGTAAATAAACTGGCGTGACAGAGCCGTATATAGAGAGTGTGATATGACACCCGCTGCGGAAACCGCTTTGAGACAACCCATCGAACTCTCCGGCACGCCTGCCGAGGAGGGACGGTCGAGGCACAATACAGGCGCGGTTCGCCCGATGGAGCGATCGGACCTGCCAGCAATCGCCGATCTCTTCACCCGGACGTTTCGCAAGAATAACGAGAAGACCGACAGCCAACTGGCCGGCTATCTCGAAACGGTTTTCTTCAGCAGCCCGCTCTACACGCCGGATGTCGGCAGCCTCGTTCACCTCAACGAGACGGCGACAATCGACAGCGCCATTCTGGCGATGCCCGTGGAGTTCGTGGTTCATGGCCGGCCGGTAACCGCCAGGGTGCTTTGCGCCTTCATGGCCGAGGGAAAGTCCGGGGCGGCCGGGGCGGCGCGTCTTGCCCGCATGCTGCGCGCAGCCCGCCAGGATTTCTGCTTCACCGACAATGCATCGCCGGTCAGCGCCGACCACTGGGTTGCGGGCGGCGGGCTTGTCTTGCCGGTTCAAAGTCTCGAATGGCATCGCACGTTCCGCCCGGCCGCAGCCGCGCTCGACATGGCCCGCCGAAAAATAAAGCTTCTCGCCAAACTGCCGCTGCAAGGTCTTGCACGAGCCGCGGACCGCTTCGTGCGCCGCTCAAGACCTTCGTTTGCCGCGGCGTCACAGGACGGCATCACCAGCGCGCCGATATCGCTGCCGCAATTCCTGGAGCAGGCCCAGGTGATGATGGCGCGCTTCTCCGTCCACCCCGTCTTTTCCCCGGCGGAATTCGACTGGCTGATCGCTGCTGCGAGCCTGAACACCTCTCTTGGCGAGCTTCGATGCCGCAGCATCACGGATGCGCAAGGCAAGGTGATCGGCTGCTACCTGTATTTTGGCGCGGACGGCCGCAACGCCGTGGTTCTGAATGTCTTCTGCACCGAGCGCCAGGAGGCGCTCGTCACCGCCCAGCTTTTCGCCGATCTCGACAGCCTCGGATATGCGAGCGCGCAAGGAATGGCGCAGCCCTTCCTGACACAGGCGGTGTTGCGCCAGCGTCACCTGGTCCACAAGCATACAGGCTATTTTTGCCTGGTGACGCGCCACGCCGACCTGAAGGAGGCGGCTATCGGCGATGGGTTCTATGCCGGCGGCCTTGCCTCGGAAAGCTGGAGCCGTTTGCTCCACGACTTCTGAGATCCGTCACCCCGTATGCAGGTGTCTTCACCGGGGTATTTTAACCCGTGGTTTACCATAAGCAGCTATTCATGATGCTCACTTGGAGCATGGCGATAGGCTTCTATGGGCCTGGAGAACGCCGCGGAGACAGAACGGATGTATACGCCGAAGGAGCCGGATCTGCGGCAAGCGATGAAGCGCCCGGAAACGGCCGCACGCTCGCGTCCGCGCGCCGGCTCCCTTTTGGACCTGGTTTCCGACGACGAGGACGATTTCCGCTCCGTCCACCACGCAGCAGCGGCTGCGGAGACCGCACGCGCAACGTTCTCACCGACCCGGCAACAGGCAGCAATCGCCGAACACATCAACACGCCATCCACGCCCGTCAAAGGGCAGATCATGGGCTATGTCGCGGCACTCCGGTCCATCGGTCCCGACGACGTTTTCCTGTGGCTCAAGGACGGTTTACTCTGGATTGGCGGTGCGACGGTGCTGTGCGTAGCCGCAGCGTTGATTTACGCGATGTCCGCCCAGCCGCGCTATACTGTCTACACCGATCTGGTCATCGATCCGTCCAACCTTCAGGTGGTGAACGACGATGTATTCGGCTCCAATCCGTTGCGCGACTCGCAATTGCTCGAGGTCGAAAGCAAGCTGCGGATCCTCACGTCACGCAATGTCCTGACCCGCGTCATCGACAGCATGAACCTGACGCAGGACACGGAATTCGTGAAGCCCGGTATCCTCGGAGGCATCAAGACGCTCCTTTCGAGCGCCACCAAGGACGAGGACCAGCAGGCAAAGATGCTGAGCGCGACCCGCGCTCTGGCCGAGCGTGTCGAGGCGCGGCGGGAAGAGCGTTCATTCGTCGTCTCCCTCGGTGTCTATACCGACAATCCCGAGAAGTCGGTGGCGCTGTCCGACGCGATCGTCGACGCCTTTGAAAAGGAAATATTCGAATCCGCCGCTCAAAGTGCCGGCCGGGTCGCGACGACCCTTAACGATCGTCTGGAAGAGCTTCGGCGCAACGTCACCAACGCGGAAGCAAAGGTGGAGGAATTCAAGCGACGGAAGGGGCTGCAATCCAGCAATGGCGAACTGGTCAGCACACGGCTGGTGACCGAGTTGAATACGCAGGTCCTGGCGGCACAACAGCGCTATATCGAGTTGGAAACGCGCTACAAGCAGATGCAGGAGGCGATTTCCACGGGCCGGACCGACACGGCATCGGTTTTCGTTTCACCGGCGATGACGGCGCTGCGTCAGAGTTACGACGACGCGCAATTGCAGCTCAATTCCCTGAAACTGACATACGGCACCCGGCACCCGCGGATCACGGCAGCCAATTCCGACCTTTCGACCTTGAAGACCTCGATCGGCAATGAAGCCCGCCGGATCGCCGATACGGCTCTGGGAGACATGAACCAGGCCAAGTCGGCGCTCGCCGCCCTGCAGGGCAAGGCGAACCAACAGCAGACGACCGTCTATATGGACAACGACTCTCAGGTCGAATTGCGGGATCTGGAGCGCGACGCGCGCGCCAAGGCAGCCCTTTATGAAACACATCTGACCCGTGCGCAGCAGATTACCGAACAGCAGCAGATCAACACCTCCAACATCCGGGTGATTTCCCGTGCAATGCCGCCGCAATCGCGCAGCTGGCCGCCGCGAACCCTGATCCTCCTCGCGATCGGTGCGTTTGCCGGCGCTGCAATCGGCATCGGGCTTGCCCTGCTGTTCGGCGTTCTTCGGGCTCTGCGTCACCACCAGCCGCGCGCGGGCTGATATGAAGACCGCGTCGCCGGACAATCATGCGCTGCCGGATATAGGCGGGGTCGGGATCGGCGGCATCAGCGCCGGTCCTGTCCTGTTCATGGCGATCTTCCTGTTCTTCTGGATTTCCATGACGCCGTTCGTCGACCTCACCGGCGCGAGCATTCTCGACCCGTCCGCCGGCAATTCGAACCGGCTGAATCAGATCGTATCGCTGAGCCTGTTTGCCGGCACACTCTGCTACGGCATGCTTCATCCGTTGCGCGCGACAATCCTCCAGCCACGCGCGTTGCTGTTGCCGATGTTCGGCTGGTTCCTGTTCGTTTCGCTGATTTCCAGCCATCCGATGCTGGGCATCAAGGCCGTCATCTTGACCGTCATGGCGACCATCAATGCCAGCATCTACCTGCTGATGCCGGAAACGGAGAAGCAATTCGCCAAGATGCTGGCGATCGGCACTCTGATCATGTTGGCGACCGCCTATTACGGCATCGTCTTCAAACCGGAGCTCTCAATCCATCAGCTGTCGGAACTGCGCGAACCGATGAATGCCGGCATGTGGCGCGGTCATTTCCCGCACAAGAACAGCGCGGCCGCCGCCATGGTGATCGCCGCCTTCTTCGGCCTTTTCGTGATGAATGCCTGGTCGCGGCTGGCCGGGATTGCCATCGTCGTACTCTCCGTCATCTTTCTCCTCCACACCGGCGGCAAGACCTCCAGCGCCATGCTGCCCGGTATCCTGATCCTTGCCTGGGTGTTTGAGCGCCTGCGGTTTCTGCGCATTCCCATTGCCATCGGCGGCGTCGCGCTGTTCAATCTGTTTGCCGTCGGCTCGGCGGTGTTCCGCCCGCTCGGCGACTTCGTCACCTCGCTCGGGATCGACGCAACTTTCACCAATCGTGCCGATATCTGGCGCTTCGCCTTCACCGCGCTGGCCGAAAATCCGATCACCGGCTACGGCGTCAAGGCATTCTGGCAGACGCAGGAACTGGTCTATAGCGGTGGCGCCGTCGAAACCTGGGCGGTCACCGCGGCCAATGGGCACAATTCCTACCTCGACATCGCCCTGATGACAGGTATCCCCGGTCTCTTCATGACCCTGCTTTGGGTTCTCGTCCTGCCATTGCGCGATATCTCCCGCCTGCCTGCGGCAATCGAACATTCCGATCTGACGCGGCTCTTTATCCGGGTCTGGCTCTATGTCATTTTCAACGCCGGCCTCGAAAGCCTGTTCTTCGAGGGCGGCAATCTGCTCTGGTTCACCTTCCTCTACAGCCTGTACGGCCTGCGTTTCCAGTCGTCGGCGACGCTGAGCGAGGAACGCTTCGCTCCTGCGGAAAGGCCGGCGGCCCATGCCTGACATTTTCAACAAGGTCACCAATATCGCCGACCGGCTGAACAACCGTCTGATCTGGCAGTTCGCCAGGACAAGGCGGCCGATCGCGACAGAGCGGCCGATCGTTTCCTTCACCTTCGACGATGTTCCCGATACGGCCTGGACGAACGGCGCGGCCATTCTGGAAAAATATCGAGCACGCGGGACGTTCTATATCGCCGGTGGTCTGGAAGGACGGATAGAAGCGGATCGCCGCCTGATTTCGGCCGAGGGCTGTCGTGACCTGTTCACACGCGGACATGAAATCGGCTGCCACACGTTTTCTCACCGCAAGGTCAGCAGCCTGAGCAGCCGGACGTTTGCAGGCGATCTCGGCCAGAATGAAGCCTTCCTCTCGGGGGCCGGGATTTCGCGCCGGCCCACCAATTTCGCCTTCCCCTACAATGCCGCATCACCGCGACTTCGGCCCGTTCTGAAAAAACGCTACACGACGTGCCGGGCTGCAGGTGAGGCCATCAACCGGGGAACGGTCGACCCCTTCATGCTGAAAGCCGTCGAAATCCGCCAGCCGGAGGACCACGCCCTTGGCCTGACGCGGTGGATCGACGATGTCGCAGCAAATCCGGGCTGGCTGATCTTCTTCACCCACGATATCACCGCCTCGCCGACACCCTATGGCTGCCGGCCGGAGACCCTGGAGCGGCTGGTCTCGCACGCCCTCGAACGTCAATGCGACATTCTCCCGGTCTGCGACGCCCTGGACCGCTTCGGCTGGAAGGATGCCCGCCCTTGACCATTGCCAACCCGACAACCGGCAAGCCGGCATTGCTGAAGATCAACAACTATTTCTATCGCAGAGGCGGCGCAGAGGCCGTGTTTCTCGATCACATCGCCATGTTCGAAAAGGCGGGATGGGACGTCGTTCCCTTCGCCATGCAGCACGCGTTGAACCCGCCAAGCCCCTGGTCCGGTTATTTCGTTTCCGAGATCGAATACGGCCATGAAACCGGCACGCTGAACAAGCTCAAACAGGTCGCGAACATCATCTATTCCTTCGAGGCGCAACGTAATATCAAGCGCCTGATCGAGCGGGTCAATCCGGCGATCGCGCACGCGCACAATGTCTATCATCACCTTTCGCCGGCGATCTTCTCGACGTTGAAATCCGCGGGCATCCCGACGGTCATGACGGTTCACGACCTCAAGCTCGCCTGTCCCTCCTACAAGATGCTGCGGGATGCCAAGGTCTGCGAAGACTGCAAGGGCGGCCGCATCCATAATGTTCTTGTGCATCGCTGCATCAAGGGTTCGGCGGTGCTGAGCACCGTCGTGCTGGCCGAGACCGCGCTGCATCGTAGCCTCGGACTGTATCGCAACAATCTCGACCGCCTTGTCGTTCCCAGCCGGTTCTATATCGACAAGCTCGTCGAATGGGGCTGGCCGCGGGAGAAGATGGTCTACATTCCCAATTTCGTCGATGTCGACGCCTTTAAGTCGGATTGGACCGAGGGCGACTATTTCGCTTTCGCCGGCCGCCTCGCGCCTGAAAAAGGGATAGACACGCTGATACGCGCCGCCGCCCTGTCGAAGCAGAAGCTGGTGATTGCGGGAACGGGGCCGGAGGAGGCCGCGCTGAGGGAACTGGCGCAGAAGCTGGCAGCGGATGTCGTGTTCGCCGGCTATCTGTCCGGAGAAGCGCTCCATCGGCTGATCGGCGAAGCCAAGGCTCTGGTGCTGCCCTCCGAGTGGTACGAGAATGCGCCCATCAGCGTGCTCGAAGCCTATGCGCTCGAAACTCCGGTCATCGGCGCCAGGATTGGTGGAATTCCCGAAATGATCCTCGAAGGGGAAACCGGTTTCATGGCCATGCCGGGAAATGCGCAGGATCTGGCAGCAGCGCTCGCCGCGATGGGCTCACTCTCGCGCGAAAAGCGGCACGAGATGGGCCGGAAAGCACGGGAATGGATCGCCATCGAATTCTCCTCCGCTGCCTATCTGCGGCGAACAACGGAACTCTACGCCGGCCTCGGCGCGTCCCTTCCGGTTCTCACACACCCGGTCGCGCAATCAAATTGATACACATTTTGGTCCCACAACTCGTAATTTCAGCCGATCGTTACAATTTTAACGGTCATATTTCCGTAATTTCAGCCGTTCGCATTTAAACCGTTGTCCCAAGGAACCAGGGATGTGGAACTATGAGCAACGAGCCGCACGCTTCCAAGACGGCACACCGGCAGCCTGAACAGCCAGGTGCCGACAACAGCCTGCGCAGCATAGACCTGCGGAACCTGGCTACGGATGCATCTTTCGAAAGGTCGCCGGAACGCGCGCGTGCGTCACAAACGGAGCGCGTCACAGGTATGCCCGTTCCTCCGTTGAGCGGAGTTTCTGCTTTTGAGCCGGCCAAAACGCTGGAGAAAGCCGCTGTCCGCCCCAAAGTCATGATGCTCGGCAGCAGGGGCATCCCCAATGTGCAGGGCGGCGTCGAAAAGCATATTGAGATGATCGGCACCGAACTTGTCCAGATGGGCTGGGACGTCGATGTTATCGGCCGGCGTCAATATCTGCCAAACGCTTCGAAGAGTGTCTGGAACGGCATTCGGGTCATCCCGTTGTGGGCGCCGAAGACGATGGTCCTGGAGGCCATCGGACATAGCGTCGCCGGTGTGCTTTTTGCCGCACGTCATAGACCCGATGTATTGCATATCCATGCTGTCGGCCCCGCTCTGGTCGCGCCGCTGGCCCGCCTTTTCGGCCTCAAGGTCATCATCACCCATCATGGCTACGACTATGAGCGCCAGAAATGGGGCCGGTTTGCCAAGCGCATGCTGAAGACGGGCGAAGCGTTCGGAATGTACGCCTCCAACGGGCGCATTGCGATTTCGCAGGAAATCGTTCGCGCCATGCGGGAAGAATACGGTGTCGCCGTCGATTTCGTGCCGAATGGCGTTTCGGTGCAACCGAAGATCACCTCCACCGAAACCCTCGAGGCTTTCGGGCTGGCGCCCCGCCAATACATCGTCATGATGGCCCGCCTTGTTCCCGAAAAACGCCAGCATGACCTGATCCTCGCCTTTGCCAAGGCCAACCGGCCCGAAAAACTCGTGATTGTCGGCGGCGCGGATCATGAAACCGAGTATTCGGCTTATGTGAAGGCTCTGGCGGCGGAAACGCCTTCGGTGGTCATGACGGGTTTTCAGACGGGGGCCGCACTTTCGGAACTCTACAGCAACGCGGCCCTCTTCGTGCTTCCGTCGAGCCACGAAGGAATGCCGATCGCGCTTCTGGAAGCTCTCAGCTACGGCTTGCCGGTTCTTGCCAGCGATATCGTTGCCAATCGTGAACTCAAGCTTGCCCCTGCCGATTACTTTCCCATGGGCGATGTCGATGCGCTGGCTGCTGCTCTTGAGCGCAAATTGTCCATTCCCTTCCACGAAGACGGAACGGATCAGCTGATAAGCCAGATCCAGGCGGAATACAGCTGGAAGAAGATCGCGGAGCGAACGGCTGACGTCTATCGATCCGTTCTTCGCCGGCGGCGGCGCTGAACGCACCGGCCATTCCGCCCCATCAACCAAATTTCAAATCATCGGCGATACCATGAGCGATGTCACAGCCCCGTCAAGCAACGCACCGACAGTGCTTCATTCAAACCGGGAGGTCATTTTGGGCGTATCCGTCATCATCAAGACCTTGAATGAAGAAAAGCGCATCGCCGCGACCATCGAAAGCGCGCTTGCAGGACTGCCCGGCGGTGCCGGCGAAGTCATCATTGCCGACAGCGGTTCCAGGGACCGCACCGTCGAAATCGCGTCCGGCTACCCGGTCACCATTGTGCAGATCGCACCACCGGCCCTGGCCAGCTGCGGAATAGGCCCGCAGCTCGGTTTTCAGTATTCCACCTTCGATCACGTCTGCCTGCTCGACGGAGACATGATCCTTGATCCAGACTTTCTGTCCGATGCCGTGCGCTTTCTCGCTGGCAATCCCGATGTCGCCGGCGTCACCGGGCATGTGGAGGAAATGCAGACCGCCAATCTCGAATATGCTCGCCGGGTCCAGCGCAACGCGCCGGAGAACCGGACCGGCGACATCGACCGGATGAATGGCGGCGGGCTTTACCGGCGCAGCGCCATCGAGAAGGCAGGCTACATTTCCGATCGCAACCTGCATGGCTACGAGGAATTCGATCTGGGTGTGCGGCTGCGCAGTCTGGGCTGGCGGCTTCATCGCCTCGACCGGCGCTTCGTCAGTCATTTCGGACACACATCGAACTCCTACCGGCTGCTCATCCGGCGCTGGAACAGCAAGTACCTCTACGGCACCGGCGAGCTGCTGCGCGCATCGGTCGGCAAACCCTATTTCGGCCGGCTGATCGCCGAATTGCCGGAGCTGAAACTCTGGGCAGCAGTCTACTGCTGGTGGGCTCTTTCGATCGTCCTTCTGTTCATGGCGCCGGGGCTCGTATCCGGCCTGGCGATGGTGATCTCGCTGGCAGCCGCCATCGTTCTTGCAATCAGCGTCAAGAAGGGCGGCGCTGCCATGGGGCTCTACACGGTTGTCGCCTGGTGTTTTCATGCAGCCGCAGTGCCGGCCGGCTTTTTCCGCCGCCGCCTGCCGCCGGAGGCCTGGATCGAAAGCCGGACAATCGGACCCGCCCGATGAGGCTTGTCATCCGATGGGGGCTCGCCGCCATGCTGGCGATCCCATCACCGGTCATCGCTTCCGACGAGTGGCTGCCTGTGCGTGAAACCTCCATGGTGCTCGGCAACCAAAGCCCTCTCGACTTCTCGACGTTTCTGCCCAATCCGCCCATTGAAGGCGGCGGCCAGCTTCTGACCGGAAAACAGGGCCGGTTTGTCCGCGCCAGCGAGCCGGATAAACCCGTTCGGCTGCTGTGCGCCTCGCTTGCCTGGAGCCCGGCATCGGGCGGTTTTCCAAGCCATGCCGATGCCGATCTCTATGCGGCCGAGCTTGCCAAACACGGCTACAACATCGCCCGGCTCCATTTTGTCGATGCCAGCCTGATGTTCGGCCGCGGCCGTGATTTCGATTTCGATCCCGAAGTCCTTGACCGTGTCCACTACCTGCTGGCCGCGCTGAAACGCAACGGCATCTACTGGATCATGGACGGCCTTTCCTCCTGGCGCGGCGCCTACGGCGGTTATGACGACCGCTGGGATCCCTCAAGCGACCTGAAGCTTGCCATCTATTTCGACAACGAGGCCTTCGATCACTGGCTGGAATTCCAGCGCCGCTTCCTGACGCTGGTCAATCCGTATACCGGCACCGCACCGATCAACGACAAAGCGCTGGCGCTGGTCATTCTCGTCAACGAGAACAATATCGAATTCGACAGCATTGTGCGTGAACGGGAGGGCAAACCCCACTACGGCGAACGGTTGAAGCTGCCCTTCAATGACTGGCTGAAGCAGCGTTACGGCTCGACGGAGGCACTTTCGAAAACATGGCCCGACCTTCAGCCGAGCGAGCGGCTGGAAGATGCGTCCATCGCGTTGCCCGGATCGCGCTATGAGGATTCACCGCGCCTGAAGGACCTGCAGGCCTTCTTCGTTTCCATCGAAACCAGCACCGCCACCCGGATGGCGAAGGCACTGCGCGACCTTGGCTACAAGGGCGAAATCAGCAGTTTCAACAACTGGCCGACGATCCAGACGACGCTGAGCCGCCAGGACCTCCCGGTCATCACGATGAATACCTATCAGGACTGGGTCGGCAGCTATTCACCCGGTGCGGCCATGACGCAGAAGAGCTCGATCGATGACGATGCCAGCTACATGCGCCTGATCGCCGCCGCCCGCTGGCTCGGCAAGCCGTTCGTCGTCAGCGAATACGATCATCTTTTCTGGAACCGTTATCGCTACGAGGCCGGGCTTGTGATGCCGGCCTATGCCGCGCAGCAGGGCTGGGACGTGCTCTGCCGCCACGCGCACGGCCCGATCATCCTGAAATACAATGAGCCCTATCCCCATAAGAAAGCGATGCTTCCCTATGCCATTGCGCTTGATCCGGTCGCGCGCGCCGGCGAGACGCTGGCAGCGCTTCTCTTCCGGCGCGCAGATGTGGCTGCCTCGAACTTGACGATCCCGTTTCTTGTGCGGGGCACAGAAGATCTTGACGACGATATGCAGGCGCGTGAACCGGACCAGCTCACGGAGCTCGGCCTTGTCGGTGCGATCGGCATGGCTAAAGCGGCCGAGAGTAGCATAAGCGTCGGCCAGCCGCGATCTGCCGTTGATCCCCAAGCCATCCTCGATGCCGCCAAGGCCGCCGGGCTTTTGCCGAAGGACAACCAGACCGACCTGAAGACCGGCCTCTATGAAAGCGATACCGGCGAGCTCAAGCTTGACCGCCTGCGTGGACAATTACGGGTCTCCACGCCGAAGACGGAAGCGGTCGCCTTTTCAACACTGCGGGAGCCCGTCAACCTGGGCAGCGTCCGTGTCGAGGCCTCGGACGGCAACGGGCTGCTTGCCGTATCGGTTCTGGACGACGCCGAAAACATCGCGCGAAGCCGCCGGCTTCTCGTCATCTACGCCACCGACGCGCGCAATACCGGCATGCAGTTCCGCGACGACGAGGAGAAGGTAATCGCCGATTTCGGCCGCCTTCCCGTTCTGATCCGCAAGGGCTATGTCGACCTGTCGCTCGCGCTCGCCAAGGGTCAATGGCGGCTGACGCCGGTGACGCTGAACGGCGTCGCCTTGGAGGCCGCCGGCCAGGCAATATCCCCGGCCGGCTTCCGTCTTTCGAATGACGCCGCGTCAGGCCCGACCACGTTCTTTCTTCTCGAGAGAAGCTGAACGGGCTCCAACCCAACCAGCAAGCGCCTCCTGTATCAGCTCCGCAGACCCGGAGCCTCATGGCCGGTGCGCGCGACATATTCCGTGTAGCCGCCGCCATATTCGTGGATGCCATCAGGCGTCAGTTCCAGAACCCGGTTTGACAGTGCGCCGAGGAAATGCCGGTCGTGGGAGACGAACAGCATGGTGCCTTCGTATTCCGACAAAGCCTGGATAAGCATTTCCTTGGTGTCGAGGTCCAGATGGTTGGTCGGCTCGTCGAGTACCAGCAGATTGGGCGGATCGAACAGCATGATCGCCATCACCAGCCGCGCCTTTTCGCCGCCGGACAGAACGCGGCAACGTTTTTCGACATCGTCGCCGGAAAATCCGAAGCAACCCGCCAGCGCCCGCAACGGACCTTGTCCAGCGCGTGGAAACTCATGCTCCAGCGTCTCGAATACCGTGCGCTCGCCGTCGAGCAGATCCATGGCGTGCTGGGCGAAATAGCCCATCTTGACGCTGGCACCGAGCGCCACCGTTCCCTTGTCCGGTTCGGTCGAACCCGTCACCAGTTTCAAGAGGGTGGACTTTCCGGCACCGTTGATGCCCATGATGCACCACCGTTCCTTGCGGCGGACCATGAAGTCCAGCCCGTCATAGATGCTGCGGCTGCCATAGCTCTTGTGAACGTTCTTCAGATTGATCACGTCTTCGCCGGAACGCGGCGCCGGCTGGAATTCGAACGCAACGACCTGGCGTCGCTTCGGCGGCTCGACCCGTTCGATCTTGTCGAGCTTCTTCACCCGGCTCTGCACCTGGGCGGCATGCGATGCGCGCGCCTTGAAACGCTCGATGAACTTGATTTCCTTGGCCAGCATTGCCTGCTGCCGCTCGAACTGGGCAAGCTGGTGCTTTTCGTTCAGCGCCCGCTGCTGCTCGTAGAATTCGTAGTCGCCGGAATAGGTCGTCAGCCCGCCACCGTCGATCTCGATCAGCTTGGTAACGATGCGGTTCATGAACTCGCGGTCGTGCGAGGTCATCAGAAGCGCGCCCTCGTAATTCTTGAGGAATTCTTCCAGCCAGATCAGGCTTTCCAGATCGAGATGGTTGCTCGGTTCGTCAAGCAGCATGACGTCGGGGCGCATCAAGAGGATGCGGGCCAGCGCCACGCGCATCTTCCAGCCGCCCGAAAGCTTGCCGACATCGCCATCCATCATTTCCTGGGTAAAGCTCAGGCCTGCCAGAACCTCGCGCGCGCGGCCGTCCAGCGCGTAGCCGTCCAGCTCCTCATAGCGCGCCTGCACCTCGCCGTAGCGCTCGATGATGGCGTCCATCTCGTCCAGCCGGTCGGGATCGACCATGGCGGCCTCGAGTTCGCGCAATTCTGCAGCAACGATACTCACCGGACCGGCACCGTCCATCACTTCGGCAACGGCGCTACGGCCTTCCATCTCGCCGACGTCCTGGTTGAAATAGCCGACAGTGACGCCCTTCTCGACGGCCACCTGCCCCTCGTCGGGCTGTTCTTCGCCAGTGATCATCCGGAAGACGGTCGTCTTGCCGGCGCCGTTGGGGCCAACAAGGCCGATCTTCTCGCCCTTGTTGAGCGCGGCGGAAGCCTCGATGAAGAGAATGCGGTGGCTCAGCTGCTTGCTGATATTTTCGATACGGATCATTTGTGCGGTGCCCAAGTATGTTGCGGCGCCCTTATGCCACGTGTTTCAGGGAATGTCGCAGGTTTTCGACATCACAATATGCGGCTTTTTGAATGGTCTTTTTCCCGGAAATGCCTTCACGGCGGCGCCAGTGGAGGTTACAGAAGGCCACCTGACGCCTATGGAATGGAGCAAGCCATGACTGATACCGTTACCGACCGCTTCCTTCGCTATGTCGTGATCGACACGCAGTCGGACGCCAAATCGGCGGCACAGCCCTCCACCGAAAAGCAGAAAAACCTTGGCCGCCTGCTGGTTCAAGAACTGCTAGAAATCGGGCTTTCGGACGCGCATCTCGACGAGCACGGCTACATCTACGCGACCATTCCATCCAATGTCGACAAGCCGGTGCCGGTCATCTGCTTCTGCTCGCACATGGATACGGCGCCCGATTTTACCGGCACCAACGTCAAGCCGCAGGTGATCCGCACCTATGCCGGCGGCGACATCCAGCTTTCGGGCGACCCGCAGCAGATCATCCGCGTTGCCGACCATCCGGCCCTGCGCGACCAGGTCGGCAACGACATCATCACCACAGACGGCACGACGCTGCTTGGCGCCGACGACAAGGCCGGCCTTGCCGAGATCATGACGGCGGCACAATTCCTGATCGACAATCCGGACGTCAAGCACGGCACCATCAAAATCCTGTTCACGGTGGATGAGGAGATCGGCCGCGGGGTCGACAAGATCGACCTGAAGAAGCTCGGTGCGCAGTTTGCCTATACGATGGACGGTGAAACGGCCGGCTCGATCGAAGACGAGACATTCTCGGCCGATGGCGTCGAAATCACCATCCAGGGCGTTGCCATCCACCCGGGCTTCGCCAAGGGGAAAATGGAAAACGCCATCAAGATCGCTGGTGCCATCATCGATCGGCTGCCGAAACACGTGGCTCCCGAAACGACCGAAGGCAGAGAAGGCTTCATCCATCCGACCGGCGTCACAGGCTCGATGGACAAGGCAACGATCGGCCTGATCGTTCGCGACTTCGACGACGAGGGCCTCGCCACCAAGGAAGCGATGATCGAGGCGATCGTCAAGGATGTCATGCCGGATTATCCGGGCTCCTCCTACACCTTCGAGGTCAAGCACCAGTACCGCAATATGAAGGCGATCCTCGATCGCCACCCGGAAATAGTCGATAACGCTGTCGAGGCGATCCGGCGGGCGGGCATGGAACCCGTGCGCGGCAGCATTCGCGGCGGCACCGATGGTTCGCGCCTGTCGTTCATGGGCCTACCCTGCCCCAACATCTTCGCCGGCGGCCACGCTTTCCACTCGCCGCTGGAATGGGTCAGCCGGCAGGACATGGAAAAAGCGGTGAAAACGATCGTCGAGCTGGCAAAAATTTGGGAAGAGCGCAGCTAACCCTGCCGGAAGGGAACAATCAGCCCTTCCATCCGGCCGCCGTTTTGGTATGACCCGCCTCTTGTCAAAGGAATGAAGATGGCTGCGCGAGATCGCTATTCACGGAAATTGGAATGTTCCCAATGCGGGCACGCAGGCTTTGCCGAGGTTTCGGAAGACGACACGCCCAGCCGCAAGACGCGGGGATTTGAAATCGACGCCCTGCCCAGCGGCTTCGAAACCGAATTTGCCTCGAGCAATCCGCGCAGGCACATGATCCGCTGCCGCTGCGGCCACAAGTTCAAATTCGAACAGACGACGGCCTATGCGCCGGGCGGGGAGCCAAGGACTTAAGGGGTCCACCGGGGCGCTGGAAAACAGCAGGTGGCCGGCCGGCCCTCCAATGCAGATGCATCCGAGGTTATCGCCGGCGCCCCTTGGTGGCCTGATCTTATTTGTTGGCCATCAGCCACATCTTGCCGGCCATCGTGATCCCGCGCGGATCGACAGCAACGTCATGGTCGAGATGGCTGCGTTCGAGAAAACCGAGTTCCTCGAGTTCGTTGAGGGTCGTGGTCGTCAGGAACCGGATCTTCTGCGGACGCTCCTTGAACCGGTCTGTCCTTGCGTAGGTGACCGTGGCGTTCTCGTGCGTCCATTTCTTCGCCGGCTGCGGGAAGAGGTTTCCTTCCTTGGCGAGTTTCAGGCCCCGGATCTGGACCGGCGTCAATTCAAGCGAAATCATGTTCTGTCCTTGGTAGGAATGGTGAGAAAGGCATCGACAAGCGCGCCCGGATTGAATGGGAACGCCCGCTTGCGAATGTCGCCAATGCGTAATGAAAAGGGCCGAACCGGCCCGGATGCCCTTCCCTATCGGAAATTTGTGGCATTTCCCAGACAAAACTGAAAAGTCCGGGATTGCGAAACGATTGGCGCCATCCGGGTGCTTCTGTTATCAGCGTCTGAACTTGTTTTGAGAAAGGTCATCCATGAACGCGACACTGTGTCGGGGAGCGGCTGTGTGACGGAGCGTGCAGACGCAGTCTTTCTGGCGTCCCATGGCTGGACCGATTTTTTTGCCTCCCAGATCGAGCGATCCGAAGCCGCCCTCATCCCTATGCGCATCGCCGAGGTTCATCGCGCCCGGCTGAGCGCGCTTTCCGCCGCGGGACCGGTCAGACTCACTCTCGCCCACAAGACCAACACCGCCGATTTCGCCGTCGGCGACTGGATACTGGCCGATCCCAGGACCCACCTGCTCGTGCGCCGGCTTGAACGCCAGACCCTGTTGCAGCGTAGGATAGAAGGCAGGAACACCCAGCAGCTTGCCGCCGCCAATGTCGATACGCTTTTCATCGTCACGTCCTGCAACGCGGATTTCAATCCGGCACGGCTTGAACGCTATCTCGCCTTGGCCAATCAGGCCGGAACCCATCCGGTCATGGTGTTGACCAAGGCCGACACCATCGACGACGCGAGCACATTCGAACAGGCAGCAAGAAGCCTGCAACGCGACCTCGATGTCATCATCGTCAACGGCCGCTCCGCCGATGCTGCCGGTTTGCTCTTCCCGTGGTGCGGGGTTGGGCAGACCGTTGCCCTGGTCGGATCGTCCGGCGTCGGTAAATCGACACTGGTCAACACGCTGGCAGGCCTCAGCCACGACGCCGCACAGGAGACCGGCGATATCCGCGAAAGCGATGCCAAGGGGCGTCACACCACGACCGCGCGGTCTCTGCACGCCATCGCCGGCGGCGGCTGGGTGATCGATACGCCGGGAATGCGCACCCTGCATGTCAGTGACGTTTCCGACGGTATCGACACGCTGTTTTCCGAAATCACCGACCTTGCCCCTTCCTGCAAGTTTCGCGACTGCACCCACGATCACGAACCGGGCTGCGCGGTTCAGGCAGCCATCAAGGCGGGTACTTTGCCCGCAGAACGGCTGGTCCGCTGGCGCAAACTGCTTGAGGAAAACGTCAGCAACACGCCGGTGCAGACAGGGCCGCGCGGCAACAAGATCATCCAGAAGAAAAAATACTGATTTCCGCAAACCGGCGGCATAATTTCCAGCGGGCTGCCGGGGAATTGCCTTGCCCTGAATGGCAGGGAAGGTGAGCAGAATTGCAACGGTTGGAGAAACTCAATGCCCGAAAGTTGTGAACATTACTGATGGCATGATGGTTGTCCGCAGTATTGTGTTACGCTGGATATGAAGAATTCGGAACGATCATCAAAGGCGGTGATTCGGGCCTGAGCGAGGTTGCGCGATAGCCGGCGAACCTTTCGACAAGGCTCCAGGATCCGCTGGTACCGCCCACGTTGCGCGGACCTCTTCGTTGTCAGATTCTCTGTTGTAACAATTATTTGAAGGAACTTTCGGAGCAAGGAAACGTTCATCTCGTTGAGCGAGCCGGCAGGCAGCGAACCCGTCTCAACGAACCGGCCGCGGGAGAGCATGATGCAAAAGACCCAGTCCGATGTCTTCGATCTCTTTTCGGAGATTTATACCAGCGCAGCGCAGGAGGAGATGAGTCTCCAGGAATATATACTTGCCTGCCGCGACGACAAAAGCATGTACGCCACCGCACAGGAGCGCATGGTCGCCGCCATTGGAGAGCCAAACTTCGTCGAAACCAGTGCCGATGAGCGCCTGGGCCGGATTTTCTCCAACCGGACCATCAAGGTCTATCCGACATTCGCCGATTTCTACGGGATGGAAGACACGATCGAGCGGATCGTCGGCTATTTCCGCTATGCCGCGCAGGGTCTCGAAGAGCGAAAGCAAATCCTTTACCTGCTCGGGCCTGTCGGCGGCGGCAAATCCTCGCTGGCCGAGAGGCTGAAGAAGCTGATGGAGCAGCGGCCCATCTACACATTGATGGTGGGCGGACAGATCAGCCCGGTCTTTGAATCTCCCCTCGGCCTTTTTCATCCCGAACGCATGGCCGATCTTCTCGAAGACAAATACGGCATTGCCAGGCGCCGCCTGACCGGCATGATCTCGCCTTGGGCGACCAAGCGCCTTGACGAGATCGGCGGCGATATCTCGAAATTCAGCGTCGTCAAACTGATGCCGTCCCGCCTGCGCCAGATCGGCATCGCCAAGACCGAGCCCGGCGACGAAAACAACCAGGACGTCTCCTCGCTGGTCGGCAAGGTCGATATCCGCCAGCTCGAAAACTTCAGCCAGGCCGATCCAGACGCCTATTCCTACAGCGGCGGCCTGAACCGGACGACGCAGGGCCTGCTCGAATTCGTCGAGATGTTCAAGGCGCCGATCAAGGTCCTGCATCCGCTGCTGACCGCGACCCAGGAAGGCAATTACAACGGTACGGAGAATTTCGGCGCCTTCCCCTATCAAGGCATCGTCGTCGCCCATTCGAACGAATCCGAATGGCTGCAGTTCAAGAACAACCGCAACAATGAAGCATTCCTCGACCGCATTCTGGTGGTCAAGGTGCCCTATTGCCTGCGTGTTACCGAAGAGCGGCAGATCTACGGCAAGCTGCTGCGCGAAAGCGAACTGGCCCAAAACCCCTGTGCGCCAGAGGTTCTGGAAAGCCTTAGCCGCTTCACCGTCTCGACACGGCTCACCCCGCATGAAAACTCGCCGCTTTATACCAAGATGCGGGTTTACGACGGCGAGAACCTGAAGGACGTCGATCCCAAGGCGAAATCGGTGCAGGAATATCGCGACGCAGCCGGTGTCGATGAGGGCATGAACGGCGTCAGCACACGCTTCGCCTTCAAGGTTCTGTCGGAGACCTTCAATTACGACAGCAAGGAGATCGCTGCCGATCCGGTCCATCTGATGTATGTCATCGAACAGGCGATCAGGCGCGAGCAGTTCCCCAAGGAAACCGAGGCGGCCTATCTCGACTTCATCAAGTCGGAACTGGCCACACGTTATGCCGAGTTCATCGGCCATGAAATCCAGAAGGCCTATCTGGAATCCTACAGCGAATATGGCCAGAACCTGTTCGATCGCTATATCGCCTATGCCGACGCCTGGCTTGAGGATCAGGATTTCAAGGATCCAGACACCGGGCAGATTCTCAACCGGACAATTCTCGACAACGAATTGTCGCAGATCGAAAAACCGGCCGGCATCGCCAATCCGAAGGATTTCCGCAACGAGGTCGTCAAGTTCACCCTGCGCGCGCGCGCCAAGAACAACGGCCGCAACCCGTCCTGGATGAGCTATGAAAAGCTGCGCGAAGTGATTGAGAAGCGGATGTTCGGCCAGGTGGAGGATTTGCTGCCGGTCATTAGCTTCGGGTCCAAGAAGGACAGCGCCAGCGAAAAACAACATGCCGAATTCGTCCACCGCATGATCGAGCGGGGATATACCGAGCGGCAGGTGCGGCGGCTGGTGGAATGGTACATGCGCGTCAACAAGGCAGGGTGAGAAACACCGATGTCTGGGGGTAGCCAATGCCGAATTTCATCGACCGTCGCCTTAACCCGAAGGACAAGAGCCTCGGCAATCGCCAGCGCTTCCTGAAGCGGGCCCGCGAGGAGCTGAAGCGCTTCATCAAGGATCGTGTCAAGACCGACCGGATTGCCGACGTGGATACCGGGCACGCCGTCCCCATGCCCGCACGCGGCGCCAATGAGCCGACGTTCCAACCGGCCCGCGGCAGCGGCGACCGGCAATATGTCCTGCCCGGCAACCGCGACTACATGCCGGGCGACCGCATCGACAAACCGCAGGGCAGCGGCGGCGGCTCAGGCTCGGCCGCCGGCAAGGGGCTCGCCGAGGACGATTTTCAGTTCCTGCTGTCGCGCGAGGAGGTCCTCGAACTGTTTTTCGAGGACCTCGAACTTCCCGATATGGTCAAGCTCAGCCTGAAGGAATCCGTCGCCTTCAAACCGCGACGGGCAGGCTTTGCCACCAGCGGCTCTCCCACGAATATCAATGTGGGCCGCACCATGCGCAACAGCTACGGACGGCGCATCGCGTTGCAGCGCCCTGGGCGAAAGACGCTGGAGGCGCTGGAGCAGGAAATCGGCAGGCTCGAAGCGGAACGGAATCCGGATCTCAATCAGCGCCAGCATTTGGATGCCTTGCGCGCGCAACTCGACCTGCTGGAGCGCCGCCGCCGGCGTATACCCTATGTCGATCCTGTCGATATCCGTTTCAACCGGTTCGAACGCCAGCCATTGCCCAATGCCAACGCCGTGATGTTCTGCCTGATGGATGTTTCAAGCTCGATGGGCGAACGCGAGAAAGACCTTGCCAAGCGTTTCTTCGTGTTGTTGCATCTGTTCCTGAAACGCCGCTACGACCGGATCGACATCGTCTTCATTCGCCACACCGACGAGGCCGGCGAAGTCGACGAGGAGACCTTCTTCTACAGCACCCAGAGCGGCGGCACGGTGGTCTCCACGGCGCTTGAGGAAATGCTTCGCATCATTCAGGAGCGCTATCCTGCAAAGGAATGGAACATCTATGCCGCCCAGGCCTCGGACGGCGACAATGCCTCGCGCGATTCAGAGCGGTGCGCCTCGCTTCTCACCCAGGAACTGATGCGGCTTTGCCAGTATTATGCCTATGTCGAGATCATCGACGAGCGCGAAACCGAAATCTTCGGATCGACCGACAACGGCACCTCGCTGTGGCGCGCCTATCGCACCGTCGATGGAGAATGGCCGAATTTCCAGATGACCCGGATCGCAAGGCCCTCCGATATCTACCCTGTCTTCCGAAAGCTCTTCGCCAGACAGCCAACCCTGCAATATCGCAGATAAACGGAGCCCGGCATGGGAAAGAACGCAGGCGCAAAACTGCTGTTCCGCAGTTCCGACTGGAACTTCAGGACGCTGGGGCATGCCTATGACGCGATCGAGACGATTGCGCTGGATGAACTCGGGCTCGATGTCTATCCCAACCAGTTGGAGATCATCTCGTCAGAGCAGATGCTCGACGCCTACTCTTCCGTCGGCATGCCGCTGATGTACCAGCACTGGTCGTTCGGCAAGCGCTTCGTCTACGAGGAGCATGCATACCGCAAGGGCCATCACGGCCTTGCCTATGAGCTGGTGATCAACTCCAACCCCTGCATCACCTATCTGATGGAAGAAAACACCATGGCCATGCAGACCCTGGTGACCGCGCATGCGGCCTTCGGCCACAATCATTTCTTCAAGAACAACTACCTGTTTAAACAATGGACCGATGCCGGGGCGATCCTCGGCTATATGGACTTTTCCAAGAAATATATCGCCAAATGCGAGGAAAGACATGGGACATCCGCCGTGGAGGCCATTCTGGATTCCGCCCATGCATTGATGGACCAGGGCGTCTTCCGTTACCGCCGCCCGCCGCGCCTGTCGTCGAAGAAGGAGCAAGAACGGGCCCGGGAAAGACTGGAGTACGAGGAGCAGACCTATAGCGACCTGTGGCGCACACTTCCGCGTGCTACCGGCCGCCCCGACCCGGCGGAGGCGGAACGCGATGCCCTTGAGCGGAAAAAGGTGCTCAATCTGCCGGAGGAGAACCTTCTTTATTTCCTGGAGAAGAACAGTCTGGTGCTCGAGCCCTGGCAACGCGAACTGCTGCGTATCGTCCGGGTGATCGCCCAGTATTTTTATCCGCAGCGGCAGACCAAAGTGATGAACGAGGGGTGCGCCACCTTCGTGCACTATACGATCATCAACAGACTGTTCGATCAGGGCAAGATCAGCGAAGGCACCATCCTTGAAATGCTCCACAGCCATTCCAGCGTGGTTTTCCAGCCGCATTTCGATGATCCCCGCTATTCCGGGATCAATCCCTACGCGCTTGGATTTGCGATGATGCAGGACATCGAACGCATCTGCAACCAGCCGACATCCGAGGACCGCGACTGGTTCCCCGACATTGCCGGAAGCGGGCAGTGGCGCGAGACGCTGCTCGACGCCTGGGCAAACCACCGGGACGAATCCTTTATCCTGCAATATCTGAGCCCAGCGCTGATCCGCAAGTTCAGGCTGTTCCAGCTGACCGACCAGGCGGACAACAAATATTGCGAAGTCGCCTCGATCCACAACGAGCAGGGTTACGGCGAAATCCGCAAGGCCTTGGCCAGAAGCTACGACGTCGCCGCCAACCAGCAGGACATCCAGGTTTTCGACGTCGATCTGTTGGGGGATCGCCGGCTTCGCCTGGAGCACCGGATGAAGAACGGGATCGTGCTTGAAGAGGCAAGCCGCGACGAGACTTTGCGCCACATCCGGCATTTGTGGGGATATGAGGTGAGCCTAGCGGGTGTCGACGCCGAGAGTGGGCGTGTGCGCTACGAATGCTCGACGGGCTAGAGTGTCGCCTTTGTCAAGTAATACCAAATCTCGATGATAGAGCGGATGCCGGACTCTGCAGATTGGAAGGTTTTGTTGTTTCCACTTCCGCGTGTCAGTCACAAAATGGCGCGTTGGCGGAACGAGACTCGACGGGGCTGCGGCCCTCCCGTCATTTCGCTTCGAAATCCTTGAAGACGTCCTGCAGGCGGGTCAGGGTTTCGACCCGTTCGCTGACATCGTCCCCCAGGACGACGATGATGTTGGAGAGCATCAGGTCCATGACCGCAGTCATGGTGGCGGCGCCGTCCCAGAGCGGACCGTGCGATCCGGGCACGATCAGGGCGATATCGGATACTTCCTCCGCCCAGGGGCAGAATTCGTCGGTCAGAAGAACCACCTTGACGCCGGCGCGGCGCGCCTCGATGGCCAGCGGCCTTGCTTTGGCGGCGAAGCGGCGAACATCGTGCAGGAACAGCAGACGCCCTTCAACCGAGCCGTCCAGCAACTCGGCGTAGGTGCCGTTTAGCCCATCGACAAACTGAACGCGCGGCCGGGTATAGGAAAGCTGACTGGCGAAATACTGCGCGATGCCGCGCACATTCTGGTAGGCGGCGACATAGACCTCGCTCGCATCGACCAGCGCGTTGACGATCAGCTGCCATTCCGGCTGGGCCGTGAGTTCGTAGATTACTCCCAGATTGTCGATCTGCTGGCGAATGAGGCCGGCCATAAGTTTGCCGTCGCGCACATCCTGCTGCAGACGATCGACCTGGCCCTTGACCTGCCAGGCCGGATTGGAGCTGCCGCGCCGCAATTCATGCTTCAGGTGGTCGAGGCCATCGAAGCCGAGGCGACGCAGGTAACGCCCGACAGTCATCGGGCTGACCCCGAGCCGCGTTGCGATCGAACGCGCGGTTTCGAACGGCAGATCGGCGATGTTCCGCTCGATATAGCCGGCAATCAGCTTGTCGGATTTGGAACGCCGCATGGCCTCGCCTTGCAGCGCCTTCAGGATGGTCTTCGACAAATGTACCTCCCCCGCTGGCCGGTTAACGCTACGCTCATATCCTTGCGCCGCAAATGAGGCGCAAGGCTTTGTCCGGCATGCCCGCTCCCCCGGATCTGTCCTTACTCGGCGGTTTTGACCTTCGTCCAGACCCTGTCGACCTGACGCAGGCCCGGCCCCAGATCCTCGAAAATTTGCAGGCGCTTCATCGTTTCTGCGGGTGGATTGATTTCCTTGCTATTCTTGATGTTATCCGGCGTCAATGCCCGGGCAGGAACGTTCGGCGTGCCGTTGGTCTGCTGGGAGACGTTGAGGGCCGCGATCTCCGGACGGGTATAGAACTGCATGAACTTGGTGGCGCTGTCCTTGTTTGGCGCGCTCTTCAGGATGCACATATCTTCCTGGTACATGGTGCCGCCTTCCTCGGGGATCACATAGCCGAGATCCTTTTCATTGGCGAAGACGTCCACCATGGCGCCGACGAAGAAATGTCCGGCGGCAACATCGCCCGATTGCACCATGGGGCGCGTGTCGTATGTGAAGGCGGCGACGTCCGGCTTCATGTCGATGATGGTCTGCGCTGCCGCCTGCAGATCGGCTCCTTCGGTCGAGTTGACGCTTCGGCCGTTAAGCATGAGGCCGACGGCCATCACCTCGCGCATGTCGTCCAGAAGGGTAAACTTGACATTCTTTGCCTTGGCGGTGGCGATCAGGTCCTTCCAGCCGGTGATGTCCTTGCCGAGGATCCTGCGGTTATAGAAGATGCCGACAGAGCCCCAGGCATAAGGCAGGCAATATTCGCCGTTCGGATCGCTTTTCGTCCGCAGGAAGGCCGGATCGATGTTCTTGAAGCCTTCGTATTTATTGATATCGGTTTTCTCAAGCAGGTCGAGCTTGGCCATGATGTCCTGCATGTGCACGGACGGAAAGACGATATCGTAACCGGTGGCGCCGCCCTGGATCTTCGCCAGCATTTCCTCGTTGGAGGAATAGGTGGCGAGATTGACCTTGATTTTCGTTTCCTGCTCGAAGGTCTTCAGCACTTCCGGATTGATGTACTCGCCCCAGTTGTAGATGTTGAGTTCTTCGGCGAAGGCAACCGTGCCGGCCGACAGCATCATGCCCATAGACAGAACTGCCGCACCCACGCCCTTTGCCAGCGTGCGTCGGGGCGTCCGGATGTATTTCATCTCGTTCATGCACATTCTCCTCTGGTGTTATTGCAAGCCTGCTCGTGTCAGGTCTTGTGCCTTCATGGTTTCCCTTGGGCGTCTCGTCCGGTTCTTGGCGACCGTTGACTTCGATGTATAAATGATATCCATATATCCAAATCGCACAAGAGTTATATGAATAACATTTTAGGGGGACCGGATGCGAGACTCGATCGTCAGGCTGGTGGGCGCCCGAAAGGCCTTCACCCTGCCCGAAGGCAATGTGATCACGGCGCTTGACGCCATCGATCTCGATGTCAGCCGCAATGAATTTCTAACGCTGCTGGGGCCTTCAGGCTGCGGCAAAACCACACTGCTGCAATCGATCAACGGCTTCGTGTCGCTGGATGCGGGTCGCATCTTTATCGACGAGCAGGATATCACCGAACGCCCGCCGCACCGCCGACCGGTCAACACCGTCTTCCAGAACTACGCCCTCTTCCCCCACATGACGATCGGCGAGAATACCGGCTACGCCCTGGAAATCGCCGGTGCCGGCAAAGAGGAGCGGCGCAGGAAAGTGGCCGCCGCCCTGCAGATGATGGGGCTCTCCGGCCTCGAAGGCCGCAAGCCGCGGCAACTTTCAGGCGGCCAGCAACAACGCGTGGCGCTGGCGCGGGCCATCGTCGCACGACCGAAGTTGCTGCTTCTCGACGAGCCGCTGTCGGCGCTCGACCGCAACCTGCGCCAGGCGATGCAGATTGAGCTGAAAACGCTGCAACATGAGCTTGGCATCTCCTTCATCTTCGTCACGCATGACCAGCAGGAGGCGTTGACCATGTCGGACCGCGTCGCGGTGCTGAACGGTGGCCGCATCCAGCAGCTCGATACGCCGCGCGCCATTTACGACAGGCCAGCCAATACTTTCGTCGCCACCTTCGTCGGCGCCAGCAACCTTTTTGAGGGACAGTTCGACGGCCATCAGCTGATCACCGCCGATGGTCTTTCGATCCGTGCCGCAGCGGACGGCCCGGCCCTGACCCAGGCTGCGACCGCGCTGATCCGGCCGGAGCAATTCGTGCTGGGCGGTGCGTCCGACTGGCCGTCCCTGGATGTCGCGATCCAGCAGATCATCTTCGTCGGCGCCGCCTTCGAGCTGCACGGCCACACGCAGGAAGGCCGCAAGATCATCGCCACCATTCCCGCCGCCAGCGCGCCGCTGATCGGCACGGTCGAACAGGAACGCCGGGCGCAGCTGCGCTATGATCCGGCCTCCGTCCATATCATCCGGCCGCAGACAGCCGAGGCTCGGCCATGAACATCATTGCCCGCAGCCGCCTGCAGCTCGGCATTCTGCTTGGACCGGTAACGCTGTTTCTCGCCGTCTTCTTCCTTGGCCCGCTGGCGATCATGATCGTCACCAGCCTCCTGGCTCCGGGCCTCTACGGCGGTGTCGAATGGACATTCTATCCGCATAATTTCGGTCGCATCCTTGGCTTTGCAGACCCAGCCTTCGAGGATTTCGATCCAATTTACCTATCGATCTTCTTCCGCTCACTGAAGATTGCGGCTCTGACGGTGGTGGCGACGCTGCTCGTCTGCTACCCCGCCGCCTTCTGCATCAGCCGGCTTTCAGAGCGGTGGAAGAATTTCTGCCTGTTTCTCATCACCCTGCCGTTCTTCACCAGCATGATCGTGCGGCTGTTTATCTGGGTGCTGATCCTGCGCCAGACCGGCCTCGTCAACGAAGTGCTGTTGACTACGGCCCTCATCGCCCGGCCGCTTGAGCTGATCTACACCGATGGCGCCATCATACTCGGCATGGTCTATATTTTCATTCCGTTCATGTTCATGCCGCTCTACGCCAGCGTCGAAAAGCTCGACTGGTCTCTGGTGCGCGCCTCGCAGGATCTGGGCGCCGGGCCGATCCGCACCTTCCTGCGCATCATCCTCCCGTTGACCGCACCCGGCATTGCCGGTGGCTCGATCATCGTGTTCATCCCCGCGCTCGGCAATTTCGTCGTGCCGGCGGTGCTGGGCGGCTCCAAGGTGATGATGCTCGGCAATCTCATCGAGCAGCAGTTCCTTTCGGCCCGAAACTGGCCGTTCGGGGCGGCACTGGCGATGATGGTGATGAGCGTCATGCTCGTTCTGCTGATGGTCTACGTCCTGGTCCAGGGCCGGCGTGACGATGACCCGGCGCTGGCCCATTGAGGAGAGCATGATGAGAATGATCTCCTCGATTGCCCGCAGCAGCCTGGTTTTCTACACGGTGCTGTTCTTCACCTTCATCTACCTGCCGTTGGCTCTGATCGTCGTCTATTCGTTCAACGCCAACCCGGTGAACATGATGACCTGGTCCGGGTTCACCACCGACTGGTACGCGCAGGTTCTGGGCTTCAAGACGACCATTTCGGAAAGTGCCCTCTACATTGAATCGACCGACCAGTTGGTCGCTGCGCTGCGCAACAGTCTGATCATCGCGGTTTCCACCACCGTCATCGCCACGATCTTCGGTACGGCCATTGCGCTTGCGATCCACCGCTTCGCCTTTTTCGGCAAGCGGGCCTATCGCGTGCTGATGTTCATGCCGATGCTGATGCCGGATATCGTGCTCGGGATTGCGCTTTTGATCTTCTTCGTGGGCGCCGGCGTCAGGCTCGGCATGGGCACGATCATTATCGGCCAGTGCACCTTCCTGATCTCCTATGTCTTTATCGTCGTCTCGGCGCGGTTGGCCGGCATGGACCGCACACTGGAAAACGCCTCGGCCGATCTTGGCGCCAACGAGTGGACGACCTTCCGCAAGGTGGTTCTGCCGCAGTTGATGCCCGGCATTGTCGGCGGGGCATTGCTCGCGTTCATCATCTCGATGGATGATCTGGTGATCACCTATTTCATCGCCGGCGTCGATGTCACCACCCTGCCGATGTTCATCTTTGCGATGCTCCGGCGCGGTCTCAAGCCAGAGATCAATGCCATCGCGGTCATGATGCTCACCTTCTCCTTCGCGATCGCTTCCCTTGGCCTTTACATTCGCTCCCGACAGAGATGACCATGCAAAACAATGCCTCAAAGACCAGAAAACCCCGCGCCCGCGATCTCGGCTTGCCCTTTGCCGGCAGAACCGGCCCCCTGAACGCGATTACCGATGTCGATGGCGTGGCAGTTGGCCTGCGGACCATCCTCGAAGATACGCCACGGCCAGGACGCACGCGCCCGGTGCGTACCGGCGTCACCGCCATTCTTCCACATTCGACATCGGGTGAACCGGTTCCCGTCTATGCCGGCATTCATCGTTTCAACGGCAATGGCGAGATGACCGGCACGCATTGGATTGAGGATGGCGGCCATTTTCTCGGGCCGGTCATGATCACCAATACCCATGGCGTCGGCATGACCCATCATGCGACGATCAAATGGATGCTGGAAAAATACGCCTCCACCTATGACAGTGACGATTTTCTCTGGATCATGCCGGTGGTGGCCGAGACCTATGACGGCGTATTGAACGATATCAACGGGTTGCACCTTACCGAGGCAGATGTACATGCAGCGCTCGCCGAGGCGTCGACAGGCCCGGTTGCCGAGGGAAACACCGGCGGCGGTACAGGCATGATCACCTACGGTTTCAAGGGCGGCACGGGAACCTCATCGCGCATCGTCGAGATCGGTGGGCGAAACTACACGATCGGCACGCTTGTGCAGGCCAATCACGGTCAGCGTGACTGGCTGACGATCTGCGGCGTTCCTGTCGGCCAGCACATGCGCGATGGCACCCCGCAGAGCCAGATGCCCGAGCGCGGCTCGATCATCGTCGTGGTGGCGACCGACTTGCCGCTCGCGCCGCACCAGCTGAAGCGCATGGCGCGGCGCTGCTCTATCGGCATCGGCCGCAACGGCACGCCTGGCGGCAACAATTCCGGCGACATCTTCCTGGCCTTCTCCACGGCCAACAGCCAGGCCATGCCGCACCGCGCCGCCTCGCATCTGTCGCTCGAAATTCTCAACGACGAAGGTCTCGACCCAATCTACATGGCCGTGGTCGATAGCGTCGAAGAGGCGGTGGTCAACGCCATGCTGGCAGCCGAAGACGCCGGCGGGACCGCCTATGACCGGTTCCGGATCGAGGCGATCAAAACCGGTCCTCTGCTGGATTTGTTGAAGCAATATGGCAGGCTGGAAACAGACCCTACAAGTACGGGCCCGCAGGAGCGCTGGTTTGAATGCCCATCGCAATGAAAGCCGCTGCGAAGCCCGTCCGATGTTCATCGCTGCAACGATGAAGCAAATGCTGAAAGTGGCTGGCTCTGACCAGCCATCTTTTCGAGATCACCACGTCATCCAAATGCCAGATCTCATTTCGCCAACGCTTCTGACGTCGTAGCCGGCGGGCATAGTCGTGCCCCCAGACCGGCCCACGGTCTTGTTCCGCCGGTGACAATAATCTTGTGAAAAAACCGATACTAGGGCACAATTTGTGAACGCATCTGAAGTTGCGGCGCAATCTCAAAACCGGCCGTCTCGCGCCGAGTGACAGTTCGCGTCGGAGGGTCGGCGTCGATGGATCAGGGGTTCTTTCTTCTGTTCGCTACGGTATCCGTGATCACGGCCCTGCTCGTGGTCCTGGCGCGCAATCCGGTTCACAGCGCATTGGCGCTGATGGCATGTTTCCTCAATATTTCGGCAATCTTCGTCTTGCTCGAGGCGCCGTTTCTCGCGGTCATCCAGATCTTCGTCTATGTCGGCGCGATCATGGTTCTGTTCCTCTTCGTGATCATGATGATCGATGTGCGCGAAGCGATGCTGCAGCGGTTCTTGCCGGGTGGAAACCTGCCTGCCCTGGGGCTGCTCGTCCTGCTTGGCGTCGAGATGCTCGTCCTGGTACTCTGGAGCGACCGTTTTTCGGTCACGGAGCCCATCGCGATGCGCGGCGGAGATGAAATCAGGCAGCTCAGCACGACACTTTTTTCCGGCTATCTCCTGCCGTTTGAAGCCGCCTCCGTCATCTTGCTGGCGGCACTGGTCGGCGCCATCGTGCTGGCGCGCAAGGAGCAGGGGTGATGGTTCCGCTCTCGTGGTACGTCCTGCTTGGAGTGGTCCTGTTCGTGATCGGAGCGGCGGGCGTTCTGCTCAGGCGCAACATTCTGGTCGTGCTGATGTCGCTGGAACTGCTGCTCAACTCGGTCAACATCAATTTCATCGCTTTCGGGCGTTACTACGCAGATTTCCGCGGGCAGATTTTCGCGATCTTCGTCATCGCAATCACCGCCGCTGAGGTTGCCGTCGCCCTTGGCATCCTGGTCGCTCTTGTGAGGAACAAATCCACCCTCAAGGTCGACGACGTGACCATGATGAAAGGATAGCGGCCTTGGACCCGGTGATATCGATCCGGCCGCTCCTTGCCGTCGCCGTCGCAGGCTTGGCGGCCCTTGCCGTTCTCCTCTTGCACAACCGCGAGAAACTCCGCGATGCCGTCTCGCCGTTGGCCGCGATCGCCATGTTCGCAATTGTCGTTTCGATGGCGCCTACGGTCCTTTCGGGCGGGACGGTCGAATTGCATCTGTTCGAGGTTCTGCCGGGGATTGACTTCGCCTTCCGGGTCGATGCGCTCGGCATGGTTTTCGCCACCGTTTCGTCGCTGCTTTGGATCGTCGCGGCGATCTACTCGATCGGTTACATGCGGCACCTGAAGGAGCATGCGCAGACCCGTTTCTTCGCCTGCTTCGCCGCCAGCCTCGCGGCGGCCGCCGGGGGCGCCTTCGCCGCCAATCTGTTTACACTGGTGATCTTCTACGAGGTGCTCAGCCTCGTTACCTATCCGCTCGTCTACCACCACGAGAACGAAGAGGGATGGACGGGCAGCCGCAAGTACCTGGTCTATCTGATGGGCGCGTCGAAAAGCGTGCTACTCGCCGCGCTGGCGCTGACCTACCACATTGCGGGGTCGCTCGACTTTGTGCCGGGGGGGCTGCTGGCGGGGGTCGATGCCTCTGCGGCGCTCATGACGGTTGTCTATTTCTGCTATCTCTTCGGCTTCGCCAAGGCTGCAGTGATGCCAATGCACGCCTGGCTGCCTGCCGCGATGGTGGCACCGACGCCGGTCAGCGCGCTCTTGCATGCGGTGGCCGTGGTCAAGATGGGCGTGTTCTGCGTGCTGCGGGTGGTGTTCCATGTCTTCGGCGTCGGGCTGGTCGGCGGGCTGGGGCTGGGCCTCGCCACAGCCTATCTGGTTTCGTTCACGATCCTGATGGCGTCGGTCTACGCCCTGACGCGGGACGACCTGAAGGCGCGGCTCGCCTATTCGACGGTCAGCCAGCTCTCCTACATCGTGTTGGGCGCTGTTCTGTTGTCGCCCGTCGCGATGGTCGGCGGGATCATCCACATTGCGGCTCATGCCTTTTCAAAGATCACACTCTTTTTCTGCGCCGGGTCGATCTATTGCGCGTCCGGCAAGCGCAATATCAGCGACATGGCCGGCATCGGCCGCAAGCTGCCCTGGACGATGGGGGCATTTTTTGTCGCCTCGCTGAGCATGATCGGGGTGCCGCCGACCGCGGGCTTCGTCAGCAAGTGGTATCTGGCGCTGGGGTCGGTGGAGGCGGGGCAAATCGCGTTCCTGATCGTGCTCCTGGTGAGTTCGATCCTGAACGCCGCCTATTTCCTGCCGGTCAGCTATGTCGCTTTTTTCGGCACGGAGGCACAGGAAAGCCCGGCGACGGTTCGTGAAATTCCGATGATGACGATCCCGCTGGTTGCAACTGCCGTCCTGTCGGTGTCGATGGGCATCTTCCCGGACTATTTTCTCACCCTGGCGGACGGAGTGGTCAGATGATCAAGCGTGTCGTCGACTTCTTTGGTGACGAAGAATATGCAAGGCCGCGCCGCCGGCTGTTCTATCTGGCGCTCGTTCTGATCGTCGTCGCCGACTTCCTGGTCTTCCGCGACCATGCCGAATATCTGTGGGACCGCCTGCCCGGCTGGTCCGCCGTCTACGGCTTCTTATCCTGCGTGCTGCTGATTTTCGTTTCGAAGTTCCTCGGCCATCGGGTTGGGCTCATGCGGCGCGAGGACTATTATGATTGACTTCGTCCACCCTGCCCTTCTGTTCATTCTCGGCGCCCTGCCGATCCCCTTCCTGAAAGGGCCGATCGGCAAGGCTTATCTGCTGCTGATCCCGGCGCTGGCGATCCTCGCCGTGCTGACCGCGCAGCCGGGCAGCTACGGCGCGGCGTCGTTCGTCGGGCAGGACATTCTGGTCGCGAGGGTGGACAAGCTGAGTATCGTCTTCGCCACCGTTTTCACCATCATGGCTCTGATCGGAACGGTCTACGCCCTGCACCTGACGCGCGCCGGCCAGCATGTGGCGGCATTCATCTACGTCGGCAGCGCGCTTGGCGTGGTATTCGCCGGCGACTACCTGACCCTGTTCCTGTTTTGGGAAGGCATGGCGTTCGCCTCCGCCTATCTGGTCTTCGCGCAGCGCGGCGAGCCTGCGATCCGCGCCGGGTTCCGGTATCTCATGGTCCATATCACCGGCGGCGTCGCACTGCTCGGTGGCATCATTCTCCACGGGGTCGCCACCGGTTCGCTGCTCTTCGGCCCGATCGAGGGGGAAATGGGTGTGGCCGCCTACCTGATCCTTGCCGGGTTCATCCTCAACGCTGCGGTACCGCCGCTCAACGCCTGGCTGACAGACGCCTACCCGGAAGCGACTGTCACCGGGGCGGTGTTCATGAGCGCCTTCACCACCAAGACCGCCGTCTATGTGCTGGCGCGGGCGTTTCCGGGGACCGAGCTTCTGGTTTGGCTCGGCACCGTGATGGCGCTCTACGGCGTCATTTACGCGGTGCTGGAGAATGACTGCCGGCGGCTGCTCGCCTATCATATCGTCAGCCAGGTGGGCTACATGGTCGCGGGTATCGGCATCGGGACCGAGATGGCGGTAAACGGGGCCACCGGGCATGCCTTCGCGCACATCCTCTACAAAGGACTTCTGTTCATGGGTGCGGGCGCGGTGATCCACGTCACCGGCCGCCGCAAACTTACCGAGCTTGGTGGGCTCTACAGGACCATGCCGCTGACCGTGGCGCTCTACATGGTCGGCGCCTTCGCAATCTCGGCGTTCCCATTCTTCTCGGGTTTTGTCACCAAGTCGATGGTCATCGCCGCCGCCGGACACGATCACCGGGCGCTGGTGGTGCTGGCTCTGACAATGGCGTCGTC
Source organism: Pararhizobium sp. P1_E7 (assembly GCF_056405855.1). NCBI lineage: Bacteria > Pseudomonadati > Pseudomonadota > Alphaproteobacteria > Hyphomicrobiales > Rhizobiaceae > Pararhizobium > Pararhizobium sp. P1_E7. The sequence continues at coordinate 25,376 of NZ_JBFUBH010000002.1, read as the reverse complement.
GGGGACGTTCCTGCACACGGGCTTGAAGCTGCCATACTACATGTTTTTCGGCACCGACCGGAAACTGGAAGCGCGGGAACCGCCGCGAAACATGCTGGTTGCGATGGGCATGGCGGCGGTGCTCTGCGTGGCGATCGGGGTGTTCCCTCAGCCGCTATACGCATTGTTGCCTTATCCGGTCGATTTTGAACCCTATACCGGCGCCCATGTCACCGAGAGCCTCGGCCTGCTGATGTTCACCGCTTTGGGGTTCGTGGTGTTCCTCAAGGCGCTCGACCCGGAGAATACCATCAGCATCGACACCGACTGGTTCTACCGCAAGGGCGGGCGGCTCTTCATGTGGTTCGCCGAAAAACCGGTGGCACGTTACGAGAAGGTGATGAGCAACGTGTCGGAGACCGCGGCGCTGCCCTTCCTGCATGGAGCGGCACGGGCGGGGATGTGGGTCGATCGCACCGGCGTGGACGCCGTCGTGAACGGCGTCGCCCGCTCGATCCTGCGCGGTGGCGGGGCGCTGCGGCGGCTCCAGACCGGCGTCGTGACCCACTATGCGCTGGCGATGATCGGCGGTGTGATCGCAGCCACCGTCGTCTTCGCCGTCGTGTGGCGGTAGGGGGTGCGATGGGAATCCCGCTCCTTAGTCTCATCGTATTCACCCCCGCCGCCGGGGCAGCGGTTCTGATGTTTCTCCGCAGCGACGATGCAGTACGCTGGACGGCGCTGGGTGTGACCGTCCTCGACCTTGCCTTCTGCGTCGCTATGCTGGCGAGCTTTGACACCACGACCCACGCGATGCAGTTCGTCGAGACGCACCCATGGGTGCCTGCGCTCGGAATCACCTATGCGCTCGGCATTGATGGAATCAGCGCGCTCTTCGTGTTCCTGACCGCGCTGCTGGGCTTAGTTTGCGTGCTCGCCTCGTGGGTCGCGATCGACCGTAGGGTGAAGGCGTTCATGATCAGTCTGCTCGCCATGCAGACGTTGATGCAAGGGGTGTTCTGCGCGCTCGACCTGTTCCTGTTCTACGTCTTCTGGGAGGCGATGCTGATCCCGATGTACCTGATCATCGGCGTCTGGGGCGGCGACGGCCGGGTCTATGCCGCGTTCAAGTTCTTTCTCTACACGCTGGCGGGCAGCGTCCTGTTCCTGATCGGTATCATCGTGCTCTATTTCAACGGCGGCGAGACCTTCGACATCCTCGCCCTCACGGCGCAGGATTTGCCATTCCCGGTCCAGTCCTGGCTGTTCTTCGCCTTCCTGATCGCCTTCGCGGTCAAGGTCCCCATGGTTCCGGTCCATACCTGGCTGCCGGACGCCCATGTGCAGGCGCCGACGGCGGGCAGTATCATCCTTGCCGGAGTGCTCCTGAAGATGGGCGCCTACGGATTCCTGCGGTTCTCGCTGCCGATGCTGCCGGAGGCGTCGGTGTATTATTCGACAATGATGCTGGCGCTTTCGGCTCTTGCGATCGTCTATGGCGGGTTGCTCGCGCTGGCGCAGGACGATCTGAAGAAGCTGGTGGCCTATTCCAGCATCAGCCATATGGGCTTCGTGACACTGGGGATTTTTGCGCTGAACCTCCGCGGGCTCGAAGGTGGCATCCTGCAGATGTTCAACCACGGCGTAACGACGGGTGCATTGTTCCTGTTCGTCGGCCTTATCTACGAGCGGACCCATACCCGCAGCATCGCCGATTATGGCGGGTTGATGAAGATGGCGCCGGTCTACACCACGTTTTTGGCGCTGTTCACCCTGTCGTCGATGGCGCTGCCGGGAACGAATTCGTTCGTCGGCGAGTTGCTGGTGCTGTCGGGCGGGTTTGCAGCCGACCTGGCCGCCGGCGCGGCGGCCGTTGTGGGCGCATTGCTGGGCGCGGCCTATTTGCTTGGCATGTACGGAAACGTCGCGCTCGGTCCGGCCAGCGCCGGCGCCCGGGTGCGCGATGTGAACGCCCGCGAGATGGCGGCGATCCTGCCGCTGGCTGTCTTTGTGGTTTGGGTCGGGTTCTATCCGAAGCCCTTTCTCAACGTCATCGACGCGTCGGTCGTACATCTGCTGGCGCAGGTGCACAGCAAGGGGAGCGGCCAATGACCGCCGCGGCGCTTTTCCAGTCGGCTCTCGCAAGCCTGCCCGAGATCGTGGTGATCACCGGTGCCTGCATCCTGCTGGTCCTGGGACAGTTGGTGCGGAAGGGACAGGAGCATTTGCTTGTCTGGGCCTGCGTCGCGGTCGTGCTGATTGCCGCCCTGGCGACGCTCATGCTTTCGAGCGAGGTGCGGCCGGCCTACACGGGCATGTTCGTCGCCGACCGCTTCGCGGTCTTCTTCAAGTTCGTGTTCTATTTGGCCACCGTTCTGACATTCCTCCTTTCGCGCAAATATGCCGATATCGAAGGGATCGGGAGCAGTGAATACTATGTCCTGCTGCTCTTCACGCTTTCGGGCATGATGATCATGGCGTCCGCAACCGATCTCCTGTCGATCTATGTGGGCCTCGAACTGATGGTGATTTGCACCTATGTGCTGACCGGCTTCCTGCGACGTGAGCGGCGATCGAACGAAGCGGCACTGAAATACGTGATCCTTGGCTCGGTCTCGACCGGGATTTTCCTCTACGGCGTTTCGCTGGTCTACGGGCTCACCGGTACGACCCAACTGGACGCGATGGCTGCCGCGGTGACCGGCAATCCGCTCGATCCCGGATTGCTGCTGGCGGTGGTCTTCATCGTCGCGGGGCTGGTCTTCAAGGTCGGGGCGGTTCCGTTCCATATGTGGGTGCCAGATGTCTATGAAGGCGCTCCGACGACCATCACCGCCTTTATGTCGGTGGGCCCCAAGGCGGCGGGGTTCGCGGTGATCCTGCGGGTGTTCCTCAACCCGCTGGTCGCGGCCTCAAACGTTTGGATCATCGTCGCGGTCATCGCCGTGGTGACGATGGCGCTCGGCAGTTTCGTGGCGCTGGTGCAGGATAATTTCAAGCGCCTGCTCGCCTATTCCAGCATCGCCCATGCCGGGTTCGCCCTTTTCGGCGTGGTGGCCGGCGGTGCCGACGGGATCGCCAGCGTGATGCTTTACCTGCTGATCTACGCCTTCATGAATCTCGGTATTTTCGGCATCGTCATCATGATGCGGAACGGCGATTTCTCTGGCGAGGTTATCGAAGACTATGCGGGCCTCGCCAAGTCGCATCCCGGGCTGGCGCTACTGATGCTGCTTTATCTGTTCTCGCTGGCCGGCATTCCGCCAACTGCCGGGTTCTTCGCCAAGTTCTACGTGCTGGTCGCGCTCGTCGAGCGAGGTTTCGTCATGCTGGCGGTGATCGCCGTGCTGCTGAGCGTCGTTGCCGCCTATTTTTACATCCGCATCGTCATGATGATCTACATGCGCGAGCCGGAGAGGACTGTCGACCCGGCGCTGACACCCCTGGTGCGCGCCACGCTGGCCTTTACCGCCGCCGGCACTATCGGCATCGGCCTGTTTCCCGCGTGGTTCCTGAGGCTTGCCCAGCATTCGGTGTTTGGCGGCTGACCGATTGAATTTGCAATGATCTGCCCGACGGAATAAACTCGAAGCTCAAGAAAGGATTGCCCAAGTCGCTTCCGGGGCGACCGCATTACCATTCTGAACAGAGCGGTCGCGGCCTGAGGAAAGCCAGTGGGTAACCGGTGCAGTACGATATGGCTGCAATGGAATTCTTGCCGGTTCTTTTTATGATCGCCGGAGTCGTTCTGGTGACGGGGGCGACGCTTTTTGTCTCCTCGCTCCTGCGTCCGTCCAATCCCTATCCCGAAAAGAACATGCCCTATGAGTGCGGCATGGACGCGGCCGGCGAGGCCGCTGGTGGCCGCTTGAGGGTGCAGTTCTTCATCCTTGCGATCCTGCTGGTCGTCTTCGATGTCGAGACGATGTTCCTGTTTCCCTGGGCCGTCGTCCTCAAGGAGATCGGGCTGGTCGGCTATATCGAGATGTTCATCTTCATATTGCTGCTACTCGTGGGCTTCGCCTACGCCTGGCTGAAGGGGGCGCTCGAATGGGAGGCGTAAACAACGCGATCCGCGACAGCGTGCTGTTCACCACGGCCGACAGCCTGATCAGCTGGAGCCGAAGGTCGGCGCTGTGGCCCGAGACCTTCGGAATTGCCTGCTGCGCCATCGAGATGATCTCGGCGGGATGCGCCCGCTATGATCTCGACCGGTTCGGCGTGGTGTTCCGGCCGTCGCCCCGCCAGTCCGACGTGATGATCATCGCCGGCACCATAACCCGGAAGTTCGCGCCCGTGGTGCGTCGGCTCTATGACCAGATGCCGGAGCCCCGCTGGGTCATCGCCATGGGCACCTGCGCCATCTCGGGCGGAGTCTACAACACCTATGCCGTGGCGCAGGGGGCGGAAACCTTCGTGCCGGTGGACGTGCATGTGCCCGGCTGCCCGCCGCGGCCGGAGGCGCTGATGCACGGCTTCCTCCTGCTTCAAGAGAAGATCAAGAGGTCCCGCGCGCTGGCCGGGACGCCTCTGGATCGGATCGCAGCGTCATGAGTGTGGAGCCGTCTCTCCATCGCGCTCTGATCATGGAGCATTTCGCAGATGCCGTCGAGGATCTCGGCGCCGCGCATGGCGTTCACGCCTTTGCTGTTCCACCTGAAAAGATCGTCGAGTTCTGCCGGTTTGCGAAAGAACATCCGGCACTGCAATTCAATTTCCTCTCGGACATCTGCGGGGTCGATCATTATCCCGAAACACCACGCTACGAGGCGGTGTACCACCTCTATTCACTGGCCAACAGGTGGCGGGTTCGCATCAAGTGCAGGCTTGGCGATCCCCCGCAGGTTCCCTCGGTCACGGGCGTCTGGCGCACCGCCAACTGGCATGAGCGTGAGGCCTGGGACATGTATGGCATCCGGTTCGAGGGGCATCCCGATCTGCGGCGGATCTACATGTGGGAAGGCTTCGAGGGTTTTCCACAGCGCAAGGACTTCCCGCTGCGGGGCTACAAGGACAAGTTGAACCCCTTTGGTGCCGAAGGTCCGCCACCAACACAGCCCGGCCTTGCCACCAGGGATATTCCGCAAGGGAGGCCGCCGGAAAGTTGAGATGACCGAAGTCACCGAACTCGACAGGCCGGAAGGCGGAGCACTCAATACCAGCGAAGTGCTTCTCAATCTCGGCCCGCAGCACCCCAGCACACACGGGGTTCTTCGGCTCGTCCTCGAACTGGACGGCGAGTACGTCAAGCGCGTGGACCCGCACATCGGCTACCTCCACCGCGGCACCGAAAAACTGGCGGAAAGCTTCACCTATACCCAGATTTTCCCGCTGACGGACCGGCTCGACTATCTGTGCCCGCCTTCGAACAACCTGGCCTTCGCGCTGGCGGTGGAAAAACTGTTGGGCATAGAAGCACCGCTGCGGGCGCAGTATATCCGCGTGATGATGGCCGAGCTGGCACGGATTTCCGGTCATCTCCTGATCACTGGCGCGCTGCCGCTGGACCTGGGCGCCATGACCGCCTTGCTCTACGTCATGCGCGAGCGCGAAATGATCATGGACCTGTTGGAGATGATCAGCGGAGCGAGGATGCACACGTCGTTCTGCCGGGTCGGCGGGGTGCGCGAGGATCTGCCCGACGGGTTCTTCCCCAAGATTCGGGAGTTTTGTGACATCTTCCCAAACCGCATCCGCGATTATGAACGGTTGATCGATAACAATCGGGTGTTCCTGAAGCGCACCCAGGGGATCGGCGTGATCGCCGCCGAGGACGCCATCGACCTGGGCTTAAGCGGCCCGAACCTGCGCGCCTCGGGCGTCGATTGGGACATCCGCCGCGATGAGCCCTACGAGATCTACGATCGGCTCGACTTCAATGTCATCACCCGCAAGGAGGGCGACTGCTATGCACGCTGGCAGTGCCGGGTCGAGGAAATGCGCGAGAGCATCCGGATCATCGAGCAATGCCTCGACCAGATGCCCGAGGGACCGTTCCAGATCGACATGCCGACGATCGCCTTCCCGGTGGACAAGGATCGGGTGCATTGCTCGATGGAGGCGCTGATCCAGCATTTCGACCTGTCGGCCTATGGCTTCAAGGTGCCCAAGGGCGAGGTCTATTCGGCGATCGAGGCGCCAAAGGGCGAGCTTGGCTTCTACATCATCAGCGACGGGTCGCCAAAACCATTCCGCATGAAGGTGCGGGCACCCTCGTTCGTCAACCTCCAGGCACTCTTCGGGGTCACCAACGCCCGCTACCTGGCGGACATGATCGCGGTGCTCGGCAGCCTCGATCCGGTGATGGCGGAGGTGGACAAGTAGCCAAGGGATTTGGACGCGATGAGCATGCGCGAAAAGATCGAAGAAGCGGCAGCGCGGTATCCCGACCAGCGCTCGGCAATCATGCCGGCGCTTCTGATCGCGCAGAGGCAACATGGCCATCTGCCGGGCGCAGTGCTAGAAGAGGTTGCTGACATCCTTGGTGTCGAGCGGATCTGGGTCTACGAACTGGCGACCTTCTATACGCTCTTCCATACCGAGCCGGTGGGCACGTTCCACCTGCAACTCTGTGACAATGTTTCCTGCATGCTGTGCGGATCAGACAACCTGCTGAAGCATCTGGAAACGGTGCTGGGCATCATGAAGGGCGACACCACCCCGGACGGGCTGTTCACGCTTTCCACCGTCGAGTGTCTCGGCGCCTGCGAGATGGCTCCGGTGATGCAAGTCGGCGACGACTACCACGGCAACCTGGATGTCGCGCGGATAAACGCACTCTTAGACAGCCTCCGGGCGACAGTGGGGCAGCTGGCGAGCGTTGAACGCGCCTCAACGCGACCACCGGGAGAGTAGCGCCATGTTCGAGCCGGTTCTTCTCAAAAATATCGACGTGCCGGACGGTCATTTGCTGTCGACCTACGCGGCTGGCGGCGGCTACCAGGCGTTGGCGAAGGTGCTGCGCGAGTATACGCCTGACGAGGTCGTCGACATCGTCAAACGATCCAACCTGCGCGGTCGCGGCGGTGCCGGATTCCCCACGGGCATGAAATGGAGTTTCGTGCCAAAGCAGACCGACAAGCCGAAATATCTTTGCTGCAACGCCGATGAGGGCGAGCCGGGCACCTTCAAGGACCGGATCCTCATGGAGCGCGATCCGCACCAGCTCATCGAGGGGCTGGCGGTAAGCGCCTACGCGATCGGAGCCGAAACCGCCTATGTCTACATCCGCGGTGAATATGTGACGGCGATCCGCCGCCTGGAGCAGGCGATCGCCGAGGCTCACGCAAAGGGTTATCTGGGAAAGCGCATCCTGGGCTCGGATTTCAATTTCGCTGTCCACATCCACTGCGGCGCCGGTGCGTACATCTGCGGCGAAGAGACTGCGATGCTCGAGTCGCTCGAGGGCAAGCGGGCGCAACCGCGATTGAAGCCCCCGTTTCCGGCAGTGGCCGGGCTCTACGCCAGCCCGACAGTGATCAACAATGTCGAGACGCTCGCTTGCGTGCCGCATATCGTTGTGCGGGGGCCGGACTGGTTTCGGGGCATCGGCCCGGACAAGAGCCCCGGCCCGAAGCTTTACTGCCTTAGCGGACGCGTGCGCAAACCCGGCCTCTACGAGTTGCCGATGGGCATACCGCTGCGCGAACTGGTCGAGGAGCATGCCGGCGGCCCGTTGCCGGGACGGAAAATCAAGGCAGCGATCCCGGGCGGGGTCTCAGCGCCGGTCATCCCTGCGCACGGGCTGGAGGTGGGGATGGATTTCGACTCGCTTACCGCCGCCGGCTCTATGCTCGGTTCGGCTGGCGTCATCGTGATTGATGACTCGACCTGCATGGTCAAGGTCGCCACCCGGATCATCGAGTTCTTCCATCATGAGTCCTGCGGCAAGTGCACGCCATGCCGCGAAGGATTGAACTGGGTCGTGAAGGTCCTGCGCCGTATTGAGGCTGGGCAGGGCGCCCCCGGCGACCTGGAGCAGCTGGAGATGCTCTGCAAGGGAATTTTCGGCAACACGTTTTGTGCCTTGGGTGACGGGGCGGCGATGGGATTGCGGGCAGCACTTGCGCATTTCCGCGATGAATTTGTTGCTCACATCGAGACGCAAAGGTGCCCGTTTCACTGAAGTGAGTGCTTGATCAGGACTGTGAGGAACCCATGCTTAAAGTCACGATCGACGGACAAACGCTGGAAGTCGAGGCTGGCTCGACGGTGCTGCAGGCCGCCCAGCGTTTGCACATCGACATTCCGACCTTCTGCTATCTGAAGCGGCTGCCGCCGCTCGCTTCGTGCCGTATGTGCCTGGTGGAGATCGAAGGTCTGCGGCGGTTGCAGCCTTCGTGCGCCACCGCGGTCACCGATGGCATGGTCGTGCGGACGAACACGCCGCTGATCGACGAAACACGGTCATCCATGCTCGACATGCTGCTCGCCAATCATCCCCTCGACTGTCCGATCTGTGACAAGGGTGGCGAGTGCGAGCTTCAGGACATGGTGATGGCCTACGGCCCCCGCCGAAGCGAGTTTCGCGATCCCAAGCGCGTATTCCACTCTGCGGACATTCGCCTCAGTCCGGTTATTATCATGAACGTCAACCGCTGCATCCAGTGCCAGCGCTGCGTCCGGATGTGCGAGGAGGTGGTCGGAGCCGTCGCCCTGGGCACCATCGAAAAAGGCATGGATACTGCCGTCACCGGCTTTGAGGGCAGCCTCGCGAGTTGCGACCAGTGCGGCAACTGCGTCGAAGTTTGCCCGGTTGGCGCGCTGATGAGCTTTCCCTATCGCTACAAGGCGCGCCCCTGGGATCTGGCTGAAACGGACACGGTATGCCCGCATTGTGGCACCGGCTGCCAGCTTACGGTTGGCGCGCGCAAGGGCGAGTTCATGCGGGTCCGCTCCAAGCAGGAACACGGGGTCAACCGCGAAACGCTCTGCGTGCGCGGACGCTTCGGCCTCGACTTTATCGAGAGCCGGGACCGGATCAAGCGGCCGATGATCCGTCGTGATGGCGCCCTGGTTCCGGTTTCCTGGGACGAGGCTGGGGACTATCTGCGCCGGCGCCTGTCGGGCGTCGAGAACAAGGCCGCGGGCGGGCTCGCGTCGGCGCGGTTGCCCAACGAAGTCCTTTATCAGTTCCAGAAGTTGATGCGGACGGTGTTCCGGACCAACAATATTGATTGCTCCTCTCGCTGGCCCGTGCCCTTCGATGCGCTCGGCCCGCTGCTGGCAGCCTTCTACAGCCGCGCGCCCCTGGACGAAGTGATCGGCAACGACTGCGTGCTCGTCGTCGGCGGCAACGTGACCGAGGAGAACCCGGTCACCGAATACCTGCTGCGGGATGCTGCGCGGCGGCGGCAGACCGGATTGCTCATGCTCTCGGCGCGGCCGTCCCGTCTGGACGCAGATGCCCGGGTGGTGGTTCGCGTACCGCCGGGCGGAGAAGCGGCAAGCATCGCGGCGGTCGTCGCCGGACTTGCGGCAGCGGCTGGTCAGGCCTTGCCGGGCGGCGCTCTTGCGACCATTGAAGCGAGCAGCCCGGCGGCGGATGCCGGCAGTGACGGGCCGGATCGTCTGGCCAACGCGCTCAAGGAAGGCAGGAGCGTCACACTGCTTGTCAGCGTGGACCTCCTGAGATCGCCCGAAGCGCGCGCGACGCTGCAACAGCTCAACAATCTGCTGCAGGTTCTCCGCCTGCTCGGAAAGGGCCTGGCGATGCAGTTCCTCTTTGACCGTGCCAACCAGATGGGCGCCTGGGACATGGGGGTTCTGCCTGCGGCTCTGCCGGGGCTGCAGGCGGTCACCGATGACGCAGCGCGCGCGCCTCTTGCGCGCAACTGGGGCGCCGAAATCCCGTCTGAACCGGGCGCGGATCTCGATGCCATGCTGCAACTCTGCATCGGCGGGCGGATGGGCACGCTCTACATTGCCGGGACCGACCCCATGGTCAGCTATCCCGACCGGGCGTTCGTACAGCGAGCGCTTGCAGCCGCCGATCTCCTGATCGTCCAGGACGCCTTCCTTACGGACACCGCCGGCATGGCCGAGGTCGTCCTGCCCGCTGCGGGTTACGGCGAAGAATCCGGCACGTTCACCAATAACGAGGGTCGCCTCCAGAAGGTTCGCAAATTCCGTGAGCTCGTTTTCGAGGCGCGCGGCAATCTTGAGATCTTCGACTTCGTTGCAGCGCTGCGCAACCAGGTGCTGCAGCCATCGGCGCAAGGCGAAGTTTTCAACGAGATTGCCCGGCTGGTTCCGGCCTATCAGGGGCTGACACAGGATGGGCTTGGCGCCGACGGTGCATTCACCAAGGCGGTGCCGACGCCGCCGGCTGGCGTGCTCCTTGCGCCGCCGCCCATTCCGACGTCAACCGGCCGGCTCATGCTGATCACCGGTAACTGCCTGTTCCACAACGGATATCTTTCCGAACGGTCGGACATCCTGAACACGGTTGCCAACGATCCCTATGTCACGATGAGCGCGCAGGATACCGCGCAGCTTGGCCTTTCGGATGGGGATCAGGTGAACGTGCGTTCCGCCCAGGGCGAACTGACCGCGCAGCTCAAGGTCGACAGGCGATTTCCAAACGGCCTCGTCTTCGTTCCGGAAAACTATAGAGCCTTGCGTCTCAACAGCCTGATGCGGCGGGGCGAATACCCATGCCCGGTGGAGGTCCAGAAAGTGCATGCCACTCTTGAGGCCGGCCGCACGGACCGTATCTGGCGTGGGGTCTGAAGATTTGGGGTCTGGGCACCGCAAGGACCCGGCAAGCCGCCCTGCCCCAGCATCTTCACATCGATCTGGCAACGTCAGTGATACCTGGTCCCGCAGATGTAATCCTGCAGATCCTGCTCCGTGCGCTGCGCTTCGTCGAGCCTGTGTTTAACCACGTCGCCGATACTGACCACGCCGGCAACGTCGTTCCCATCCATGACCAGCACATGACGCGTCCGTCGCTTGGTCATGATCCCCATCGCGACGGGCAGCAAATCATGTGTCGAACAGGTCGCCACACTGCGGTTCATGATATCCGCGACCCGCATCGCCGCCGCCTCGGCCCCGTATTCCGCCACCGCGTTGCAGCAATCCCGCTCCGACAGTGTACCCAGGTATGCGTCGTCCGATTGGCTGACGACGACGAAGCCGATATTGTTGCTGCGAAACAACCTCAGGACTTCCACCATCGTCTGATCGGGAGCGACCGTGATGACACCGACACCCTTGTTCTTCATAATTTCGCCGACAAACATCTGAACCTCCTGTTCGAGCGCTTCGGTCTGACAGCTGTCGCGGGTTCACGTTCTGCGGATATTCCGCCACCAGTTGTAGCCTTGCGTCTCCTTCGTTTCGACGAGCACGTCCTTCTTCGTATTCAGGCGCGCGGCAACGACGCCGCCGCCGGTTGCCGCCTTGCCAGGCTTGGCGAGCAAATCGTCGCGTCCGATCACCAGGTCTGCTGAGGAAAAACTCGAGAATTCGTACTGCTGGCCAAGCGCGATCGCGTCCGCCGGGCAGGCGTCCTCGCACAACCCGCAAAACAGGCACCGGGCAGTGTCGATTTCGAATTTTGCCGGGTGGCGGTTGCCCTTCTCATCCTCGTAGGGGACGACTTCGATACAGTCGCAGGGACAAATCCGCGCGCAGAGTTCGCAGGCCACGCATTTGATCTCGCCCTCGTCATCGCGTTTCAAGAAGTGGTGCCCGCGGTAGCGTCCGTAGGGCAGCCATTTTTCCTTGTCCGGATACTGCATGGTGACGGGCTTGGAGAACATGTAACCGAAGGTTAGAGCCAAGCCGTTCGCCAGATCGGCGAAGAACACCCAGCCAATCCATGTTCCAGCTTTGTCCTGTGCGTGCGACATCGCCGCCTCGCTACGGAGCCGCTACGGCTCCTAAAAGTATACCGGTAATAATTATGTTCGCCATTGACAGAGGAAGCAAGACTTTCCATCCGATCGCCATCAGTTGGTCGTAGCGGTAGCGGGGGAACGTGAAACGGAACCAGATAAACACATAGACGAAGAATGCGACCTTGAGCACAAACCAGAGGAGCGGTGGCAAGGGCACCAGCACGCCGTTCCAGCCGCCGAAGAACAGGATCACCACGAGGACCGACACCAGCAACACGATGGCGTACTCACTGACCATGAAGAACGCGAAGCGGATACCGCTATATTCGGTATGGAAGCCGGCCCCAAGATCGCCTTCCGCTTCCGAAAGGTCGAAGGGAATGCGCTGCGCTTCGGCAAGTCCTGCAACGAAGAACACGAAGAAGCCGACCGGCTGGTAGACGATGTTCCAGACATCGGCTTGCGCCCGCACGATATCGAGCAGGCTCATGGATTGCGCCAGCATGACCACGCCGATGACCGCGAAACCCATCGGGATCTCATAGCTGATCATCTGCGCACAGGTTCTGAGGCTGCCCAGCACGGCGTATTTGCTGTTGGCAGCCCAGCCGCCGAAAATGACGCCGTAGACCTCGATCCCGATGACCGCGAAGACGAAAAGCAGCGCCACGTTCATGTTGGAAGCGTAGAGCGTGATCTCGGCGCCGAGGACCGAGGTGCTTTCGCCGAAGGGGATCGCGACGAACACCACAAAGGGCGGCGCGAGCGCCAGGATTGGAGCCAGTTTGAACAGGAAACGGTCGGCCTCGGCCGGGATATGGTCCTCTTTGGTCAAGAGCTTGATCCCGTCCGCCATCGGCTGCAGCAGTCCGTGCCACCCCACGCGCATCGGCCCCATGCGCTGTTGGATGTGCCCGGCGATCTTGCGTTCCAGCCAGGTTAGCGGCAAGGGCAACAGCAGCAGGATCGCAATCAGAAACGCGACCTTGAAGACGATCAGGCCAAGAGCGACGATAAGTTCCATGATCCGCGGCCACTTATTCATCGGGTTGAAATGCGCGGCCGGACTTGGGTTCCGGTCATACACCGGGCACGTCGCGCACCTGTGACTATTACATGGTACAACGGCGATACACCTCGCACAATGCCAGCATATCTGCGCGCGTGCCTTGGCACCGCTTGAGAGGACCATACCCGTCAACGCTGACCTACCAGAGGGAGAGGTTGGCGGCAGAGCCAATGTCAATCGCGCCGAGATTCCTGTCCGCCCGATGATCTTGCGGACCCGAAACGATTCCGACGAAGATGTGAAGCGGGCGCTTCCACCGACCCTGCGCCGGCTCGTCCAGACGTGGTGATCGGCAGAACGCCGTGCCCTCAGCCGGGGACGCTGCCGGTGGATGGGCTGATCGTCAGAATTCTCGCCAAGTGGAGGTGCTGAGCATTATGGAGCGCGTCTTCGGTCAGCGGCATGTCCTAGATTGATCGTTCCGCTGGCGAGCTTCGACTTGCAAGTGCCGCACAGGTCATTTGAGCATGAGGAGGGAATCGTCACCCCCTGCTTTAGGGTGGGATACGCTCATCAAAACGAGCCTGGCAGACGGTAGTCTCGTCAAGGTCGGAGACACCGAGTTTGAGGCAGAGGGCCGATATAACATCCTAGTGCCGGTCGACGTCAAACGGTTCGCGACTGCCGACTTTACAGCCGGCTGGTTGACGCAGGCGCTTCAGCGATAACAGCCGTCCTCAAAAACGAGCAACGTACTGCCGACGGTCAATACCGCTTTTTTCGCTGTGCGCTTTGATGGGTTTGCCCCGTGTGAGACGACTCCGTCCTGCGCCCATGATTGTCGTTCGGATGGCCACCCAACCTCGATATGAACTCTATCCAACAAACACTTAGCCACTGAACTACAACGCAGGTCGCAAATCGAGCGGCCGTGTCAGCCATTCAATTTTCATGTCCGGCAGCCTCGGCGCATAGCGCGAGAAGTCCTGTTCGTTTAGCAAATTGTATTTCTGCCGTGTAATCATTGTATACGCAGAAAATACAATTATTGACTCTCGATGGAACCCGTGCAAATTTCTCATCCAACGGCCCAGGCGCGGCCTATGGGCAGACCGGAAATTCAATTGCGGAGGTTTCAGATGAAGAGCGGCAAAAGTGATCTGTACGACGATCTCAAACGTCAAATTCTGACCATGGAACTCGATCCGGACGAAGATTTGGACGAGGCGAGCCTGAGTGAAAAATACGGCCTGTCGCGTACCCCGGTCCGGGAAATCTTTCGTCGCCTGGAGGGAGAAGGCTACGTCGATATCCGGACGAACAGGGGGGCTCGGGTCATCCCGATGAACCATTCGACGCTGAGGCACTTCTTCCTCGTCGCTCCGATGATCTACGCGGCTATCGGCAGGCTCGCGGTCCAGAACTTCAAGTCGCGTCAGCTTTCGGAACTCAAGGACACGCAGGAGCGGTTCCGCAGCGCGAGTGTATCGGGCGATGCCCTTTCCATGGTGCTTGAGAACAACAGGTTTCACGAGATCATCGGCGAAATGTCCGGAAACGCCTACCTTCAACCGAGCCTCGGCAGGCTGCTGATCGACCACGCGCGCATCGGCCACACCTTCTTCCGTCCGCGCAACGATGACATGCACAAGCGGCTCCAGACCGCAGTCGAACACCATGACGGCTTCATCTCGGCCATTGGCTTGCACGACGAAGACACAGTTGTCGATCTGGTGTTCGAGCACTGGGAATTGTCGCGCGAAAACATGGAGATGTTCATCGCGCCCCAAGGGATGAAAGCGGACGCGCTGGTCGAAACGCCCACCCCATCGATGGAGAAATCGTCTTGAAGTTCGAAGGTATCTACACGCCGGCGGTAACGCCGTTTGGCCCGGACGGGCAGATAGACCGCGACGCTTTTGCCGCTGTACTGGAGTCTCTCATAGAGGCCAGGGTGCACGGCATCATCATCGGCGGATCAACCGGTGAGTATTACGCCCAGAGCGCGCAGGAGCGCTTCGATCTGGCCGCTTTCGCAAGGGACGTGATCGGCACGAGGCTCGCCCTCGTCGTCGGCACAGGAGCGACTCGGACGGAAGACTCCGTCGAATACGCCAAGGCGGCAAAGGCGATCGGCGCGGACGCGATCCTGGTATCGTCGCCACCTTACGCCTTGCCGACTGAAAAAGAGAACGCCGTTCACGCGCTTACGATCGACCGCGCGGCCAACCTGCCGATCATGCTCTACAACTATCCGGCTCGCATGGGTGTGGTCATGCGCGAGGAATATTTCGCTCGCGTGGGAAAATCCAGGAACGTGGTGGCAATCAAGGAAAGCTCCGGCGAAATGGGCAACGTCCACCTGCTCGCCCGGAAGTTTCCGCATATCGGCCTCTCCTGCGGATGGGATGACCAGGCTCTCGAATTCTTTGCCTGGGGCGCAAAGAGCTGGGTCTGTGCCGGCTCCAACTTCCTGCCGCGCGAGCATGTCGCGCTCTACGAAGCATGTGTCCTCGAGAAGAATTTCGACAAGGGCCGCGCGATCATGTCGGCCATGCTACCGCTGATGGACTTCCTGGAATGCGGAAAGTTCGTCCAATCGATCAAACATGGCTGCGAATTGATCGGCCTGAAGACCGGCTCTGTCCGTGCGCCGCTCCGGCCTCTGAATTCAGAGGAAAAGCGATCCCTCCAAACTGTCGTTACCACCTTGAAGCGCACGGTCGCCCAGATCACGTCGGGAGCAAACAATGCATGAACCTTTGACAGCGGCCGAATACAAGGCGATAGCAAAGACCATCGAACTTCCGACCAACGCTTTCGTCGACGGCTCCTTCCGTCCGGCCAGTTCCGGCAAGACTTTCACGACAACAAATCCGGCCACGGGTGAAGTGCTTGCCGAGATTGCGGCATGCGATGCGTCCGACGTCGACTTCGCAGTGGCCAAGGCCAAGGCAGCCTTCGAAGATGGTCGCTGGCATCTCCAGTCCCCCGGCGAGCGGAAAAGCGTCCTGCTCAAGTTTGCCAAGCTGCTTGAAGAAAATCGGCACGAGCTTGCCGTCATGGAGAGCCTCGACAGCGGGAAGCCTGTTCGCGAATGCCAGACGGTCGACGTGGCGGACACCATTCACACCATCCGTTGGCACGCCGAACTTATCGACAAGCTCTATGACAACACGGCCCCGGTCGGCTCCAAGGCGCTGACCATGGTCGTTCGTGAGCCCATCGGCGTGGTTGGTGCGGTTCTTCCCTGGAACTTCCCGCTGCTGATGCTGGCCTGGAAGATCGGCCCGGCACTGGCGTCAGGGTGCTCGATTGTCGTGAAGCCCGCCCAGGAGACCACCCTGACCGCTCTGCGCGTGGCGGAACTCGCTCATGACGCCGGCATTCCCTCAGGCGTCTTCAACGTCGTGCCCGGAAGCGGCAAGGGCGTCGGCGAGCCGATCGGACTGCACATGGATGTCGATATGGTGACCTTTACAGGCTCCACGCCGACCGGCCGCCGTTTCCTTCGCTATGCAGCCGACTCCAACCTCAAGCGCGTCGTCCTCGAATGCGGCGGGAAAAACCCCGCGGTCGTCCTCGAAGACGCCGAAGATCTGGACCTGGTCGCCGAACAGGTGGTGACAGGCGCATTCTGGAATATGGGCGAGAACTGCTCGGCAACGTCCCGCCTCATCGTCCATTCCAGCATCAAGGACGAATTGCTCCAGCGCATTGGGGCATACATGCGGGACTGGAAGACAGGCGATCCTCTCGATCCCGAAAACCGGATCGGCGCGCTCGTCAGCAAGGCGCATTTCGATAAGGTCACATCGTATCTCGACGAAGTGAAAAAGGAGAAGCTCTCGGTCGCCCATGGTGGAGAGACGCAGAAGGGTGTTTACGTCGAGCCCACCGTCGTCGACGGTGTCACGCCTTCCAGCCGCCTGTTTCAGGAAGAGATTTTTGGTCCGATCCTTTCGGTGACCACCTTCAATTCCTTGGCCGAGGCAGTGGCCCTGGCCAACGACACGCCCTACGGCCTGACTGCGTCGGTCTACACTGGAAGCCTGCGCAAGGCGATCAAACTGTCCCGCGAAATTCGGGCGGGCGTCGTCACGGTCAACTGCTTCGGCGAAGGCGACGCGACTACTCCGTTCGGCGGCTACAAGGAATCTGGATTCGGTGGTCGCGACAAATCGATCTTCGCTCACGACCAGTACACCGAGCTGAAGACGATCTGGATTGATGTGTCTGAACGCTCCGTGGACGAGACGGTTCGATGAACGAGCATGTCGTCAAGCGGCTCCCGGCATTATCCGGGACCTCGGGCTGGGAGGCGATCAGCAATCGGAGCGTCCCCGCCCAGTCACTTGACGGCGACGTGTCTGCCGACTGGCTGATCATCGGTGCGGGCTTTGCAGGCCTCTCCGCTGCCCGCCGCCTCTGCCAATTGCGACCCGGCGATAAAATCGTCGTGCTGGAGGCGGGTGAAGTTGCGAAGGGGACCTCGGGTCGGAATTCCGGCTACATGATCGACGTCCCGCATAACCTTTCGTCGGGCGAATATTCGGTGGCAAGCGAATCCTCGACCACCCTCGAGATCGCACAGAATCGGTTCGCGATCGCGTTCGCCGCCGCCGCCGCCGCCGAGTACAGCATGTCGAAGCGAACCTTCGATCCTTCGGGCAAGATCAATGCTGCGGCCACCGCGCGCGGGATCAAGCTCAACGCCAACTACGGTCAGTCGCTCAAGACAATTGGCGAAAAGCACCAATTTCTCGACGCCCGGGAAATGCAGGATATCACCGGGTCGAGCTACTACCTCGGCGGGCTTTACACGCCTGGCGCTGTGATGATCCAGCCAGCGGACTACATCCGTGGCCTTGCTGCGGGGCTGAGCCGGAAAATCCATATCTTCGAGGACTCGCCTGTTCTGAAGCTTGGACGGAAAGACGGCAAGTGGACTGCCACATCGCATCGCGGCAGCGTCACCGCTCCGAAGGTGATTGTTGGTGTCAACGGCCACATTGAGGACTTCGGGCATTTCCGCGGCCGCCTGATGCATATCTTCACCTACGCGTCCATGACCGCGCCGTTCGATAAGGCGGCCGGACGCGAGACATGGGCGCTGCTCCCGGCCGATCCCATGGGCGCAACGGTGCGGAAGATCGCGACAGACCGGGGTTCGCGGATCGTCATCCGGACGCGCTTCACCTACGACACAAACGTCCAGGTGAGCGACAAGCGTCTCGCGGGGATCGCCCGAGAACAACGGCATTCTCTCGACGCGCGGTTTCCCAACCTCGTCGACGTGCCGTTTGAGTTCAGCTGGGCCGGGCGGCTGTGTCTCAGCCGGAACCACGTGCCTGCCTTCGGCGAAGTCGAGGAAGGCCTTTACTCCGCGTGCTGCGAGAATGGGCTGGGAACAGTGAAGAGCACATTGGCTGGCGTGATGGCCGCCGATCTCGCCACTGGAACCCATTCGGAACAGCTCGAAAAGTTCATGGATCAGCCGAAGCCGGCCAGGCTTCCGCCTGAGCCCTTTGCGTGGCTTGGCGTCAACGCGGCGATCCGCTGGCAGGAATTGCGTGCAGGCCGCGAAGGATGAACCTTCGCCGCGCAATGTGAAGACTGAGCCAAGCGCTGGGCTTCAACGATAATGGGAACGAAAACTAGGAGCGAAAAATGAAGACTCTGTGGAAAGCGCTATGTGCTGCGGCAATGGTCGGAATGACCATGATGTCTGCGCATGCGGAAGAGAAGTCCATCACCATCGGTACGATGTCGTGGGAAGATCTCACCCCAATCACCGGTATCACCAAGAAGGTGCTCGAAGATTCCGGCTATACCGTGAAGGTGGTGCCGTTCTCCGAGTGGGGCATCGCATACGCTGCCCTCAGCAAGGGCGACGTTCAAATCCTCGCCTCGCAAACAGATTACGTCGCCCAGGATTACTGGGACAAGAACAAGAAGCGTCTCGAGAAAATCTCGCCGGTTTCGCACGGCCTGTTCCAGGGCGTCGCGGTGCCCAAATACGTGACCATCGACTCGATGGACCAGTTGAACGACAACGCCGACAAGTTCGGCGGCAAGATCGTCGGCATCGAACCGGGCTCGGGCCTGATGCGCGACACAAGCAATTCCGTCAAGGAATATGACCTCAAGCTCCAGCTCGTCGAAGGCAGCACCGCGGCCATGACCGCCGCACTCAAGTCTGCAACCGACCGCAAGGAATGGATTGCCGTGACGATCTGGGAGCCGTCCTGGATGATGCAGAAATACGACGTGAAGTTCCTGGCTGACCCGAAGGGCGTTTTCCCTCCGCCGCAGAGCTACTACTGGGTTGGACAAAAGGGCTTCTCGGCCGAAAATCCTCACGCCCGTGAGGTCATTGCGAGCGTGTACGTCCCGCTTGCTGATATCACCGCCATCAACAGCGCGGTCAACTACGGCAAGACGATGGACGAGGCGGTCAAGGACTGGACCGACAGCCATGCCGATCTCCTGAAGCGTTGGGAAAACATCGCGGCGGAGTAACGCCTGACGGCCGAGCCGCTGAGGAAGCGGCCCGGCCCGAATTTCCACGAAAAGAACGCCGGTATCAAACTGGTTCGCGGGGAACGCTATGAACACTGAGATGAACAATGCCAACGATGTTTTGATCGACTGCCAGTCCGTCTGGAAAATTTTCGGAGCCCGCGCGAACGCGGCCGTCGAGGCGGTGAAGGCAAAAGGCCTATCGAAGAAACAGGTGCTGACGGACTTTGACTGCGTGGTGGGCGTGTCCGACGCCAGCCTGCAGGTCCGCCGCGGCGAAATTTTCTGCATCATGGGACTGTCCGGCAGCGGCAAGTCGACCCTCATCCGCCTTCTCAACAGGTTGATCGAACCGAGCCTTGGCAAGATCCTCGTCAAAGGCAGGGATATCTCGTCCTTGAACGCCGCCCAGCTGCGAGACATCCGTGCATGCAACATTGGGATGGTGTTCCAGAGTGTCGCGCTTCTGCCAAACCGCACTGTACTGGAAAACGCCGCCTTCGGTCTCGAAGTCCGAGGCGTTCCGAAGGATGAGCGATACAAGACAGCCCGTGCCGCATTGGATAAGGTCGGTCTCTCCGACTGGACCGGACGATATCCGGCAGAACTGTCGGGCGGAATGCAGCAGCGCGTCGGTCTGGCACGCGCCATCGCCGCCGATCCCGAGATCATCCTGATGGATGAGCCGTTCAGCGCCCTTGATCCCTTGATCCGCCGCCAGCTCCAGGACGAATTCCGGCAGCTCACCAAGTCGCTTGGAAAATCAGCCGTGTTCATTACCCATGATCTCGAAGAAGCTATCCGGATCGGTGACCGCATCGCCATCATGAAGGACGGTGTCATCGTCCAGGTGGGGAACGCTGAGGAGATCGTGACGATGCCGGCTGACGACTACGTGGCGGAATTCGTGGCGGGCATCTCCAGGATTCACCTCGTCAAGGCGCACTCCGTCATGATGACTGTCGCCGAATACGCGAGCGGTCAACCTGATGTCGACGTGGGTTCGTTGCTGCGCACCACACCTGAGGCCGACATCGGTGAACTCATCGACTTGACCATGCAGTCCAACCGGGATGCGGTTGCCGTCGTCGAAGACGGCAAGGTCGTCGGTGTCGTCACCACGCGCGGCCTGCTCTGCGGCGTCGCCGGAAATCCAGGCAACGTGCCAGCAGCGGCATAGATCGGGGAATGTCATGGACACGTCAGTCATAACGGACAGCTTCGATGAAAAGATCGACGATGCGCTCAACTGGATCAGTGACAATGCCTCATGGCTGTTCGACAGCATCAGGGCGGTGCTGGAAGGCACCTACGAGGGGGTGCTCTGGCTGGTGCAGCTCCCGCCGTTTTATGTGGTCGCGATTATCGCTGCGGCATTGGGATGGCGCCTGATCAACATCACGGCTGGATTGCTGATCGGATTGGCTTTGATCGGCTGCGCGGTAATGGGGCTGTGGGCGGAGACCATGAGCACGCTGGCCCTGGTCATTACGGCCACTGTCCTGGCGCTTGTCATTGGCATCCCGCTCGGCGTCGTGGCCGGGTTCGTCAAGACTTTCGACAGGATTGTCGAACCGGTGCTCGATCTCATCCAGACCCTGCCGCCGTACATTTACCTTCTGCCGGCAATCGCGCTGATGGGGTACGGACCTGCCACTGCCCTGATGGCGACTGTCATTGTCGCGATGCCTCCGGCGATCAGATTGACATCTCTCGGCATTCGCAGGACCCCGCACGAGTTCATCGAACTCGGCCAGGCGAGCGGCCTGACGCCATGGCAGATGTTTGCCAAGATCAGGCTACCCTTCGCGATCCCCAGCGTGATGGCCGGGATCAACCAGAGCCTGATGATGGCCTTCGGCATGGTGGTGATTGCTGGCATCGTCGGTTCCGGCGGCTTGGGCGAAACAATCTATGGTGCGGTCAGGACACTCGACATCGCCACCTCGATCAACGCCGCCATCGCAATTGTGATCCTCACCATGGTGATCGATCGACTGACGCAAAGTGCAGCACGCCGCACCAATGGAGGCAAATGATGAACCTGGAATCCATTCGGTTTTCTCCGGGGGCATACCTCGCCCCTGTCGTCGACTGGCTGAACGCCAATTTCCATCCCTTCTTCGACATCGTGACAAAGGTGATCGAAGCGGTACTGGGCGGCATTGAATCTGCGCTGCTTTATCTGCCCTGCTATGCAGTCATCATTGTCATCGTCGCCTTCGCTGCAATCTTCGTGAGTATCCGCGTCGCGGTCACCAGTGGGATTGCACTGGCATTCTGTTTCCTGGCCGGACTCTGGGAAGCTTCGATGCAGACGCTTGCGCTGGTGACCGTATCAGTATTCATTTCCGTGCTGATCGCGTTTCCCCTTGGCATCTTGGCATCCCGGTATCGAAAGTTCGAGGCGGCGATCCGTCCCGTGCTGGACATCATGCAGACTGTTCCCCCGTGGGTTTATCTCATCCCGGCGGTGATGATCTTTAGCCTCGGAAGGGTCCCGGCGATTATCGCCACGATCGTCTATGGCATACCGCCGATGCTGCGTCTGACAACTTTGGCGTTCAACCAGGTTCCAAAGGACCTGTTGGAGCTCGGACAAGCAACAGGCGCTTCGCCGCGCTCGATCCTCTTCAAGATCGAAATTCCGGCGGCCACTCCGACACTGCTCGTCGGACTGAACCAATGCATCCTCCTCTCGTTGGCCATCGTCGTTCTCGCAGGGCTTGTTGGAGCCGGCGGGCTGGGTGCCGAGGTCACACGCGGACTGACACGAATGGAAATGGGGCTGGGCCTGCGCGCCGGGCTCGCCATCGTGGCGGTCGCAATACTCCTCGACAGGCTGTCGCGCGGCGCGCTTCAAGGACGTCAGGCACCGGCGCCTGGTCACTGAAAAGACCGAAAGGAACCACCATGCGGCGCAGCTTCTTCTGCATCGATTCCCATACGTGCGGCAATCCGGTCCGACTCGTCGCGGGTGGCGGTCCCCTCTTGCCGCACCTCCCGATCGTCGAGCGCCGCGAACTGTTCGTCCGCGATCATGACTGGGTGCGCCAGGCTTTGATGTTCGAACCGCGCGGCCACGACATCATGTCGGGCGCGATCATCTATCCGGCCTATCGCGAGGACTGCGACTTCGCCGTCATCTTCATCGAAGTCAGCGGATGCCTGCCAATGTGTGGTGCTGGCACCATTGGCCTGGTAACCGCTGCGATCGAAGAGGGTCTCGTCACCCCGAAGGTCGAGGGGAGACTATCGATTGAGACCCCGGCGGGTAAGGTCGACATCGAGTACGAAAAGCCCGGCGAGTTCGTGGAGTCGGTACGTATGTTCAACGTGCCGAGCTACCTCCATGCCGCGGATGTGGCGGTGGACGTTCCGGGTGTTGGACGCCTGGTCGTCGACATCGCCTATGGCGGAAACTATTATGCGGTGGTCGAACCGCAGGAAGCCTGGGCAGGACTGAACGGCATGTCGGCCGGCGAAATCGTAGACCTCAGCGTCAGGCTACGCGACGCCTTGGCGGATGTCTGTGACCCACAGCATCCGGGTGATAACAGGATACATGGCGTGCATCACGCGCTTTGGTGTGACAGGCCGATGAGCAACAACGCGGACGGCCGTGGAGCCGTCTTCTACGGCGACAAGGCGATAGATCGTTCACCGGGTGGAACGGGCACGTCGGCGCGGATGGCCCAGCTTCATGGCAAGGGCCGATTGAAGGTCGGCGCGTGTTTTCGCCAGGAAAGCCTGATCGGGACGGTGTTCGAAGGGCGCGTCGAAGAGGAGATCGACGTTGGTCCATTCAGAGGCATAAAGCCGAGTGTCGCCGGGTGGGCACGGGTCATCGGCCATAACACGATATTCGTGGACGACCGCGATCCATTGGCGCATGGGTTCCAGATCAGATAGGTCGAAACATGTGATGGAGTTGAAATGAAACTCTCGGATTCAAAAGACTCCGTTGAGCGACTGAAGATAGGCTTCGTTCTCGCGCGGTCCTTCACGCTTTCGGCCTTCGCGCTGTTTGTGGACACGCTCCGACTTGCCAGCGACGAATTCGACAGATCGGGTCGGGTTCTCGCCGATTGGGAGGTTCTCGGCAGCACGCGGCATCTCATAACATCCAGTTGCGGAGTCCAGGTTGCACCGACGTCGGACTTCGTAGACCCCAGCCAGTTCCAATATATCGTGGTGGTTGGTGGTCTCCTCAACAGTCAATCGTCCGTCGACCAGGAAACGGTAACATTCCTGAAGAAGGCGGCTACACAAAACGTACGGTTGATCGGCGTTTGCACCGGTTCATTCATACTTGCTGAAATCGGCCTGATGAGGGGACATCGCACATGTGTAAGCTGGCTTCATTACAATGCGTTTCGCGAGCGTTTCCCCGACCATCAGGTTCGGTCTGACCGAATATTCAATCTCGACAGGACCAGAGGTTCGTGCGCGGGAGGAAGCAGCGCCGCGGACATGGCGGCTTCGATTGTGCGGCGGCACATCAGCAAGGAAGCAGAACGAAATGCCCTTGAGGTTCTCCACATCGAAAGGGCGCGGACGGCCCTTGCCATCCAAACGCGCAAGCCCCTGTCCCTCGAATGCAAGGACCCCAGGATAAGAGCCGTGCTGATCATGATGGAGCAGCATATCGAGGGTAAGTTACCAATCCACGAGCTCGCCGCATCGGTTGGCCTCTCCAGAAGGCAACTTGAGCGTCTCTTCATGGGCGAAACGAAAAGCTCTCCCGCTCTCGTATATCGACGGGTGCGGATGGAACGAGCAAAGCAACTGCTCGTCAAAACCAAAGCGTCTTTGATTGAAATTGCTCTTGAAGTCGGCTTCGAGAATGCATCGTACTTCTCGCGAGCCTTTTCGCAGACATTCGGACAATCCCCTACGAAAGTTCGTACCGCCGCATTGACGAAGCCGGTTCTTGGAGTTCAAAAGCAGTTGAACTATGTGCGGACCAATGAATAGGAAGTGATCCTCCGGCAACGGCGTCGCTAGCGAATTGCGACTAGATTGGTGGGAAGTCGACGAACTCGATGGCAAGTGCTGTGCGAACTCCAAGACAAACCTGCGGCGGGATCTCGATGACATTGTCCTGAGCTGCCTGATTCCCCCATTCTTCTCCATGGGATCTTTGACCAGGTCTCCACAAGTAGGCGGCAGCCAAGCTGCAGGCCGAACCGTCCAGAACGGCGACACCGTAACAGGAACTCAAACCGCTCGACCGAGATCAAAAGAACCTCATCCAGCAGATTTCCGATCGAGCCAATGAAGGCCGGCCGCGCCGCGCCGCCTTCGACGACGAACTCCACCAGCTCGAAGTTCGCCGCACGCAGCTTGCGGCCGAACTGACTGAATTTGACGTCGCCGAGGACGACGTTGCGAAACGCCTTGCCGGTCTTCGGGACAAGTTCAATCCGGCGAGCATCGGGATCGTCATGAATGCCCTGTTGCTTAAAACCCGCAGCAATGCCGACGAGTTCGCCAAGCAGCGCTTGATGCCGATCATCCGTGATTTCATCCAGAAGGTGGAGATCGGCAAGACGCCTCAGCATCAACCCGCGACGCTGGAGGTGCAAGACCAATCACCAGCGTCATGGCCGCGATGGACGCAGTAACCGCCTTGGGGAAGCAGTTTCAAGATGACTATCTTGCACGAATTGACGGCGGCGAACTTGATAGGGAGGTCAAACGCAAAAAGCTCCTCGACGGTTATGTCGAGGAGCTTTCTATTAGCCGACTTGCACGGCAGAATTTACAAGTTTGATTTGGTTGCGGGGGCAGGATTTGAACCTGCGGCCTTCAGGTTATGAGCCTGACGAGCTACCGGGCTGCTCCACCCCGCGTTATCCGTGCAAATCCGAAGGATTTGTCGCGTCTGTGTATCCGTGCAATCCGTAAGGATTGTCGCATCAGCGTTTTGCGTCAGCAAAATCGCGCCGGTGCAAGTCCGAAGGACTTGTCGCCTTGATCTGCGTATTCGGCGGAGCCGAATATCGCATTTAGGCTGC